>JBILDS010000150.1:0-7638 GCA_044352505.1 Phycisphaerales bacterium
GCCTCGGTGGGTTCCGCGGCGGGCTCTGCGGCAACCGGCTGCGTCTTGCGCAGGGCGATCTCATCGGCCAATTGCTGGCGGCCTTCCATGGCGGCCATCTGCTCAGGGGCAAGATGGTCGGCGCGGACAATCATCGAGCGGAGAAGCTTTTCGCTGAGACGAGCATCACGCTCAATCGCGGCCAACTTCTGCGTGTCACACTTGAAGTATGCAAGGAAGTACACGCCGCGCTTGTTGCCCTTGATGTCGTATGCGAGACGTCGCTCGTCCCACTTGCACATGCTGACGAGTTCAGCGCCGCCCTTCGAAATGATCTCAAGAACGTGGTCGGCCGCGCTCTGAAGGTCGGCGGCAACCGTCTGCGGGAAGAGGAACATGCCTTCGTAGGCGTGGATGCGGGTTTCTGCCATGGGTGATTTCCAATCTTGATGCTGCGCGAGTTGTGCAGCGGGTTTGGTTCTGGATTCGTTCTGCGATCCGGCCAATCAGCTGGATGCGCCATTTCTCTTGCTGTCCGGCGTCTTCGCTGTCGACGCGCTGTCTTCTGACTTGGGCGCGCGCTCGGGTTTGGCAACATCTGCCTCGCCCGCACGGCGGTTGAAACGGTTCATGGCCTCCGTGATTCCGCCCACGACCCAACACTCCGTCGCCGCCACTGCGAGATTCATCGCATCGTCGACGAGAGGCTGCTGGTCTTCGCGGAATCGTCCGAGCACATAGTCGCGCTGCGGAATCTGACCCGGCGCGTCGATACCGATGCGGCACCGCGCGTAGCGATCAGTTCCGAGCTTCGCCTGGATGTCGGACAGGCCGTTGTGGCCGCCGGCGCTTCCCTCGCTGCGCAGGCGAATGCCGCCGCAGGGGAGGGCGATGTCGTCGACGATCACGAGGAGGTCGCGCGTGGCGTCGAGCTTGTAGAAGCGCAGCGCCTCTGCCACTGAGGTTCCCGAGAGATTCATGTAGGTCATCGGCTTGAGAAGAAGAACCTTCTCGCCGCCCGACTCACCTTCGAGCGCGAGCGCTTGGAAGCGCGCGCGCGGCGACTGCGAGCGGTCGCAGACTTTGCTCGCCAAGCGATCGATGCAGTCAAACCCCACGTTGTGGCGGGTTCGCTGGTATTCGAGTCCTGGGTTGCCGAGTCCGACGACGACTTTCATGGTGCTCTCTGAGGATTGACTCCGGTGGTGTCTCAGTGACTTCCTTCGAGGAAGATCGAAGCGTTTACTTCTTCTCTTCCTTCTTCTCGGCTGCTGGCGCGGCGGCTGCTGCCGCGGCGGCAGGAGTGGCGGCCTCGCCCACAGCTTCTTCCTTCACAATCTGGACGCGCACGATCACGGCGTGCGGATCGCCGGCGAGCGCAACGCCCGGCTCCAGCTTGAGATCGCCCGCGGTGAACGTTTCGCCCGTCATGGTTGTCATGTCCACGCGAATGTGCTCCGGAATGTCGCGCACCTTGCAGGTCACCTGGATATCTGCGAGTTCGTGCACCACAACCGTGCCTGACTTCTTCGCAGCCTCAGGGGCGCCGTAGAACTCAAACGACACAGTGACGGTCACAACTTCGTCGAGGTTCACGCGCGCGAGGTCCATGTGGATCACATCGTCGCCCATGAAACCAAACTGCAGATCCTTCACGAGGCACGTTTCCGTGCCTTGGCCTTCGATCGCAAGGTTGATCACGTGCAGGCCGCGCTTGAGGGCCGTCACGGTGATCTTCTCGTCGACATGGACGGCCAGCGGATCAGTGCCGTGACCGTAGATGACCGCGGGCAGACGACCCGAGGCGCGAAGGCGCTTCGAGTAGCGGCTGCCGAGGCGGTCGCGCGTCGTTGCTTCGATGGTGGGAACTTCCTTTGCCATTGCATGTACTCCGAAATTGAAAAGAGGTTGAAGACAGAATTGATGGAAGAAAGAGAAGGCCGTCTACCGCTTGGCGCCGCCGCTGACGCGGAAGAGCGCGGAGATCGACTGATCGTGGTGGATACGGTGGATGGCCTCGCCAAGGAGCGACGCCACGGTGAGAACTTCAAGCTTGCTTTCAAGCGCACGTGTGCGCGCTCCGCAAGGAATTGTGTCGGTGACCACAACCTTCGAGATCGGACTCTCCGCAAGACGTTGCATGGCAAGTCCCACGAGAACCGGGTGGGTACAGGCCGCGATCACATCTTTCGCGCCGCGCTCGACCACGAGTCGCGCCGCTTCACACACGGTTCCGGCGGTCGAAATCATGTCATCGAACATGAGCACCGTCCGACCCTCGACGTCGCCAATGAGGTTCTTCACAACGACCTTCGAGCCCGATTGCCGACGCTTGTCGATGATCGCAAGGTCGCACTCCAGCAGGTTCGCGAACATATTCGCGACCTTCACGTTGCCGACATCGGGCGAGACCACAACAATTTCACCGAGCGTCGGACGAATCTTGAGGAAGTGCTCTGCGAACACAGGCGACGCGCTGATGTGATCGACGGGGATGTCGAAGAAGCCTTGGATCTGCGCGGCGTGGAGATCCATGCAAAGCACACGATTCACGCCAGCAGCCACGATGAGGTTGGCGACCAACTTCGCGGTGATCGGCACGCGACCTTCGTCCTTGCGATCTTGCCGCGCATATCCGTAGTAGGGGATGACCGCGGTGATACGCTTCGCGCTTGCTCGCCGCAGGCAGTCGATGAAGACGAGCAACTCCATGAGGTTGTCGTTCACCGGCTCGCATGTCGAGAGTACGACGTAGACATCGCGCCCTCGCACATCTTCGTCGACTTTGACGATCGTTTCGCCATCGGGAAATCGTGTGACGGTTCCAAGACCCAGCGGCAACTCAAGATGCGCGGAGATCCCGGCAGCAAGGTCGCGCGTGCTTGAACCACCGAAGATCTTCAGATGTTCGCGATCGGCGGAACTCATCGTGCGACTCCCGCGTGGCGGCTGCGGAGGATCGCATCGACCTCAGCCAACTGGATCGGATCATTAATCGAGAGCACGTCTTGCGGCGGCACCGCGTCGACCGCAGCAACGGTGCGACCAGACTCGCGAAGAATCCCGAAGACGTCGGTGATGTAATACTCACCGCTCGCGTTTTTGTTGGTGACCTTCGACAACGCATCGAGAAGATCATCGGCGCGGAAGCAGTAGTAACTCGGATTGATCTCTTTGATCGCGCGTTCCGCTTCTGTCGCGTCTTTCTGTTCGACGATGCGCTCAAGTCGCCCAGCCGCGCCGCGAACAATGCGCCCGTACCCGTGGGGGTTCTCGATCACACTTGTCGCAAGCGTGGCCGCAGCGCGTTCGCCACGGTGCAGCGCAAGAAGGGTGCCGAGGGTGTCCGCACGAATGAGCGGGCCATCGCCACAGAGGACAAACGCATCCGTATCCGCAGCGCCGTGCTCAAGACTCGGCTTCGCCATCATCACGGCATGACCCGTGCCGAGCTGCTGATCCTGAAGGGCGAACTCGACATCGGGTGCCCCTGCGAACTCAGCGCGCAGAAGCTCAGCTCCGTGCCCGATGACGAGAACGATCTTCGTGGCACCCGCCGCACGTGCCGCGTCGACCACCCAGTGCACCATGGGTCGCCCCATCACGGGGTGCATGACCTTCGGAAGATCCGACTGCATGCGCGTGCCCTTGCCAGCGGCAAGGATGACGGCAACAAGTCCGCGGTTCGAACTGGATGGATGATTCTGCATCTCGGCGCGCGCGCGCCGTCGCCACAGACTTGAGATTGCCGAGACCTGAACTGGCCCGCTTGGATTCGAACCAAGACTAAATGGACCAAAACCACTTGTGCTACCATTACACCACGGGCCAAATTTCGGTCAGGCAACGAGGAGATCGGCTGTTTGAGCCGAGTTCATGCATCGCCATCGGTTGTTTGGTTGGGCAGGTCTGGCTCGGACGCCTGTCGCGACGGACGCTTCCTCGTGATTGCGTACACCGCCACCGGGCAGCGCACAGGACTCTCGACGCCGCGTCGCCACCGTGGCAGACGCGTCCGCGGCGAGGGTCCCGAGGTCAACTTCGGGAAGATCCAAGCGCGCGGCCAGTTCCTTCGAGGCTGGGGCACCGGCGAGGCCGCATTGGTGCTCCATGCGAGGCCTGCTGGCGCAGTCCTCGACGGCCCGTTGATGAAGGGTCGGGAAGGATACACCGCAACGCGGCTCTCTTCAACGGCCGGGGATCCCAACTTCGCCCGCGGCCGCGCTCCGATCCGACCGCTCGTCACGCCGTCGCCATCAAGCCGTCCGAGAATGCGCAATGCTACGCTCCGCCGCATGACTGCTCCGCACACAGGCACGAGTCCACTCGTTTCCGTCGATCCCGCCACTGGCGACGCGGTCGGGAGCCTCCCCACAACCTCAATCGACGCGATTCCCAGGCTCGTGTTTCAAGCCCGCGAGGCGCAGCGGGGCTGGGGAGCGCTCACGCATGCGCAGCGCGCAGAAGTGCTTCGGCCGGCGGCCGCGCGGCTCAAGAGCGAAGCGAAGCGGCTTGGCGAACTCGCGTCGCGCGAGATGGGCAAGCCTGTGGCGGAGGCAATCGGCGAGGCGAACTATTGCGCCGATTCATGCAGCGGCGAGCTTGATGAGATCGTGGCAGCGCTGGCCGACGTGGTGCGTGAGGACAAGAACGCGTCCAGCATCCTTCGCCATGCGCCGCTCGGCGTCTGCGCCGCGATCACGCCGTGGAACTTTCCCATTCTGATGCCGCACCAGTCTGTGCTGCCAGCGTTGGTCGCTGGCAACTCGGTACTCCTCAAGCCGAGCGAAGAAACCACGCTCGTCGCGTGCGAGTACGCGAAGATCCTCAACGAGTTTCTCCCGACGGGCGTCCTTACGCCAGTCTTCGGCGATGGTGCGCAGGGGCGCGCGCTCGTCCTTGCGGACGTCAACCTCATCGTGTTCACGGGTTCGCGCGAAACCGGCAAGAGGATCCTCGCCGACGCGGGACCCGGCCTGAAGCGCGTGATTCTTGAACTCGGCGGCAAGGATCCGCTGGTCGTTCTCGACGACGCCGATCTTGAGCTTGCCGCTGCGTTTGCCGTTCGCAACAGTTTCCGCAACGCCGGGCAGGTGTGCGTGAGCACCGAGCGCATCTACGTTGATGCTCAGATTCGCGAGGAATTCCTGCGAAAGATGGTCGCGCGAACCAACGCGCTCAAGCAGGGCGACCCGCGCGAGCCGGGCGTCAACGTTGGGCCAATGGTGAACGCACGCCAGAAGGCGAAAGTGGTCGCGCAGATTGACGCCGCAGTCGCCGCTGGTGCAACGCTTGTCGTAGGTGGCGAGCCGCGCGACGGGAACTTCGTCGCCCCGACGATCCTGGCCGACGTCGATCACTCGATGGAGGTCATGCGCGAGGAGACGTTCGGCCCGGTCGCCTGCGTCCAGGCCTTCACAACGGTGGACGAGGCGGTGCGGCTTGCCAACGACACGCCGTTTGGTCTTGGCGCGGCTGTCTTTGGGCGCGATGTCGCGCGCGCATCCGACGTTGCCGCGCGGATCGAGGCCGGCATGGTCGGCATCAACCAGGGGTGCGGCGGTGCCGACGGGTGTCCGTGGGTGGGCGCAAAGGAATCGGGCTACGGGTTCCACTCGGGGCCAGAAGGGCACCGTCAGTTCGCGCAAGTTCGCGTGATCACCGCGGCCAAGCGGGGCGCGTGAGGAATGCACGGCGACAGGGAGGCGGCGCGTGTTTCACTACGTCGGACCAGTCACTCGATTCGACCCAGCGACGGTGCTTGATGCGTACGCGCGCGGGTTCTTCCCCATGGGCGACCCAGACGGCGCACTGCATTGGATTGTGTCCGATCCGCGATACGTGCTGCCCATCGGCCAGCTCCATGTCCCTCGATCGCTCGAGCGCTTCCTCCGTCGAAGCCCGTTTGAGATTCGAGTGAACACGGCATTTCGTACGGTCATGGTGCTCTGCGCGGAAGATCGGGGCGGTGGCAACGCCAACTGGATCACGCCGCGCATGGTCGAGGTCTACTCCGAACTGCATCGCGCGGGATTCGCGCACTCGGTCGAGGCGTGGCTCGGCGGCGTGCTCGTTGGAGGGCTCTACGGACTCACCCTCGGCGGCGCGTTCTTCGGCGAGAGCATGTTCACGCGACAGGAACTCGGCGGGTCGAACGCATCGAAAGTGTGCCTGGTCGCGCTTGATCGCCTGTTGCACGAGCGGGGGTTTGCGCTGCTCGACAGCCAAGAGCGAAACCCGCACATGGATCAGTTTGGGGGCGTCGATGTGCCGTTTGACGAGTACCACGCGATTTTGGTCGAAGCGCTCGAACTCGAGCCTGCGCCGCTCCCAATCGGTCTTCAGCCAGGTTCTCAGACCTGATGCACATCGAACGCAAACCGCAGCGCAACGCAGAGAGAGACCAATGAGGTTCCGCGAACCATGTGACTCCGCCGAATTGTGAGTTTCGCACGATCTGTGCGGGGGACACGCTTGACATGTCCTCCACCCGTGTCAACATGACAGTGGAGATGTAAGGGTCGCACCGGTCGTTTTGCCGGTGCGGGTGTGTGCCGTCCTGCGGCACCCATTGCTGTTGAACATCTGAAGAGTCGAGGCTTCCGCTTCTCAGTGGGCGTGTGCAGTCCGTTGTGCATTGTGTGTGCAATGTTTGTACGCCCGGTGCCGGCGGCGCTCGCTTCTTCGGTCTGTTCACCGCGGGTCTCCACCCACGCATCGCTGCGGGGGTGGTGTCGCGGATTCAGTCTCTCTTCTCCAACCGGTGTGAGAGTCGCTCTCCTAAAGCGCTCTGCCGATGTCCCGAGAGTTGAGAGAAAAGCCATGTCCATTCCCTCCTTCCCTACCGTCGTTGTGGTCGCTGGCGCGTCCCTCTTTGCGGCTTCGCAAAGTGCTTCTGCAGCCATCATTTCGTTCACCCAACAGTTTGTTTGGGAGTTCTACGTCACCAACGCCGGTGCGGCGATTTCGGTTGAGACGTTTGACTCCTACAGCGGCTTTTACCCTGGTTCGCTCACCGGTTCATCCGGCGGCGTTGACTGGACCGCAACCGCTGCAGGCGGAATCTTCGTTGGCGTGGCCGCGGGTAGCCCCGCGCTCTCGACCAACAATGTCGCGCCGTTGACGATCTCCTTCGCGGGCGCCCCGCTCCGTGGAGTGGGCGGGAACTTCTTCGGCACAGACGTAAACTTCAACGTGGTACCTGCCGTCGTCCAACTCGCCCTTGACAACGGGTCGTCGTACGTCGCGCTGATTGACTCCGCGGCATCGTTTGCTGGGTTCTACTCAACCGACGCCCTCATCACCTCAATCACGATCTTGGCGCAACCTGCGCCCGGCGGATCGGGTGACGTCTATCCAACGGCGGACAACCTTCGGTTTGCAGTCATCCCGGCTCCTGGTGCGCTTGCGCTCCTTGCTGTAGCTGGTTTCGTAGGATTCCGACGGCGCCGCTAAGCGTTCTTCGTTCGGTTCGCGCCCCTCTCAGGGGGCGACCCCGGCAGTTGAGGGCGGTCGGCTGGTTCCTCCAAAGTCATCGGTGCTCGTGCGTGGGCGCCGGGCAGACGAGGAGCCAGTCGAACGCCCGCCGGGTGTATCAGTCTGAGCGATTTGTCTGATTCTCGGGCGATCGCGCTTGACACGCGATGGAATGCGGGCACC
>JBILDS010000151.1:0-7623 GCA_044352505.1 Phycisphaerales bacterium
GTGGTGAGCGAGCAAGAGCAGGTGATTTGGGCGGGCTACGACAATGCTCCCGCAGAGGCCACGCGTCTTGCCTACAAGTTCATCGTCTCGGGCGCAGGCGTCTTCGACCCCACCGAGAAGCGGCGCATGCTCTACGTGGTCGACGCGGAGACAAATCGCATTCTCTTCCAAGAAGATCAGATCGTGCACGCAGACATCACCGCCACCGTGCGTGGAAACGCCACGCAGGGCACGGCGGCCGACGCGTGCAATCCAGAGGCGCCAACGGCGCTTCCCTACGCCCGCGTGACCGTGGGTGCCAACAACTACTTCGCGAACGCGAACGGCGTGGTGGTCATCCCGAACCCAACGAATGCGAATCTCTCTCTCACGTCAAACCTCGCGGCCGCGGGGCAGTTCTTCATTGTGAACGACGTGGCTGGAGAAGAGAGCACCCAAAGCGTCAGCAGCACCGGCGGCTCGGTTGAGTTCCTCCACAACTCGGCGAACACCGATCAATCGGAGCGCGCCGAAGTGAACGCATATCTGCACGCGAACATCGCGCGCGATTATCTCTTGGCCTACAACCCATCGTTCCCAACAATCGCAACGCAACTTGCATTCCCGATCAATGTCATGGTGTCGGGCACCTGCAATGCGTTCTACGACGGCAGCTCGATCAACTTCTACCCCGCCGGCGGCGGCTGCAACAACACGGCCTTTAGCGTCGTTGTGCATCACGAGTACGGTCACCACATTGTGAACCGCGCTGGCTCAGGCCAGGGCGCATACGGCGAAGGATTCAGCGACGTCGTTGGCATTCTCATCACCGATGAGTCGCGGCTTGCGGTTGGCTTCCAGAATTGCAGCACCGGCATTCGCGACGCAGACAACACCAACCAGTACTCCGCAAGCAACTGCTCGTCGGCCGGAAGCGCCATTCACACCTGCGGCACCGTGCTTTCGGGGTGTGTGTGGAGTACGCGCACGTATCTCGCCGCAACCCATCCGACAACGTACCGCCAGATCGTCTCCGGGCTCGCGCTCGACTCTGTGCTGCTCCACACGGGTACCGCGATCACGCCCGCGATCACGATCGACTTCCTCACGCTCGACGACAACGACGCCAACATCAACAACGGAACACCGCACTACGCGCAGATCAATGCGGGCTTCTCAGATCACAGCATGCCGGGCCCCGCACTCGCGGCGCTCGACATCAGTTTCCCGAACGGCCTGCCAACCTCATCGAATCCGTCAAGCGGCGTCACGTTCCCAGTGGTGGTGAGTGGTATCACTGGCACTCCGCAGCCAGGGTCGGCGCGTCTCCTCTACAGGCTCAGTGGCTCGGGCGCGTTTGTCGAGACGGTCGTCGCGTCGACCGGCACCAATCAGTACCTGGCCACGCTTCCAAGCGCGCCATGTGGCTCCACCATTCAGTACTACCTCACTGCGCAGTCGACCACCGGGGTCACTGTGCGAAGCCCCGCCGACGCGCCGACGACGGTGCACTCAGTCGTGGCCTCGACCGGCGCTGCGTTCCCATTCGCTGACACGGTGGAAACGAACCTTGGTTGGTCGCTCTCGTCGCCTGGTGACACCGCAACCACGGGGCAGTGGGTGCGCGGAGACCCGATCGGCACGTTCAACGGCAGCGTGCCGGTGCAGCCAGAGAACGACGTCACCGCAGCGCCCGGCGTCAATTGTTTCTTCACGGGTCAAGGCACCGTGGGCGGCACACTGGGCGCGGCCGACGTCGATGGCGGGTTCACAACCCTCACGTCTCCGGCAATGGACGCAACAGGCGGCGATGCCTACATCAGTTACCACCGCTGGTACTCAAACGCGCAAGGTGCAGGCCCGAACGCAGACACGTTCCGCGTGCAGATCTCGAACAACAACGGGTCGACTTGGGTTCCTTTGGAAACAGTTGGCCCAGCCGGAAGCGAAGTGAACGGCGGTTGGTTCTTCAAGGAGTTCCGTGTTGCGGACTTCGTAACGCCAACGAATCAGGTCAGGGTTCGCTTCATCGCCGACGATGCCGGCGCGGGTTCGCTCATCGAAGCGGCCGTCGATGAGGTTCAGCTCCGCACCGTGCTGTGCGGCATTACCGGCGACATCGACGGAAACGGCGCGGTAGACGGTGGCGATCTCGCGGCGCTTCTCGGAAACTGGGGCGGCTCCGGCGCCACAGATCTGAATGGAGACGGGGTGACCAACGGAGGCGACCTCGCCACGCTGCTCGCAAACTGGGGTTCTTGAACCCACGCGCAGCCTTCTGCAATCGAAGTCGCGGCCGGACTCCGAGATCAACTCGGATCCGGCCGCGCCCGTTTTGGACGGGCGGATTGTCGGGTGGATCCTGTGCGGGACGGATCCTCAAACCTCGAATCGCGCGGCATCACGTCTCGGTTCCGTGGGGCGGCGCGCGGTCGATGCCGCTCGTCCGGCCGAGCCCCCGCGAAGGACGCGTGGCACTTGCCTGTTCGAGTCGATTCGGATATTGTCTCTCTTCCTCCGAAGCGGCCCCCAAGCCGCTGCGGACCCCCACCTGCCCAGGTGGCGGAATTGGCAGACGCGCCAGCTTGAGGTGCTGGTGGTGTAACAACCTTGGAGGTTCGAGTCCTCTCCTGGGCATTCAAAGCCCCGCCTCACGGCGGGGCTTTCGCGTTTTGACCGCCCAATCGCGCCCGGCGCACGTGCGTGGCAAGCACCCCGCACACAACCGCCCGCACCCCGCAAACAACCGCTCGCACCCCGCACACAACCGCTCGCACCCCGCACACAACCACTCGCACCCCGCAAACAACCGCCATACCCGCCAAAGGAAGCGGCCGCAGCCGCGACCGCTCAAACCACGACCGCTCAAACCTCGACCGCTCAAAACACGCTCGCCTACACGCCTCGCGTGCCCGGATCCCAGATCAGCTTGTGCAGCTGTGTCTGCTGCCGAACCGCAAGTCGATCCTCCAAGATCCACTCTGCGAGCGCCCGCGGATCAAGTCCCGGACACCCAAGAATCTCGAGCCCCTTCTTCTGCGGGAACGCCGGGCTCATGAGAACCGCCCGACAACGCTCCGCCAGCCGGTGCTCGCGCATCGTCGACCGCGCCCACTCGTAGTCGGCACGATCGACAATCACAAACTTCACCTCATCGTGCGGACGAAGATCGTCGAGATTCGACCAAAGGTTCCGCGCTGCTTCGCCTGAGCCCGGCGTCTTGATGTCGAGAATGCGAATTGCCTTCGGGTGACACGGAGAAATGTCGATCGCCCCCGACGTTTCGACGAGCACGGTGTAGCCCTCGTCGCACAAAATCGCCATCAGGTCGAACGCGCGCTTCTGCGCAAGCGGCTCGCCGCCCGTGAGTTCAACAAGCGTCGCCCCCGATGCGCGCACTTCGTCAAGGATCGCGCCGAGCGTGCGCGGCGCGCCTTCGCGAAACGCGTACTCGGTATCGCAGTAGTGGCAGCGCAGCGGGCAGCCCGTCAGGCGCACGAAAAAGCATGGGCAACCCGCCCATGTGGATTCGCCTTGAATCGAAAAGAACGTCTCGTTGATTCGGAGGGTTTGCGAGAGGATGTCGGGTTGATCCTGCACCGTCTGTCGCCGCGGGTCAGTACACCCACGCCTCCACCATCGCCTCGGGCGGCAGTCCCTCGGCGGGCGGCGCAATCGGCTCGGTCGTCAGAATCAACGCGTCGAGAAGATCTCCCTCGACGTCGTGAATCGCCTCAACCGCCGTCTGCGACGCGATCTCAAGGCCGTCTTTGCGCAGAAGGCGCACGATTTCCTCGCGCACGGCCCGCGGCGGTTCGCCTCCACCCTTGTAGCCCTTCGATGGCCACCCGCGGTGGCGAAGGACGCTTGCGGGGCAACTCTCAACCACGCGCGTCCGCGCCAACGAGGGGTCGGCGGGCATCGACACGGGCTCGATCGCAACACCCTCGCGCGCGAGCGGCAGCAGAATCTCGGTGATGACCGTGAACGTCTGCTTGAAGACGCGTAGATTCATGGGCGCAAGCGGCGTCGCAAGCGCGCGATCGCAGGTGCGCTTCGGCTCGCGGCGCGAAAGTTCGCGCATCGCGCCCCGCCACTCGCGCGCGGTCTCAAAGCCCGACATCCACTCCGCAACCGCGCGCCACGTGAGCGGCGCATCGCCAAAGCCCTCAGGGCGCGCGGCCGCGAAGCACTCAATCGGAAGCCCAAACGGCGCATCGATCCGCCAGAGGTGTGCGCGACCGTCGTGTGCGCTCTCGAGGATCGCCTTGCGGAGTCCGTTGCGATCCACGCGAGGCCGGATCGCAACCGCACTCCGCGATGCGAGTTCGCGCTCGGCAATGCGAATCTTGGCAGCGCCCCCGCCATCCGCACCAGAGAAATCAACTCCGTGGACGACAAGCCGCGTGGTGGCGGCATCTACCCGTGTGGCCGCTGCTTTCATCCGAGACCGCAACTTCCCATGGGGCGACCGCAGCCGCAGCCGGCGGAGTGCACGTGTCCGCCCGCGGAAGAACCGCTGGAAACCTCGGCCGCGCCGCTCACGCCAAACACCGACAGGCGCCGCCGGAACGTGCGCCCCCGACCGCTTGGGTCGTCGACGGGAAGATCCGCGTCCTTCATCGATCGGAGGAGTTCGATCACCTCGCCGTCCTCAACCGCTTCGTACTCGTAGATGGGCATAGAGAGAGGATAGCCGACCGCAGCCCGCATCGCCGCGCAGCCGAGCGAGCGCGCCGTTCCGTACACTGCTCCGATGAGCCAATCCCGCCAACCCCGTCGCACGTCCAAAACCAGCGGCGAATTCGCGGAAAAATCGCGCGGCGTTCGCCTTCAGCGCATTCTGGCCGACGCCGGGGTTGCAGCCCGGCGCGAGTGCGAAGATCTCATCCGCACTGGTGCGGTCACCGTGAACGGCAAAGTTGTCGATGTGCTACCGGCGTGGGCCGATCCCGTCGGCGATCGAATTGAGGTGTACGGACGACCAATCCGAGCTGCGGAGCGGCATGTCTACGTCATGCTCTTCAAGCCGCGGGGCGCGGTCTGCACCAACAGCGACCCCGAAGGGCGACCGCGCGCGATTGATCTCGTCCAGCATCCAAGCCGCGCGCGCCTCTATTGCGTTGGCCGGCTGGACCTTGACAGCAGTGGACTCATTCTCCTCACCAACGATGGCGCCTTCGCAAACCGACTCACGCACCCGCGTTACCTTGTGGAGAAGGGTTACGACCTCACCATCGACGGGAGCCTCGACGAGCGCGCGGTGGCCGCGCTTGAGCGCGAGTTGCTTGGTCCGCGGATCCGCACCGAGACCGGCACCGATGTCATGCGCAGTTCGCTTCGACTGGTGAACCGCGACAGAGGGAAGTCGGTGGTGCACCTCAATCTCTGCGAACACCGCAACATCGAGATTCGCGCGCTCTTGATCGAACTCGGGCACCCGGTGAACAAGATGCGCCGCACGCGCTTTGGGCCGCTGCGGCTCAAAGGCCTCGCGGTGGGCGAGTGGCGCGACCTCACGCCGAAGGAGGTCGAGCAGTTGATGCGCGCAGCGCGCTCAGAGAACCCCGACGCGGCGCGAACGCCCCGCGCCCCGCGTCGATCGCTCGAAGAGTTGGCGGAGGCGCGCGTGGAGCGGCAAGCGCGCGCCGAACGCGAGGCGCTTGAAGCACAGGCTGCGCGGGACGCCGAGGACGCGCGTGACGAACGCACGACCAACGCAGAGCGGGGCGCGCGGCCCGAGCAGGCGCGTGTTGACCGACCGGGTGGGCCGGGGCGCCCCCAGAAGCCATTGGCCGGGGCATCGCGCGGCACATCGAAGTCGTCTCGAGAGCCGTACAAGCGACCGCGGGATACGACGGGGCGGGAGACGACGCGGCGGGACTCAAACACCAGCGCCAACACGAGAGGGCCGCGCAGCGGGAAGTCTGCTGCGAACGGGAGCCGGCAGCGCGCCGAGGAGCCCCGATCTGAAACCCGCGCTCGGAAGGCGTCGCCGCGCGCCTCGGACGCGCGCGCGCAGAATCCGCGATTCCCGGAAGCGCGATCCTCAGGGCCGAGATCGTCAGACTCGCGATCGTCAGACTCGCGATCGTCAGGGCCGCGATCCCCAGGGCCGCGATCGTCAGGGCCGAGATCGTCAGGGCCGCGATCCTCGGGGCCGCGCTCCTCAGGGCCGAGATCGTCAGACTCGCGATCGTCAGGGCCGCGATCCCCAGGGCCGCGATCGTCAGCGTCGGGCTCATCGGGGCCGCGATCCTCAGGGCCGCGATCGTCAGCGTCGGGCTCCTCGGGGCCGCGCTCCTCAGGGCCGAGATCGTCAGCGTCGGGCTCCTCGGGGCCGCGCTCCTCAGGGCCGAGATCGTCAGCGTCGGGCTCCTCGGGGCCGCGCTCCTCAGGGCCGAGATCGTCGGCGCCGCGCTCCCCAGGGCCGCAATCCCGCCGGTCCCGGTAAAGTTTTGCGAACATTCGTGATTCTCGGTCCCAAACGCCGAAAGTCCTGTGAAACTTCCGCGGTTGTCAAAGGTGCGGCTCTCGCGCCCGGTGCCGTCGGGCGCGCGAAGCGAATCTCGAACCAACCTATCTGCAGGGCAGGACGCCCCAACGCGAGCGAAGGACATGCTCGACCAGAACCAACCCCAATCCACGCCGTCCGGCTCGAACGCACCCAGTGACGCCTCGCGTCCGAGTGGCTCAGTGCCACCGACGCAGCGCTTCGATATGTCGAAGTCATTCGAAGGTGCTGCCAAATTCATTCCTGTGCGATCGACGCCTGCAGCCGCGCAATCCGCGCCGCTCTCGGTTTCGGCACCAAAGTCGGCGGCTGTTGCCACACCAACACCCGCGCAGCAGATCGCAACGCGCCTCGGAGAGTTGCTGACGCGCGCGGAAGCAGCGCTTCCGAAGCTCGAGTCGACACTCGCTGAAGAGCATGCCGCAAACGCCCGCGCCGAGAAGGTCGCAACCGACATCGAAGAGCGCCTGCGCCTTGGCGTTCGCATGCTGCAGGCCTTTGAGGTGCAGAGCGATCGCGGCGAGCGCGTCGCAAGCCGCGCCGTGGCCGCGATCGAGGAGGTCGAGCGAATCCTGAAGGATGCGGTGGAGCAGTCGCACGCGGCCTTGCAGCGCGAGGCGGAGCGCGTGGTGCGCGAGGAGGTCTCGCTGATTGCCGACGACCTTGAGGCGCACCGTGAGCGCTTCCGTCAGTTTGAGGCATCTGCTGAACAACTCGCGCACGAGAAACTCTCGCGCGCGCTTGCAGAGATCGATGCCCATCGCGAGCGCCTCGCGCAGGCCGAAGCTGTGTCGGAAACTGCGGCCAATGAGCGCGTTGGACGGCTCGTCCACATGCTCGAGAGCGAGCATGAACGGCTCAAAAAGGCTGAGATCGATGCGGAACTCACGATGGCCGAACGCATCGGTCGGCTCTCGCACGCGATCGACGCGGAGGCTGCACGATTCGACTCGACGCTGCGCGAGCGCACCGGCGCGGAAGTCCGTCGCCTTGAGGAGCTTTCCGCCGCAGCCGACGCTCGCCTGCGTTCGGTTGAACACGCGACAGACGCTGCGGCCAGCGCGCACGCCGCGCGCCTCAGCGACGCAACCGCGCATATCGATGCGCTCATCGCCCGAGCTTCCACAGCT
>JBILDS010000152.1:0-7601 GCA_044352505.1 Phycisphaerales bacterium
CAAGGGCTTGCGTGGATCAACGCACCTGGACAACCACCTGCACCACCGAACCATCAGGCGTCACGATCTTCAGCGGGAGCTCAAATTGAATCGCGCGACCTCGGTTCGGCACTGCGCGACCCACACGCGTGTACAGCTCATCGACGGAGGCAATCGACTGATCAAAGACTGAGACGATGGTGCTGCCAACCGGAATCCGCTCGGCCAACTGCGAGTCAGCCTCGATGTCTTCGATGAGAACCCCTCGGCGGAACGGAACCCCGAGCGCCTTTGCGCGTGCCTCGGTGGCGGTCGCATACTCGATGATTCCCGCGCTTCGGAACGATCGCGGAATCTGCGGCGCGAAGCGAGCGGCTGTGTCGAGCTCCGCAAGTGTCGCGGTGAGTCGTGTCACCGTGCCCGTTCCACTCTCCGGATTGGCGCGCCAAACTTGGAACACGACATCGGCACCTGGCCGCTTCGAACTCACGATGGCAGGCACCGCGCCGTCGCCGCTTACTTTCTGACCATCGATCGTGAGAATCACATCACCGAACCGGAATCCCGCCTCGGCTGCAGGCGAGCTCTCGGTGACTTCGCGTACAACCGCGCCCTCGCCGCGGAATCCGCTGGCGACCGCGGCGAGCACGTCATTACCCCGCGCACCGAGTGCGCGCGCGGTGTCAAGCGACATAAGCCCAACGCCGAGGAAACCCTTGCGTACCTCACCGGTCTCGATGATTTGGGTGACCACCGACTCGATCATGGACATCGGAATCGCAAGACCAATGCCCGCGAATTGGCCTTGACCCACGGAGTTTCCGCGACCCGTTGCAATCGCGGTGTTCATTCCGATGACGCGCCCGCGAATGTCCGTGAGCGGTCCGCCGGAGTTTCCGGGATTGATCGCCGCATCGGTTTGAATGAAGTTCTCGTAGTCGATGTCGGCGAGTCCAGCGCTCCGACCGAGACCCGACACGATTCCAGAAGACATCGAGAAGCGGAAATCAAAGGGAGAACCGAATGCAAAGACCATGTCGCCCTGTTCGATGAGCGATGAGTCGCCTCGAAGCGACGGATGCAGCCCGCCGGGTGTGACCTTCAGGACAGCGATGTCGGAGCGGAGATCAAGACCGACAACTTCAGCCTCGCGCAATTCACCATCGAAGAACTGCACCTGCACGCGATCACTCGACTCCACCACGTGTGCGTTGGTCACGATGTGACCATCTTGATCCCAGACCCAACCGGAACCGCTCGACGCGTAGGGCGCGGTGAACGCGCGCCTCCGCATGGTGGTGAGCGTACTGACGTGCACAACGCTCGGCTCAACAACCTTTGCGATCGCGCGATGTGCGCGATTCAGCTGCTCAAGAATTGGCTCAATCACCGCCTCGCGCGCAGCGACGAGCTGCGTTGTTTCGCCCACACCACCGGGCGGCGCATCGGTGCCCGCAAGCACGCGCGATGCGCGAACAATGTCCGCTGTGGTTTGCGCGTGGTTGGCACTGCGGACAACCAAGGGCGCCGCGAGAATTGCGGCAGAGGCGGCGGCGAGCACAACAATTCCGGGGCCGACGAATGTGAATTGACGCATGGGTTTTAGACTTCGAATTGAGCGGTCAGAATCTCGTACAGATCATTCCGCGCCAGGAATTCAGAGGGACATTTCTGCAGAAGACACAAGGCTCGATTTACTCAGGAGTGCGTCTCAAGCCCGTTGCGAAGGCATTCGGTGTCGCCGACCTCTCGGTTGCAGCCATCGACGTTTCGTGCATGGACTCCCTCATGGTCATCGTGGTGAGATACCGCCGCGATAGAAGTTTCTGGAGTGGTCGTCCTCGGCGGGAGCACCGAGTTTCGTTCGCGGAGACCGAAGCCGGCGCTGAGGGATGCAGCCGGGCGTCGAATCCGTCTCTTCACTGCACCCGTCGGCGTAAGAATTCCGCACGCTGCTCGTCGCTGAGCGCGTACGGGTGCTCGCCAAGTGCGCCGTTGGCCACACGCGTTCGCCAGGTCGACGCCATCTCTGTGAGCGACGCTCCGAGTCCCACAATCGGCAGCGCAAACGGGGGTTGCCGATCTGTAAGACCGAGAAGATCGTGCAACACCACCACCTGTCCGTGGCATGCTGCCCCGGCGCCGCAACCGATCACCGGCACCGTTGACCGAGCCACGATCTCCTCAGTCACCTCAATCGGGGTCGCCTCGATGAGCAGCATGGTTGCGCCTGCCTCGATCATTGCGACTGCGTCCGCAACCACGCGGAGCGCATCGTCGGCGGTCTTCCCGGCCGCGACGTAGCCGCCGACCTGCTTCGCGTGCTGTGGTCGTGAGCCAACATGCGCGACCACGGGAATTCCCGCTCGGCTCATTTGGCGCACCAACGGAGCGAATGACGCGTCGACTTCAAGCTTCACGCAGTCGGCCATGCCCTCCGTCATGAAGCGCCCCGCGTGACGGACGCCCTCCGCGTCGCACGCTTGGTAACTCATGAAGGGCATATCGGCCATCACGAGCGATCGTGGCGCGCCCCGACGCACGGCCGCGGTGAGCGCAATGAGGAAGTCGAGCGGCGCGTGAAGCGTGTTCGGAAACCCGAGGATGACCTCAGCGGCTGTGTCGCCGACGAGGAGGACGGGGATTCCCGCGCGCTCAAGCCAACGGGCGGTGGTGGCGTCGTAGCAGGTGAGCGCGGCGAAGGTCTTGCGCTCGCGCGCGGCGCGTTGGAGGGTTCGGATGGTGACGGGCGCGAGCCGAGGGTCTGGACCCGGCCATGGCGCGGCGGCTTCGGCGGACTTCACCTCGGCGTTTGTTGAAGTTCGTCCGGCAGTCATAAGAACGGGATCATAGCCCCTGCACGGCACGTGCCGTGCAGTGCCTGGCACGTGCCGTGCACATCAATACAAGCACAGAAGTCATTTCTGCAAATGAACTTAAGGAACGTGCGCTCGCTGCACGGCACGTGCCGTGCAGCGCCGGAGCAAGATGCACGAGCAGCGCAGGAGCGGAATGCCTTGGGGGTTGTCACACGCGCGTTGGCACGATGTTGTCGCGACCGCAGACAAGCCAGTCGGCGATTTCGATGGCTTCCGCGAAACTCTCCCGCGCTGCTTCGAGGTCGTAGCAAGGCGAGAGCACCTGCCCCGCGTGGAGATGCTCGACTGTGGGAACCGCGTCACCGGCGATCAGCGTGGTCGCGCCTGTTCCAGGAAGCAGCAGACCCGTCAATCCGGGAGTCACGCCGTAGAGCGGAAACAAATCGACCCCGGGGGCGATTCGATCCTCGGCGGCGCTTGTTCGCTGCACCACCGCGACCTCATGCGACAGCGTCTTCACAAGTTCCTCGTCGCCAGCCCCGTGCGCCTCCTTCATCGACTCGACGAGTTGCACACCGATGACCTCACGCTCGCGCTCGCTCACAATCCACTGCGCACGTTCGAAGGCGAGCAGACCGCGCCGATGCAGAGGATTCAGACATGTGAGAAACACATGTGTGATGTCGTCGGGGCCGAGTCCGGATCGCTCAAGCAGCCGCGGAATCAACACCTGCGTGGGAAGCGACGGATCCACCAAGATCCGAGCCTTTCCCGACGTCACCAACGTCGTTGTGGCGTGCGGCGGACGCACAGATCCGCGCTCGCCCCAGTGCGAGTTTGCGGCCAACGTCCCGATCGAGATCACGCGAAAATCTGCTGCCATTTCGGTCGAATCCTTCGTAGATCAGTTCGGCGCAACTCACTCCACCAGACCATCAACCGCAAGGCGCCCAAGCGGATTTGAGCGGTCGCCACGCTTTCTGCGCAGCGCGTCGATCACGAGCGGAGGAACAAGCGCCGAGAGCGAATCGATCGAACCCCCGAGTGCTGCAATCTGCTTGATCAGGCTTGAACTCGTGTAGGCGAAGTTCTCGCCCGTCACAATAAAGACCGTTTCAATCCCCGCGACCTGACGATTGGTGATCGCGAGTTGACACTCGCCCGCGAGATCCGTGATGTTGCGGATACCGCGCACGATGGCACATGCGCCGACCGACTTCGCATAGTCGACCGTGAGACCGGTGTAATGCTCGACGCGAATCACGGCGCCGACTGGCTCTTTGGCGATCATCTCAGCGACCAGTGCGCGGGCAAGTTCGAGGCGTTCTTCGAAGCTGAAGAGTGCCTCTTTATTCGGATTGCGGCCGATCGCAAGAATCACCTCGTCAAACATCTTGCGCGTACGGGCAAGGACGTCGAGGTGTCCGAGCGTGATCGGATCAAAGGACCCTGTGTAAATGGCGAGATGCCGAGCCACCCGCGCATGGTACGGGACATCCGCGGCGCGTTGCGGTCGATCCGCGGCGCGGCAACGCCCCCTACCCGCGATCAGACCCCACGCGCTGTCGGGTGATTTCGTACAGCCCGGACAGACGTCACAGTGCGAGCGCCCGATTGCAGGAAGACTGAAAATCGCGGCGCAAGTCGTTGCAACAGGTCGCGTTGAAATCGACAGTTGGGTTGACTCCGTCGCGTAAGGGACTCCGCGACGCGAGCCGACGAAACCGCGAAGCATCAACGCTCCGGATTTCGGACTTGGATCGGCCCCGCATCGGATTGCCTCCCCGGTCGGGGCTCCCAAACTTCATCGCGGCAGGGTTTCCGAATCACCCTGCCCAAACTGACCAAGCGCTCCGCCAGCCTCCACGCTGGCGTTGCGCTTTTTTGGCGCACCAATCGACGCGAGGCATGTCGACCTATGGGCGTATCGACGTGGGGCGCCTCTTACGCCCGAGGCGCAACGCCCGCCTTCCGCAAACCTGCTCCCTCGAGGAGGGTTCGGAAGTTCTCGCCGAACACGAAGTTCTCCTTCGGAAACTCAGTGCCCGCGCGGTTTTGATCGAGATGACTAAACATCAACTCGACGCGGCCCACTGGCGCCCACGCATTCTCGACAAATGAGTATCGCTCGACGATGCCCACCGTACTCGCACCCATGTCATCCATCCGCTCGATGGTGGCGTCGTAACGGATGGTTTCGCCCGGGTAGACATCGCGCTCAAAGACGGCCGAAGCCACCTTCGCAAGCACGACCTTCTCACGGAAGTCATGCACGCTTCCTACGAGAATTCCCGCAGTTTGCGCCATGCCCTCCAGGATGAGTGAACTCGGCATGACCGGATGCGCGGCATGCACACCATCGGCGGCAAAGTGCTGGTGCAGATGCTCTTCGGCCAACGAGACATTCTTCACGGCGACAAGTCGCGTCTTCGGCTCGAAGGCAATGACCTTGTCAATCCACATCCAACGCATGACAACTCCAGCGCCGGCGCACACACACCGCGCGGCAAACGCGCGATCACGCCAGCTTTCGCTCCACGAAATCGCACAGGCTCTTGACTGTGAAGAGGCCAGACAACTTTGTCGCCTGCGGATCCGCTTCAAAGTCGCCGAGCGAGACGTGTGGAACCTTCTCTTTCAAGAGCGCAATACCCTTTGCCGTCACTTTGCCGTTCTCGACAAGCGATGGATCCGTCATGAGGTTCTCAGGAAAGAGTTCGCCCTGCGCGATCTTGAACGGCTTCTCCGGCGTGTTGAACTTCTTCTCGAGTCGGAACACGATGTCGAGATAATCGATGCTCTCCGCGCCGAGATCCCCCTTCAGTGTGGCGGTTGGAACAACGTCCTCCGCATCCACACTCAGGGCATCCACCAGCACATCACACACGTCGGCTTCGATATCTGCTCGGCTCTTGGCCATGAGGGTCTCCATGCGTCTCCATGTCGGTTGGAGCAGGCCGCTTTGGCCAAACTCCGGCACATGAGGCACATCGCCTCACGTGGCATTTCGCGATCGCGGTCAATTCCGCAAGGCGCGGAGTATAAGTCGCCCTGAGACTGCTGTCTCAGCTGCCGCCGCATCGGCTCCGCTGCGGAGAACCGTGCCCTGCGCCTTAAAGACGGCGCATCCGTCCTCGCGAACCTTGTCGAGGGTGACCTCCACCCGCAGGCTCTCCCCGGGTCGGACGAAACTGCCATATCGCAGGGCTTTGACCTCCCCGAGAACCATCCTCGACAGACCCCGCTTCTCGAGAACCGCCCGCGCCGCCTGGGTGAGCGCCTCGACCATGAAGACCCCGGGAAGCACCGGAAAGCCGGGGAAGTGATCCTGGAGGTACTCCTCAGCGGCGGTGACGTTCTTGATCGCGACCGCGGAGTGGTCGGTCAGCTCGAGAAACCGGTCGACGAGTTGAAAGTGCATGGCGGCAAGGTAGCGGCGACGCAGACCCTCCGCAGCGCGATCCGCTGCGGAATGCAGGCCACCTGAGCCGATATCGGGACCATGGCAAAGACTGCTCGCAAGGCCTCGACCCGCACCCGCGGGTCTGAGGAAGTTTCGGACGGAACCACGAACCTCGATGGCGCAAGCTTGACGCGCCGTCGAATCATTTGGTTGGTCTCGGCTGCGCTCTACGTTGTTCTCGTTGTCAGCCTCGCGAGCTTCAGCTCGTCGGACTGGCCGACGCACGTCGTCGCGAGTCCGACCGATCCGCCGAGCAACCTCTGCGGACGCTTCGGTGCTGCAGCGTCGTACTGGCTGTACTTCACCTTCGGATTCGGCGTGTGGCTTCCGATCATCTACCTCGGCGTACTGCTCGGGTTCACAGCGTTCGGTCGAACGGTTGAGCACCCGTTCCTGCGGTTCGTGGGGTGCCTGATCGCCATGTGCGCGTTCGGCTCGCTGCACGCGGAGTGGCTCCCGGCCGCGGGTCCGCTGACAGGCGTCGACGCCGGCATCGTGCCAATGTGGTTCGCCGAAGAAATGCACACGCGCTTCGGTCCGGTTGGTGCGTCAATCATCTTCCTAGCCGGATTTGGCGTGGGCGCGATCGTCGCTGCCGACGCGCTTGTCTTCATGCTGCCGGGCACACTTGCAAGAACATTCTCGTTCCTGGCGCCGCTCTGGGAAACCGACTGGCGTGCACACTTTGGCGCCCTGCGCGAGCGCTTCAGCGCTGTGTTCCCGCAACCTGCGGTCGCGGGCGCGGGCGCGGGAGGTGCGCGTGCGCGGCGATCGCCGTCACGACCGAACGTGCCGGTTGCTCCGACGGCGGTGGCGGACGACGCTGAGCAGGACGATGCTCTGGATGATGGCGAATTCAATGAAGATCTCGATGGAGAAACTGACGACGAAGCTGACGAGGGCGCGCACGGGGAAACCGACGCGGACTCCGAAGGCGAAGTCGACGGCGATACCGCAACCACTGTTGGTACAGCGCCGGTTCGCTCGGCAACGTCGACGATGGCCGCCGAACCCGGGGATACGAAGTCTGCCCGCGCGGCCCTCAGCGAGGACGAGCTCCGCGCGAAGATCGAGAGGCTCCCCATCAAGATGACCGCGAAGCCCAGCGCGACGCAGCTCCGCGACGAGGACATCCCGCGCGCCGTCGACTACTCGGGCTACCAGTTCCCGACGCTCGACCTCCTCGAGGAGCCCGAGGGCAACTACTCCACCAAGATGGAGGCGTATGTCCGCGAGCAGGCGGGCGTGCTGACGCGCACGCTCTCCGAGTACGGCCTCGAGGGCGAGATCACCCACATCGAGTCTGGCCCCGTGGTCACGCTCTACTCGGTCGAGCTCGC
>JBILDS010000015.1:0-24653 GCA_044352505.1 Phycisphaerales bacterium
TCTTTCACCTCGCGGCGTTGGTGAGTGTGCCGCTGAGCGTGGAGCAACCGGAGCGCTGCTTTCGCAGCAATGTGACAGGAACGGAAGTGGTGTTGCGCATGGCGGTTCGCGCGGGCGCAACGGCGGTGGTTCATGCGTCGAGCGCGGCGGTGTATGGACCGGAGCCCACGCTTCCCAGTCGCGAGTCTGATGTTGTGAGTGTTGCGAGTCCGTACGCGGCGACGAAAGCAGCGGGGGAGAGTTTGGTGCAGGCCTTCGCGCGTGCATACGGCCTTCACGCAACGAGTCTCCGACTCTTCAATGTGTTCGGCCGCGGACAGGATCCGAAGGGTGCGTATTCCTCGGCGATTTCAGCATTTGTGGACGCCGCTCTTGCGCGCCGTCCGCCCGTTGTGTTTGGCGATGGGTCGCAAACTCGGGATTTCGTGCCGGTTGCGGAGGTTGTACAAGCCTTCTTGCGCGCGGCCGATGCAGGATCTCACGCGGCGGGGCATGTGTTCAATGTCGCGCTTGGTGAGCGCGTCACGCTCCTTGAAGTGATTGAGATGATTGGCCAAGCCGCAGGATTTGAATCGACCCCAGTGTTTGCCCCTCGCCGCGCAGGTGATGTGGATCACTCGTGTGCGGATCTCTCGAAAGTCCGCAGCGTTCTTGGGTTCGCGCCCACGACCACGCTTGCTCCGGCACTTGCGCGATTCGTGCACGCTTGCTGCAGAGAAGCACGGTCGGAATCGCGCTCTTGAGCCGCGCGTTGTGCGTGTTGAAGCGTGCCTCGTGCGCATCCATGCACACGGCGCCGCCCGAGGGAGGGACGGCGCCGTGCGTTGCGACGGGATTTCGTGCGCGGAAAGGGATGTTCGTTTAGGCGACGCGGCGGTGACGTTCCGCAACCGCGCTGAAGCGGTCGTTGCGCACGGTGCGCTCCGTCACGAGCTTCTCAAGCAGATCGCTCGGGCTTGCCGCGCAGACATCAGCGCCGATCTCCTCGGAAAGACCCGGTGCACGATTGAAGATGCCGCCGCCAACCACGATCTGCATGTCGGTGTAGCCGCCGTTCTCGCGGATACCGTCGATGAGTTCGCGGATGAATGGAGCATCCTTCGCGCTCGATGCAAAGAGCAGCAGAATGTCGGGCTCGCGCTGGGTGAGCTCCTCGCGAATCTCGTCGTTGGCAACGCCGCCACCCGCAAAGGTCACGTCGTAACCATCGGCTTCGAGCAGATCGGCGACGAGTTGGCCGGCCAGTTCCTCTGCCTCGTTTGGCCCGCAGAACATGCAGATGCGCTGATTGCGATCATTGCGCTGCGTGTAGCGCGCCTGGCCTTGGTCGACGAGCATTCGGAGGATGCGCGTCGCGTACTGGTTCGAGAGATTCGTGATCTGATCCTTGCGGAAGAGCGACGAAGTCATTTCGAGAATCGGCCAGAACACGTCCTTCGCGAGAGTCTCTGGTGAGATGCCGGCTTCATACACCGTTTCGACGAGTTGTCGCGCGGCGCGGCGATCGCCGGAGACGAGGTGCGAGAAGAGTTGCTCGGTGACGCGTTCAAAGTTCTGGGTGTTCTTCATGACGGGAGGGTGGGTTCGATCGGACACGCGCGTCCGCGCGGCGGGTCCAGTGATCCGTGCTGAGCCTGTCGCCGGGATCCTCCCTGCGTTGCCGCTGCACGTTGCTGCGGCGAGGCTTGTTTCGGCGAACCGCGGTCATTTCCCATAGGCACTGTTACGCGTGCCAATAACAGGAGATAACCGGTTGGACGTGCATGGGAGCACCCTGACGGCGGACTCAGGGCCACAGAAACACAGCCAGAGACCCGTGTTCGCGAGACTCGTACTCGCAAAGCCATCGCCGCAAATCCATCCCCGCAAACCCATGCATATGCGTGCGCATTCATGCCGAGCGTTCACCCGCTCATTGCCGCAAGGACGCGCGCGGCAAACGGCCTCTGCGTGTTTATGAGAGAGTTTCCGGCATGCACCACACGCGCCTCGTGCTCGTTCTTCTCTGCGCGGTTCCATCATGGGTTGTTGTTCCGGCGTACTCGCAACAGACGCTTCCGTCGGAATCAAAGCGTGACGCGCGCGTTGCGCAAGCCGTTCTGCGACACGCTGAGATCGCGCGCCCATCTGAAGGAGAGACGCGTGAGCGCATCATGGTCGACCTTGCGAGCGGCACAATCGAATGTCGCATTGATGATGATGCCACAGAGACACGCGTGACCGCGGAGTTCATGGTTGATGGTCGCGACGCAGCTGATGCAGAGCGCCGTGCAAAGCTTGCGAAGCTGTTCACGGAGCGCGCTGGTGATGGAACCATCGTCGTAGACGCAGTGATTCCTGGCACGGTGCTGCCGGCTGATTCGGTCAAGGTGACGATTGTTGCGCCGCCCACCGATGAATTGGTGCTGAAGAGTGCGTCGGGCACCGTGCGAGCCAAGTCAGGAACCGGCACATTGCGCACTGCAACGAAGTCGGGAGCGATCGTGATCGAAGGGCACCGTGGACCGATCGATGCGCGCGCTGTTTCAGGGCGGATCGATATCACTGGCGCATCTGAGTCGGTGCAAGTCACTTCGGTCAGCGGTGCGGTCGCTCTTGCGCTTGGCGATGCAAACGATCAACCATTCAATGTCGAGTCGCGCAGTGGTGCGGTGCGGGTTGAAGTCGGCGCAGAGTTCGATGGCGTGGTGACACTCACGAGTTCGTCGGGCGTACTCGCGCTTCTGGATACAGCAAAACGCGCGCGGATTCCGCAGGCAACCTCGACAAGAAAGGTGGTTGAGATTGGCGCAGCAGCGGGTCAATCGAAGATCAGCACCACGAGCGGCGCAGTCACGCTCGTGTTGCGTGCGAAGATCGTTGGAAGTGCACCATCGGGCGTTGGGCAGGCGAGTCGCGGCGCGAATCAATGAGACTGACCTCACCTCGGCTGCGGATCGTCGGCAAGCGACTCCGCGGCCGCGGGCGAGGTGCGTGGCCTGACGGCCTGCGACACGACGACTCCGCCGAGCATCAGCGCTGCGCCTGCGTACTGCTGCAGCGTGGGTCGCTCGGCGAGGAACGCGATGCCGCACAGCATGCCGAAGACGCTCTCGAGCGAGAGGATCAGCGCGGTGTGCGTGGGCGGCGCCTTCTTCTGCGCGATCACCTGCAGCGTGAACGCGACGGCCACGGGAAGCGCGGCGCCGTAGAGCAAGGCCCACTTCGCGGCGTCGATCGCCTCGGCGGAGATCTCGCCCCGCGCGATCGCGACGACGAGCGCGCCACCGCCCGTCATGCCGAGTTGAAAGAGCGACATTCGGATCGGCTCTGCGTCGCGCGAATAGGCGCCGACGACCGCGACATGGAGCGCCCACAGGAACGCGCAGAGGAGTATCCACGGGTCGCCCGCGTTGACGGTGAAGTCGTCCTTCACGCCGAGGAGGAAGAGCCCGCCTGCCGCGAGCGCCACGCCCGTCCACACGGGCCAGCCAAGGCGATGCCGCGCGAGAAGACCGAGGAACGGGACGAACACGACATAGAGGCTGGTGATGAACGCGCCGTTCGACGCGGTCGTGCTTCCCATGCCGTGCTGCTGCGCGCACGCGGCGACGAGCATCACGAGCCCCGCGAGGAGGCCGCCGCGTACGGTCGCGCGCCGCGAGGTTGCACGGTCGACATGCGTGGGCCACGGTGCGAAGGCGAGAAGCGGCAGGAGCAGCGCGGTGCCGAGCGCGAAGCGGAGGCCAGTGAACGCGAACGCCGGGAGATGTTCGCTGCCGAGCCGCTGCGCGACGAAGCCCGTGCCCCAGATGACGGCGGCGGCGAGAAGAAGGAGATCTGCGCGGAGCGTGGTGAGCTTCATTGATGATCGTTTCAGCGCTTCCATGCCGACGCGGGCACGGGCGTCTTGGCACTCATGCCTGGTCCGCGCCACGACACGCGCAGGAGATCCTGCCCCGCGTCCTCGAACATGAGGATCTCGATGGGGTGCAGGCCCTTCTCGAGCGCGACCGCGCCAGACTTCTCTGTCGCGCTGTGCGGACCGTCGTTGTCGACGACGACTGCGCTGTGGATACTCATCATGCTGCCGTCGTCCGAGTCGACGAAGAAGCGGTAGAGGCCCGTCTCCGGCACCTCGATGAACCCTGTGAAGACGAGGCCGTACTCCTCCTCGCGCGGCTTGACGGCTTCGCTTGGGAGCGTCGCGACGCCCTCCGCGACGAGCGTGCCGTTTGCGATCTCAGCGCATGCCTTGATGCCCTTCGCGACGGTGTACGCGCGGTAGAAGAGTCCGTCTGCGAGCGTGAACGGCTGCACGGCGGGCTTCGGGTCGAGCTTCACGAAGGTGCGTGACACGACGGGCGTGACCGGCTTGTCGCCGAGAAATCCGCGGGCGTTCACGGTCTTGCTCTCACGAAGCGTGATCGTGAATCCACCAGGGCTGCTTGCCGTCGCGGTCGGCAGGTACTCATCGAATGAGAACCTGTACGAGACCCTCGTGCCGACGGGCTGCTCGACGGTGACCCTGAGCGACTCGGTGAAGAGGTCGTCGGCCGCTGAGATCACCGGGAGCGTCGCGACCTGAAGCGGCTCCGCGAGATCGACCGCGACGACGGTGCACACGGCGTCGATCGGCTCCGTCGGAAGCGAGAGCACAAGCGTGGCGCCCTCGAGCGATGCGGGCCAGAGGTTGCGCGTGCGCTGGCCGAGGATCTGCACCGCGCGCGGCGCGCTTAGAAGGCCCGAGAGCACGAGGCGCCCATCGCTCGGCCAGTCGAACACATGCAGATAGAGACGGTCGCCGCCGTCCTCGTTCTTCGCGCGCGTGACGCGGCCCCATGACGGCGGCTCGGGGAACGGGTTCGCCTGCGTGCCGTGCACGGCGCGGCCGTTCACCTTCATCCACGCGCCCACGGCCTCGAGCCGCTCGACGCTGGCGCCGGGGATCTCGCCCTCGCCCGTCGGGCCGACATTCAGGAGGAAGTTGCCGCCCTTCGACGCGATGTCCACGAGCTTGCGGATGAGGTCCGCAGCCGACTTCCAGTTGTCGTCGCTCTTCTTGTAGCCCCAGGTGTTGTTCATCGTCATGCAGGTCTCCCAGTCGACGCCGTCGCCAAGCCCCGTTGCGGGAATCTGCTGTTCGGGCGTGCCGTAGTCGCCGCGGTAGTCGCCTTCGCGCGTGATGCCCTCCATGCCCGAGCGACCCGTGTCGACGCGGTTGTTGACGATGATGTCGCGGTCGAGCCCGCGCACATAGTCGTAGAGATCCTTGCCCATCTCGTGGGTCCAGGTGCCCTCCCACTCGCCGTCGAACCAGAGGATGGCGACATCGCCGTACGCGCCGCTCGTGAGTTCTGCGAGTTGCCCCTTCATGTGCGACACATAGCGCGCGTAGTCGGCGTTGTCGGTCGGGCGCGTGTCCCACTCGCGGCGCGGGAGATAGTCGGGGTGCCGCCAGTCCATGATCGAGTGGTAGAAACCGAGGCGGATTCCAGCCTCCGCGCAGGCGTCTGCAAGCTCCTTCAGTGGGTCGCGCGGCGCGAACGGCGAGCCGCCGACATCCCAGTCGGTCAACGCGGAGTCCCACAGGCAGAAGCCGTCGTGGTGCTTCGAGGTGATGACGATGTACTTCATCCCCGCGTCCTTCGCGATCTCGACCCAGCGCTTCGCGTCGAACTTCACTGGGTTGAACCGCTGCTGGAGCGGCGCGTAGTCCTCGACCGTGATGCGCGCGTTCGACTGGATCCACTCGCCGATCCCGCGCACGGGCTTGCCGTTCCACTCGCCCGCAGCGACCGAGTAGAGGCCCCAATGGATGAACATGCCGAACTTCGCCTCGCGGAACCACTCCATGCGCGCGTCGAACTCGGTGGGCGTCTCGTTCACGAGGTTGACGCCGCCGTAGCGGACGACCTTGTCCGGGCGCGGCGCCGCGGTCTGCGTGGACGCGCAGGCTGCGACGAACGAGGCGGACGCGAGCAGGGCTGCGAGCGAGGCGACGCGGAATGGCATGGCGCCAATGGTACTGCGCATGTGTACGCGATACCTTTCACGGATGTCCACTGCGAAAGACCTCGCCAAGACTGAACGACGAATCTTCGTGACAGCGGACACACACTTCGGTCACGCCGCTGCACTCGAGATCTTCGCGCGCCCCTTCGGCACCGTTGACGAGATGGACGCTGCGCTCATCGCGCGTATCAACGAGGTGGTCGAGCCGAAGGACATCCTTATACATCTCGGCGATTTCATGGTGCATGGCGGGGGTCGCGGCTGGGACGACGACGACCTGCGCCGCGCAGAGCGGCTGCGCGATGCGATTCATTGCAAGCGGATCATCCTCGTGCGCGGCAACCACGATCCGAGCGGCGAGAAGCGCTTCGACGCGCTGTTCGAGGCGGTCGACGACATCGTGTCAGGCCGCGGCATTGCGGGCGTCGACGAGCGCGTCGTGATGTTCCACTATCCGATCGATCAATGGCAGGGCAGGCCGAACGGTGGCTTCCATTTGCACGGGCATGTGCATGGTTTTGGTACGCACCTCACGCGTCGCTTCGATGTCGGCGTTGATACCGCCGCGAACGCGATGCGACCGCGGCTACTCGTTGATCTGATTGCGGAGCTGCGTCGCGAACCCGCGAGCGGGTTCACGCGGACTTCATGAGCGGCGCAAACCGCTCGAGCACGGCTGGCCTTGCGCCGCGCGCTTCTTTCGTTCCGGGGATCACTCAGACCACTAGCGCAGATCCTTCGCCTGCGGAAGATCGCTGAGATTTGCGATCCCGAAGACGCGGAGGAACTCTGGCGTTGTGCCGTAGAGCATCGGGCGCCCAACTTCTTCGGCGCGACCGACGATCTTGACGAGACGACGGTCAATGAGGCTCTTGAGAACCTCGCCGCAGGCAACACCGCGAATGGCTTCGAGTTGTGCGCGAAGAATCGGCTGTCGATACGCGATGATCGCGAGCGTTTCGAGCGCGGGCTGCGAAAGTCGCGACTGCGCGCGCGCGCCCTTCATACGAGCAAGGATTGGACCGCACGCGGCGATCGTGAGCATTTGCCGGCCGCCCGAGACACTCTCAATACGGAAGGTGCGATGCGTCTCTGCGTAGTTCGCATTCAACTGGTCGACCGCTTCAGCCACGAGGCGATGCGCTTCGCGTCGGCGCGCGGTGAGTGCGGCGGAATCCTGCGCTTCTGCATCAGACTCGTTGGCGCCGCGCTGCGATGGCGGCATAAGCCCGAGGACTTCTGCGATGCGACCATCTGAGATCGGGCGGTCCGCAATCAGGATGGCGGCCTCCACGCGCTGCGCCAGCGGCAGCGTGTGCGCGGGGAGTTCGGGATCATCGAGATTGATTGAGAAGAGTGACGGATGCGGTTCCGACGCTCGACGCTTTCGCTTTGTGGGAGCGGCATCAGTGACCCCGGTGTCGGCGGCCGCATCGGACGAGGGCTGCTGATCGGCGTTCTCGGCGTCCATGCCAGTGGTCGCGGTCACCTCTTCAGCGATACCGCTTGCGTCGTGCTCAGTCATGCGATGAAGACTACCACGCGGATCGATCAGCGTCGCGTGCTGCGTGCGAGGGCCACGCGGGCGTAGGCGACGCGCTGGCGTCGTTCCGCGGCTCCGCGGGTTTCAAGCGTGCCCAACTTGCCTGCGACGGCATTCGCGGCTGCGAGCTCGCGCTCAGAGTCGGCGAGCGCGATCGCGCCAGCGGGCGTCACGGTGTCAGCGAGAATAGTGAGCGTTCCACCGTTCATCTGGGCGAAGCCACCATCAAGCAGGAAGACTTCCGCGCCCGAGCCCGGACGATCAACGCGCAGCCGACCGGCGCCGAGCTTGACGAGGAATGGAGCGGCACCCGGGGCAACACCCTTCTGTCCGTCCCACGCTGGGAACTCGATGTAGGAAGCTTCGCTCTCAAGAACGCTTTCGGTCGGGGTGACGATGTTGCAGCGGAGTGCCATGGGGCGGAGATCGTACGTCCGCGTCGCGGGCGGCTCAAGTGCGCACCGGCGTGGGATCGAGGGGTTTGCGGGTCGAAACCTCCGCGTATGGCGACCTCCCACCCGCGGCGCAGTTGGGTGGGCGGGAAAGAAAATCGCCGCTCAAGGACGCCGAAGCGTCCCGAGCGGCGGGCGGAAAGGGGCATGGATGGTTCGCGATACTCCTTCGGAATCTCCGTCGGGCGCAGCAGCGCGTACACCGCCGCAGTGTTTGCACCGTGATTGCCGCAGATGCGGATTCACGGCGTCGTCAATGGCCCAGTGACGACCCGGGTCGTGCCTCTCTCCGTGTGCTGTCGAAGGCAAACTCGCTCAATGCGACTTCACCTGTGTTTGTCGTGCTTTCGCTCGGAATCTCGTACTCACGCACACACGCAATGAATCTTGCGCACGTCTCAACGCACCAGTTTTGCGCTGGATTCGCTCGTATCTCTCGTGTCGACTCGTCTCAGTTCGGTTCAGATCAGTTCAGTTCATCGCAGTGCCAAACTCGTTCAACCTCCGCTCGTGGCGGCGGTCGAACAGCAATGAGCTCCGCGTGGTGCGGAACTCATCTTCCAACTGGGTTGCAGAGAGAGCGTCACTCGCACAGAGGCGATGACGGCAGAGTGCTACAGAACAACACCGCTGCCGCAGGCAGCGCAATCAGGAACGAACAGCCGACGAGGTTGAATCGCGTCCTTCATGTTGTCCAAAATGTGCAGCCCCTGATTCCAACTCCCTCTCCGACGCCGAAGCCCTGTACGCGAAATCGCAGCGCGTTCACGCATTGACTTCAAACAACTGGGATCGGCGCAACCCTCACACACGCTCGGAAGCCGTGGACGCGCCGAGTGGCGCATTTCGGGCAAACAAGACGTTTTCCGCGACGCATCGCGGACCCTTTGCGACCAAACTAACCCGGAAGTGCCTGGAGGCAAGTTGATGAGGCAAAATTGCCTCAATCAGGTGAGGTTGTCGCTTCCCGAACCGTCCTAGAAGCAGGTGCGGAAGTGATCGGGAGACCGTCCCATGCCGCGCGGGCGGTCAGAAGTGCGTCGCGCATCGCGCTCGCGGAGGACGCCGTGCGGATTGCCTCCTTCAGCGGCTTGATGTGGCCCATCGACTTGCCGTACCACGCGATGTGTTGACGCATGCGGATTGCGGCTCGATGCTCGCCTTCATGAAGGACCGACAGCGCGAGGTGTCGAAGGACAACGTCTGCCTTCTCGACGAGAAGCGGCTCGGGTCCGACGCGACCATGCGCGAGCAGTTCGTGCGCACGCCGGAAAATCCAGGGTGTTCGCATCGCGCCGCGCGCCACCATCACGCCCGCGCATCCGGTGGCGCCGATGAGCGCCGCTGCGTGTTCAGGTTCGGTGACGTCGCCGTTGCCGATGATTGGAATATCGGGAACCGCTTCGACGACGGTGCCGATCGCGTTCCAGTCGGCCTTGCCTGAAAAGTACTGGACGGTGTATCGGCCATGCACGGTGACGGCGGCGATGCCGACGTCGGCCAGTTGCCGCGCGAGCAAAGGCGCGACCATGTGCTCGGGATCCCAGCCAAGGCGCATCTTTGCCGTGACTGGAACGCGGCCGCCACTGTGCCGCTCGACCGCTTGCACAATGCGTTGCGCGAGAAGCGTGGTGTTGCCGCAGTCCCTAAGCAACAGACTCCCGCCATTCTTCTTCGCAACCTTGTCGACCGGGCAACCCATGTTGATATCGACGATGTCGGCGCCACGGTCGACGGCCCAGATCGCGGCCTCGGGAAGCGGATCCTGCGCGTTACCGTAGAGCTGCATGCCGTACGGACGGTCGAACTCGTTCGTTTTCGCAAGGTCAAGCGTGCGCCGCGTCTCGCGGAGAATGGCGTGCGAGTTCAGGAGATCGGTGTAGGCGATACCGACACCGCCCTGTTCACGGCAGAGAATGCGGAACGCGAGATCGGTGTGCCCGGCGATCGGCGCGAGCAGCATTTTTGAGGCAAGTTGGACGGGACCAATGCGAAGCACTGCGAAAGGGTAGCGGTGAAGAAGCGCTGCGCAAAACGGAAATGGGCTGCGCGCCATCTGACGGTGCTACTGCGTCTCCCAGTTCCCGACTTCCAGCATGTCTGCGAGTTGGCGCGCGGTGTCGTCGTATCGAGACGCCGCCCAGGTGTCGCTTCGTGCGCGGGCGGTGGAGGCCAGTGTCGTGAGGCGAGCGATGTCGGCGAGGATGGCGTCGATGTCGCCTGTTTTCGCTGCCAGTTGACTCTGGCGTTCGAACACGGCAATGCGGTCGTAGACCTCGCCGGCGTCAAAGGCGCCCGCGTGCTCACTGAGTGGCAGCGCCGCCGCGAGCAAAAGGATCCGCCGCGCCTCAGCGATCGCGCGCTCTCGGTCGAGGAGCGTCGCGTCGCGCGCGTCGAGCAACACGAGTTCCGCGCGTGCGCGTTCGATGGGCAGACGCGCAGCGGTACTGAGTGCGAGATCTCGACGATCAATCTCCGCAAGAACCGCGCGCCAAGTCTCGACCTCGCCGACGCGAAGCAGCCGAAGTCCAATGGTTTCCATCGTGCCAAGACGACCGGGCATGCTGCCAAGTTGGGCACAGTTCACGAACTCTGAGACAAGCGTTGGGGCTCGAGTGACAGCAAGCATGCGGGCGAAGTGAAAGTCAAGCGACCGCGCCACGCCCATCGCCTGCGTGCGCATTGCGGGATTGCTGCCATCGACGAGTGTTCGAATGCGTTCATTCGCGCGCGCAAACGCGGCAACGCGTGCAGGATCGAGAGGTTCGCGTCGACCGATCGTGTTCAAGGTCGCGAGATAGACCCGACTTACCGCGGTGATGACAAGTTCGGGACTACTCGGATCACTGCGGAGAATGCTCTCGGCAACCTTCGACGAGAGCAGGATGTCGCCGAGATGATCGACCGATGCCACGCGAAAGAGCGCCGCTGTGGAGACGATGTCGTGCTCTGCGATCATTTGCGGGATCAGTGTTTCGAGCGCCTCAAGCGCAGCGGGATCGTCGCTGTCAATCGCAAGCCGTGCAATCGCGTCATCGAAGTGGCGGTTGAGCGGCACTGCACCTCGTGGATCTTCCACTCGCACCGCAGCAAGTGCACGCGCGATCGCGCAGCGCCGTGCCTCCTGTGTCATTCCCAACGCAGTGCACGCGTACTGCAGAACGCTTGCGGTCTCTTCAAGACTCTTCAGTTGGTGCGGTGTGAGGAATGTTCCTGCGAGTTTCTCAAGCTCGATCACGCGGTCGCGCATGTAGTCTTGAATCGTCTTCGAACCTGCATAGTCTGGCGGGAGATTGCGGGGGAGTACGACGTCGATGAAGGTTCCGAAGATTCCGCTGATGTCCGTTGCAAGCGCGTTTGCTTGCATTGTTGCCTGTCGGGCGCGATGCGCAGACCACATGCTTGCGGCGGTCGCGAAGAGGAGCGCGGCAATCGAGAGCGCGATTGCTGATGCGGCGAATGGATGTCGGCGCATCGCAAGCCAGATGCGCGCAGGCGCACGGCGTGGAGCCGCACGGACTGGGCGGCGCGCGAGGAACGCACGCAAATCGTCTGCAAATGCCGCGACGGTTGGATAGCGCGAGGCAGGATCGGCCGCGGTGGCTTTGCGCACGATGGCGGCCAGATCGCCGCGGGTTTCGCGCGGCGCATTCGCGGGTGGTTCGAAGCGAACCGTTGCGAGTCGCGCGAGAAGTTCTGTTGGTGAACCCTCTGTGAGTTCACGTGGAAGCGTCTCATGCACGCATTGATAGAGAAGAACGCCGAGCGCACGAACGTCGGCGCGGGCGTCGATGATGTGTGGTGTCTCAGCACGCGTGGCATCCGGATGTGCGAGCGCTTCGGGAGCGAGGTACGCGGGCGTTCCGAGGCGCGAGAGCGGATCGGTGTGCGCGCCCTCTGCAAGCGCGATGCCGAAATCAATCACCTTTGGTCGACCATCTTTGCCGACGAGCACGTTTGACGGCTTGAGATCGCGGTGGATGAAACCGACCGCATGCGCGTGCGCAACACCGTCGGCGACGTCGGCGAGAAGAGCGATGCGTGCGACGAGCGGCAGTGCCGACGCAGCGGTGACAAGGTCACGCGCGTCCTCGACAAGTTCCATCGCAATCCACGCAACGCCATGTGTCTCACCCGCGGCGTGGATTGTGGCGATCGCGGGATGTCGAATCGCTGCAAGCGCCTCACGCTCGCGTGTACTTGCGAGATACGAGAGCCGGCGTGCGCGTGTATCGATGACTTTGAGCGCCACGCGGCGCGTGGGACTGCGCTGTTCCGCGATCCAAACTTCGCCCATCCCACCGAGACCGATGCGATGACGCAGTGTGAAGTCGCCGAGCACATCGCCCTCGGCGAGGGTGAGCGGAGGCATCGCGTGCGTCGTCGAGGTGATGTCGGTGAGAACTGTTGTGGATGTGTTTGCACGCGCGGCTGCACCGATGAGCCTGGCGAGAAGACTCGCGAGGGAGCTGTCGTGGCGCGCGATGGCGTCGAGACGTTGCACCTGTTCGTTTGGCGCGAGTGCGAGAATCTCATCGAAGAGATCGGCTGTGTGCTGACCGCTGCGCGCAGTCGGGTCGGTCATTGCGCAGACTCCTCAGGCGGCGGACTTGCATCACCAGGATTCGCGTGTGCTTCGAGCCATGCGCGTGCGAACGCGACGTCGCGCTTTGCTTGGGTGGCGGAGATTCCAAGTGCGAGGCCAATGTGCTCGGGAGCGATTGCGCCGAAGACGCGCATTTCAAGCGCCTTTGCTTGCCGAGGATGACGTTCTGCCAAGCGCGTCAGCAGCTCATCGAGCGCAATGACGGAACCTGCGTCTGCCGATGCGCCCTCAAGTTCGGGAGGAAGCTGTTGGAGCCGCACATCGCCGCCGCGTCGATCTGAAGTGCGCATACGAGCGTCGTCGACGAGGGCACGGCGCGCGACGAGAGACGCCAGTGCCAGGAGATGCTGTTGATCGTTGACCGGGTTCCGATCGCTGCGCGCAAGTCGAAGCCAGATCTCATGGACGAGCGAGGTTGTGCCGGGCGCGAGCGTCCGTGACTCCCCACGCAGCGCCCGCGCTGCGATGACGCGTAACTCCTCATAGAGACTGGGGTCAACGGCGCGGAGGTGGTCGTACGCACACGTCGGAGCCGACGCAACGTTGGGATCTCGGGGCGTTCCCGTCGTGCTGGCTTCGTTCTTCTCCGGCTCCACATTCTCGTCCATGGCCGCATTGTGCCGTGGTCGCACGGTCGCAGGGGGGTGGCAAGAAAAATTTCGGAATCGCGGCAAGTCGATGGTCCAAGGAGCGCGATTTTTCGCTGATAGGTGAGCCAGATGACTTCAACAGGAGATACGAATGCACATGCTTGGATGGCAGAGGATCGGTCGGATGGACGGAACTGTGCTTGGACCCCTTCGAGGCGCTGTGGCTGCGGTGATCGCGGCGGCTGCGCTCAATGGCGGAACGGCTGCTGCGGATGACACAGCTGCGTCGGCCGGCGGCACCGTGGGTGGAGAGGCCGGAAGCGGGTTTTACGTTGGAACGGACATCGGCGTCGCGTTCCTATCGTCGGTGAAGATCAAGGACTACGCGCCCACTCCGGGTTCGCTTGAGTTCGGGATCGAGGGCGTCAAGGCGGATTCGAGCGCGGGATTGGCATGGAATCTCAACGTCGGCTACCGCTTCAACGAGTCATTCGCGGTGGAGCTTGAGAGCGGCTACTACCGCAACGGGTTCGACGGATTTTCGGCAGGCGAGTTCACGACTGCATTCGGCCTTTCAACCGGAATCGAAGGCGGCGACGGCGACTTTACGCAGATCCCCGTGCTCCTCAACGCGGTGTTCGAACTTCCGCTGATGAAGCCCGAAACCCCAGGTGCTGCAGGCGGACTGAGTTTGAAGTTGGGCGCCGGTCTTGGCGTCATCAACGTCGCAGCAGACATCGATGCGATCACCGCTGTGGGAGTCCCGGGAATCTCCGCTGCAGTCGATGGCAACAGCTGGGAACTCGGCGGCCAGGTGAAGATCGGCCTTGCATGGCAACTGACGCACGCTATCGAACTTGGTCTTGAGTACCGACTCATGGCCGTCGGTGGCGCCAACTTTGGAACCGCGAACTTCAGTGATCCGCTTTTGGTCGGCACCGCCGATGTTGAGAGCAGCAGCGTGTTGACGCACGCGATCCAAGCCCGGATTTCGTTTGAGTTCTGATCTGCTCCAGTTACGGAGCATGTGAATCTTGGTGAGCTCGCGGGCGGCACGTCGTGGATGTGCCGCCCGCTTGCCGTTTAGGCTCGGGTCTGTCTGCGGGATCGACGTCCGGGGATCTGCCAGACGACACCAGCACCGCACGCTTCTTTGGTCTTCGGGGATCCGTCAGACAGAACCTACTGCGCAACGAACGACGCATCTTCAAGGCGATAGAGGCCGAGGAGATAGGTGCCTGCAACGAAGGGTTCGACGACGAGGCGTCCGCGAAATGTTCCAAAGCGGAAGAGGTGGAGTCCGCGCATATCGAGCGATGCTGCAAGCGTGACATCGATCGCATCGAAGGGCGTTGGGGGAAGCCCGATGCAGCAGCCGTCCCAGCGATTGAGTGTGAGGAGAACGTTTTGCGTGGTCGAAACGCGCACGGCGGTGGAGTAGTACGCAGAGATTTCGACGTAGGAGCCATCGACGGCACGCACCCAAGGTGGCGGTGTGAGCAGCCCATGGACGGGATCGATGACCGATGCAGCTGAGGTCAGGAGTTCCCATGAGATTCGGTAGGGATCGTCAGCACTTCCTGTTCCCACCAAGCGGAAGCGTCCGTCGAGCTCGAGTGTTCGTGCATCGATTCGACGTGTGATTTCGGAAGGGCTGCGTGTGTCGATCGCCACCGAAGATTTCGCGCCAATCGGCGCAGCGGGTGCGAGGAGGCTCTGCAGAAGCGTTGTGCTGGGCGCGTTGGCGTCGGTTGGGTTTGTGTCGGTGGCGTTCGCGGCGGCGACGCTCGTCTCTGGAATGCTTGCGCCTGAATTGCTCGTTTGTGAATTGCTCGTTCGTGAATTGCTCGTTCGAGGACTGTCTCTGTCAGGATGACTCGTCTCGGGCGAGTGTGCAGTCGGAGTCCCGCGCTCGGCCTGAAGATTGTTCGCCGGTGCATCGAACCGGGCGGATGCGTCTGTCGGAGTGCGTGCCAACCGAGACTCAAGCGAACCCTGCCTCTGGTTGGGTGTCGAGTCGAGAATGAACCACAACCCAATCGCCGCGAACAGAGCGATCAGTGCCCAGAACGTGCGCATCAGCGCCGACCTCCGCGCAGCAGTGCGCGGGTGGTCTCCGTGAATGCAGCCTCGACCGCTTGCGCGTGCCCTTGGCCGAGCGTGGAGGCGAGCAGCGCATCGCGGACGCATCCCATCGGAAGCGTCTGCTCAAGGAACGGGTCGGGAAGATCGCCGATGAGGACTGGGTCGAAGCCAGGCGCTTGCGAAGCGCGGCCGTGCGACCCGCGGACGAGCGAAGCATCGAGCGGAATGACATCAAGCAGCGTGCGAAACCCAAGTTTGCGCAGCGCAAGCTTCGCCATGGCACGACCCGCAGGCCACATGAGCGCCGGATCGTAGAAGAGCTCGCACGGGTCGTAGCCTGGCTTTCGATGGATATCGACGGTCCGCGCGTAGTCGGGCGCTTTCGCGTCATCGATCCACCAACCGTACGCGAACCAACGATCCGCAGCACTCACGCAGACGATGTCGCCTGCGCGTGGATGGTCAAGACCGGCGGCGCGACGTGCCTCACCGGAAAGCGTGCGTTCGACACCGTCAATCTGAGCAAGGAGCCGCTCGATGGAGGCGACATCCGATGGGTCGCGCACCGAGACGTGGGCCACTTGGTGATCGACCACCGCAAACGCACGACTGTGCTCAAGGTCGAGAATCTCACGACCGTCTTCAACGCGAACCGCGAGATAGCCCGCGTCACGAAGGGCGCGGTTCAGCCAGACTGCGTCTCGAACTGGCACGATTCCGTACTCGCTGACGATGATGGGTTGAATTCCGAGCTTCTCGCAGCGATCGATGAAGCCACCGACAACGCGATCGACTTCGCGAAGCTCCTGGCGAATTGATGGATGATCGGGACCAACTTTCTGAAGTGCGTAGTCGAGATGTGGGAGATAGACCAGTGAGAGCGCCGGACGTGTCGTCTCGAGAACGTGCATTGCTGCGAGGGCGACCCAATCGGTTGCCTCGATCCCCGCGAGCGGCCCCCAGTAGCGAAAGAGGGGGAACTGACCGAACTTCGACTGCAACTCGCTGCGCAGCGCCGCTGGCGTGGTGAGGCAGTCGGGAATCTTGCGTCCGTCGGCCTTGTAGATTGGTCGCGGCGTAAGCATGACATCGGTTGACGCATGCATGGCGTACCACCAACACACATTTGCCGCTGTGAACGCTGGGTTGATACGCCGCGCCGTCTCCCACACTTTCTCGCCCGAGACAAGCTGATTGGACTGCTTCCAGAAGTGGACTTCCCCGAGCGCTCGGTCGTGCCAGCCATTTCCGACGATTCCATGCGCAGCTGGGAGAAGACCCGTGAGCATGGTCGACTGCGAAGTGCAGGTGACCGCGGGAAGCGGCGGTTGGAGCGTGCGCACCCCGCCGGTGCGTCGCGCAAACTCTTTGATCCGTGGTGTTGCATCCCCAATCAAACTCGCAGAGAGCGCAACGATGTTCAGCACACAGACTGGCTGAATCGTTGCAGATGAGGTCGATGAGGACGATGGCGACGATGACAACATGAAACCCTTGGACAACATGAAACCCTTGGACGACATGAAACCCTTGGACGACATGAAACCCTTGGACAACATAAAACCCTTGGACAACATGAAACCCTTGATTGTCGCATAGCAGCGGTGATCAAACTGCGCGACAACAGGATCGTACGGAGAAGCCGCCCCGCACGGGTCGGAGCACCTCGCGCGGAACGGCCGGTGGGGTTCGAATGAACCGCGCGTTTCTGTCGCGCGCCCGACGCGATCCGATGACATACGGCACCCTCGGGCACGCCGATCGAGGCCCGTGCATGCGTGCTGCAATGGATCGCGCCGGGGCGCGGAGAGAGGTGTGCGCTCGCCACGGCTCCGAAACTACGAACGGAACAACCACCACGCGGTGCGCCTCAAGCTCGCGGCGCAAACTGGTCAAGCAGCTTCGCGACCTCGCCACGCGACCGTGCCACACGACCTCGCCATGCGACCGTGCCACACGACCTCGCCCATGACCTCGCCCACGACCTCGCCCATGACCTCGCCCACGACCTCGCCCACGACCTCGCCCATGACCTTGCCCATGACCTTGCCCACGGCCTCGCCCACGGCCTCGTCCATGAGCTTGCAATGTGACATGAATCCGTCGCCGTCCTCGAGCACGCCATGAGATGACGTGCCCGAGGGCGGAACGAGCCGACACACTGTGGGAGCCGAGCACCGACGGCACTCTTGTCACGGATTTGGCGCGAACAAGAAACGCTTGTCGATGCAGCGCTCGTTCGCGAACACCATCATGGCCGAGATCTCGCGGTTCATGTGAATCTCGTACGACTTGCCTTGGTCGTCGAACATGATCGAGTCGACCCCAGCATTCATGGCGTAGTGCGCAACTTCAGCCACGTCGCCCTCAAGCGCAATCGTTGACCCAAACTCGACGTCGAAATTGACCGCAGACTGCATGGGAACACCATCGACAACCACGGTGAGCGTTCGATATGCCTGTGTACTCGGAAGCATGCGCAGGTTTGGCGAACTCAGCGCGACGCTGATGCGCTGCTGCCACTCGTTGTACTGCGCTTGAACCTGCGTCAAGAAGAGCTCATCGCAGAACACCTTGTAGAGCCCTGGCTCGCCCGGGCTGACACCTTCCATGACGTCGCGAGGCTTGCGTTCGATCGGACGGAGATTCATGGGGTAGAACTTGCCCGAGCAGTCGAGCTGGACGTACACCTTTCCGGGGTTCGACTTGCTGCAGTAGAGACACGCTTTCAGTGTGCCGTCGTGCACAGTCCACACAATGGGAGCTCCGCACAACTCGTATCCCGCTGGAAGTTGCAGGCTTGCCAGATCGAGAAGTTCCGAGACGATTTGGACACACGTCCGTATCACAGCGTCGGCCACGAACGGAATCGTCTGGCAGCCGGTCGTGAATGTGGCGCCTGTACCGCCGATCGCAGCACAGGCCGTCAAGAGGAGGAGGCTTCGCCTCGATGATGTGAGGAAGCCAGCGAACAATTGTGTCGCCATGACGTGACCTTTCCCCGGGCCGAGCCCGGCATGATGTGGGTGCGCACGGCGAAGCGCCGCGCGATAGATGCATCATGGCCACGTGATTTGGCACACCCCGAAACTCCTGCATGTTTTGCAGGAAGATTTTTCAGATTCCTTTCGCAGAGCTCCGTCAGCCAGAACCGAGCACGTGATGCGATCAACTACCCGCGATGCGTCGCTGGAAGACGAGCGTTGCCGCAACACACGCGAGACATGCAATGGCGAGCCACTGCCCAACCGCGATGAGCGCGACCACATCGATCGCTGCGAGCATGGCGATGAGGAAGCCGACGAACGCAGGCGTGCCGATCTGGCCGCGCGCGTGTCGACGTACTTGCACGACGAGGAACCCTGCGAAGAGCGCGCCGACGAGACTTGCGGAGAGCGCGCGTTGAAGCTCGCTGACGCGATCGAAAGTCACGCCCCCTTGTGGCAGCATGAAGACTTGTGGCGGCATGAAGACTTGTGGCAGCATGAAGACGAACGCGGCAACGATACCGGCGACAAGCGCGATTGCGATTGGTGCGCGCGCATGGTTCCGCAGCGTTGTGTGCAACGTGGTAGCCGCCGCGTTTGGAGTCCACCCACACGCGCTGCAGATGACCGCATTTGGCACGATCGGCTGACCACACGATGGACACGGGCGGCTCGCCCCATCCACGTGCGCGACTTCGCCCCGCGCGAGAAATGAGAGCGCGAGCGTCCATCCGGCAAGCATCGTGGGATGGATGAGCACGCCGCTCGTCGCGATCTTCTCGAAATCGTTCGCGAAGACGAGCATTGGAATGAACGCCGCGAGCGCACGACAGACCGCAAGCAGCGCAATCGATGCCGCGGTCCTGGAATGGATCGCGTTGTAGAGAACCACGATCACCCCAAGAAGCCCGGTGAAGACGATTGCGGCTGTCGAGCCTGAGGCCGCAGCACAACCGACACCTGCAAGAAGAAGGACTGCGCCGACGGTGAATGCCGCGCGCCGCGAGATCCGACCGCTTGGGATCGGGCGTGTCGGGCGCTCCCGGGCGTCGGTCGCTGCGTCGAACGCGTCGTTCAACACCATGCCGCCGAGATACGAGAAGAGCGGTGCGAGCACGACAATCCAGCGAGGATCGTGCATGGCCACGGCCGACGTTTGATCAATCGCCACAGCGCCAAGCACAGCTCCCGCGATCGCGTTCGAGACGACCGTTGGCGCATTTGAGATGCGCATGATTTCGAGCCACGCGCGCGCACCGCTCATGCGCTGCGCCCATCGTCAAGTGAGAAGCCTGCATCAACGAGCGCACCACGCGTCCATGCGAGTTCCTTTGCAATTCCCGCAGCAAGATCGCGTTCGCGCAGATGCGGTGGGAGCACAGTCCACGCGTACGTTTCGACTTCGAAGCACGGCGGATCGTCGTGTGACGCCATCACGAGCGCGCTGGGAATCTCTTTGGCGGTCGTTCCAAGGCGACCGATCGCGTCGAGATGCACTGGGACATGAAAATGCGTCCGCCAGAATCCATCAGGCATGGCATCAAGCGCAAGGTCGAGGTCGCTGAAGAAGCGCACTTCGCCTGAGCCTGCGAGCACGCAGGTTTGGTGGAGATAGCGGTTCTCTGCGAATTGTGCGAGCTCTTGCAGTTCCTTCGGAGCACCGTGGCACGAAAGCGCTGCACTCACCTGAACCTTGCCCACGCGGATGTGGTGGCGCTTGTACAGCGCAAGTGCGTCGTCTTGCTCTTCAAACATCACAGCGCTGTGGCAGATGTCGTGGCACACACCAAGGTGACGGCGTGTCTCGTCGCTGTTGAAGCACTGGTCGAAGAGCGACACAACATGCTCTGCGCGATCAAGTAGGCACCCTGGCTCGGGCTCAAGATCGATCGTCACCCGCACGCCGTTTGCATCTTCAAGTTCGGCGAGCCTCTCCGCCACCCACTCAAGCTGCGCCGTTGCAAGGCCAACGCTTGCGCCGCAACCTTCGTTGGTGAAGTCGCTGCGCCAGCCGATCGGGACGGTCGAAATCGACGCGGTGCGCGTGCCCGGTGCGACGAGCCCGACGAGGATCTTCGCGAGGTCGAGCGTGTAGAGCGAGCGGTTCGGGTCGGCCCAGTGCGGGTGGTAGACGCGCGTCTTCACCGTCTCGTGGTGGAAATCGCCGTACGGGAAGCCGTTGAGCGTGCGCGCTGCGAGGCGCCGCTCGGCGAGCCAGTCGCGGAAGCGTGCGACGCCGTCCGTCTCTGCGAGCAGCTCGCGCGCGGTCTGCGCGGAGAGCCAGAGGCCGACGCCGAGATCGCCCGTGGGCGTGAAGATCTCGCGCACGCGCGTCGCGTGCTGGTCGAGCATCGACTTCGTCCGCGCGAGCGTGTCGCCCGGGTGGACATTCGTGCAGTAGGCGAGTTGGGCGCGGGGCGCGGTCACGCTTCCATTGTGACAGGATTCCTGCGACGATTGGTGCCATGCGCATGGCAACCGCGTTCGTCGTCGGAGTTGGAATCGTCATATGTGCGGCCGGACTTGCGGCTGTTGCGAGCGAACCGCAGAGAGCGGCGACGGCGCAGCGTGCGGCTGCAGACGCGTTCGTGCGGTCGCTCTCGGATTCCGAGCGCGCCAAGGCGCTGCGGCCGCTCGATCACCCCGAGCGCACCAAGTGGTACTTCGCGCGCGGCGACCGCGACGGGCTCTACCTGCGCGACATGGACGCGGACACGCGCGCGGCGACGCTGGCGCTGGTCGACTCGTTCCTTTCCGCGGCCGGCCGCGAGCAGTGGCGCTTGATCCGCGTGGTCGAGGCGATCAACGCGGTCGACGAGCGCGCGTCGGGAGTGACGAAGCCGACCTATGGCGACGATCTCTACGCGGTGCACTTCTTCGGCGCGCCCGATTCCGCCGCGTGGGCGTTCGAGATCGAGGGACATCACTTCGTGCTGCACGCGGCGTGCGTGGGCGATGAGGTGACGGTGACTCCGATCTTCACGGGCTCGTTTGCCGCGGAAGTGAAGCGCGGGCCCGACGAGGGCAAGCGTCCGCTCGGCGCGGCGGTCGAGGTTGCGTTCGAGCTCGCGCGCTCGCTGGCGGAGCCGCAGCGCAAGATCGCGCGCATCATGGATGCTCCGCCCGCCGATGTGCTGTGGGCCGTCGGGCATGATGCGAAGGCGCCCGAGATGAAGGGGCTTTCGCGCGCGTCGATGACGGACGCGCAGAAGGCGCTCGTCGACCGGCTGCTCGCGGTGCACGCGGGCCTGCTCGAGGAAGGCGTCGCGAACGCGCAGTTGCGCGCATGGCGCACGAGGCACGCGGACGAGATCACCTTCGCGTTCGTCGGCGACGCCGATCTTCACAAGCCGCACTACTACCGCCTCGCGACGCCGTGCTTCACGATCGAGTACGACTCGACGAACGCCGATGCGTCGCATGTCCACTGCGTGTGGAGCGATCCGGCGAACAACTTCGGCGGCGATGCGCTGCGCGCGCATCTCGCGCGCGAGCACGCGGTCACGCGCTGAGCGTGACCAGGCACGCAACGAGCAGTGGAATCAGTGCGCATGCGATGCCGACGCCGCGCGCGTTGGGAAGCTGCAGGTAGCGCGAGGCCGCCGCGGTCAGCCAGATGGCGTTCAGCGCGAATGCGACGATGAGAAGCGGGAGGACGGGGTTCAGCTCGCCGAACGCCCCGAACGGATGGAGATGGAAGCGGGGCTCGATGAACCTGGTCGCCTTGAATTCGCGCACGAACCCGTCGGTGATGAAGATGCATGCAGTCAAGGGAATGAGAAGCGCGACGGTGTAGGCCATCAGCCGCGCGAAGTGCCGCGGACGAATGCGGGCGCGCCGCAGCGAGGCCGGCAGCAGGAGCAGCGTGAGCGGCCCGAGCAGGGTCGCCGGGACGAACGCGAGGGATGCCGACTGCAGCGCGGGAGTCAGCAGTTCCCCGGCGCGGCGCCAGATGCCGTAGGCCCGCGTTTGGCCCGGAGAGACCTGCACCAGGATGACCACTCCCGAGTCCCGAAATGGAATCGCTGCCTGAAGCAAGTAGGGCAGCGACTCCCACAAGAGCGGGACCGTTCGGATCTCGTTGGTGGCACGGCTCGTCGTGTAGACGATGTTCGCGCCGTCGTACTCGGTCAGCGGCATGACGAGCGCCAGCGCGACGCGGCCGACCTGTGCCGCGCGCTCGACCGACGCGGCCGGCGGGGCGCCTCCGACCGGGGGGACATCGGTCAGGAGCCTCTTCGCGGCGGGAAGGCCATGGAGCAGCGCGAGCACCGCGATGATGAAGACGGCGAGCCTTCGGCCCGACAGCGGAAGCGCAAGCTCGATCGCGCTCCAGAATCGGAATGGCCGCGCGGTGCGCACGAGCGTGCCGAACGCGCGACGCACGATGTGGCGCGGCGAGTAGCGGGCCTCGACGAGCCACGGAGGAGCCAGGGCGGTGCGGCGCAGCGTGTTCCACTCGATGTCGAGCCCGCATTCGCCGCACTTTCCGTGCGTCTCGCCGCGGCGATCGGCTTCGTCGGCCATCGCCCCGACGAGATGCCCGCAGCGCGGGCATTCGAGCGCGGAGGGCGATGCGGCGGATGCATCGGTGGAGTGGTTCATGCGTTGAAAGCCGTGAATGCGATCACGACTGCAGCGAGCAGCGTGATCAGGTTGAGCGTGATGGCGACGACGCGCCCGCGCGCGAGCAGCAGGTAGCGCGTGCAGAACGCGTCGAGGTAGCGCGCCGAGAACGCGAGCGAGCCAAGTGGAATCCAGATCATCAGCGCGATCGCAGTGAGTTGGGCGACGGAGTAGATGCCCGGCAGCAGGTTCCTCGCAGTCATCGCAAACCCGAACGCAGCGACTCCGAGCGCAGATGCGTTGAGGATGAGCGCGAATGGGGCAAACGAGCACGCGTAGGCGCAGCCTCGGAAGAGATGGACGCCACGAATCCTTTCGCGCCGCAGTGAGGCCGGCAGAAGGCACAGCAGCCCGCACGCGACCACGGGGAACAGCGAGATCGCAAGCACCGCGAGCAGCCAGCGGTGGGCGCGGACGAGATTCTGGTTCGGCTCGATGAAGCTCGGGCCCGACAGCACGAAGGGCTTCGGCTGCGGGATCGCGTAGGCGCCGGTCGCGTTGGGATCCTGCGGCGTGAACTCGAACCACAGCTTGTCGCGCATGATGGTCAGGCGAACCGCGCCCGTGACCGCTCGCCAGAGCGTCGCGGCATCGACCGATCGGTTTGGATTGGCTTGCGCCGATGCGTACAGGATTTCGTCTGCGCTCAGCGGGCAGAGCGGCAGAACGGCCACCAGCGCGAGGTCTGGCACGATCGAGCGACCGTTCGGGTTGGTTGTTCGATCGATGACGACGATGGGCGCGACCGCAGCGACCGCGAGCAGGTGGAGCAGGATCGCGAGCGCGAGGAAGTACGCGACGAGCCCGCGCCGCGAGATCGGCGCCGACATGCGCAACGCGCTCCAGAATCGATGCGTGCGGAGCGCGCGCGTGACGGTGCGGTAGAAGCGGAGGACAACGCCGTCGCGCCCGATCCGCGACTCGATCAGCCACGGCGGGCAGTCTGCGCACAGTTCGAGTTCGCGCACCGCGGTCTCGAGGCCGCATTCGGAGCAGATGACACGCTCGTCACCGCGTTCCTTCGCGGCCTGCATCGCCGCCGCGATGTCGTACCCGCAGCGCGGGCATTCGGTGTTCGACGGCTGGGACGCGTCAGCGTGCATGCTCGACAAGCGTCTGCACGACGCCGAGGCCGGTCTCGGTTGCCTCGGTCCGCTCGGGATGCCACTGGACGCCGAGATAGAAGCGGCGCTTCGGGTCGACGATGCCTTCGATCACGCCGTCGTCGGAGCGCGCGATGATGTCGAAGCCCTTCGCCTCGGAGATCGCCTGGTGGTGCCACGAGCGCACGGCGCCTGACTTGAGGAGCGAGCCGCGATCGGCCTCGACGGGGTGGATCGCGTCGTTGCGGTGGCGGTCAGCGTTCGGCAGCACATCGCCGAGGTGCTGGATGAGCGGGTTTCCGCGATGAACGCCCATCATCTGCATACCGAGGCAGATGCCGAGCACGGGCTTGTCGGGATGGGCGTCGAGCGCGCGGAGCAGCGCGAATTCGGCCTCTTGCCGTTCGGCCGCCATGCACTCGGCCTTCGGGTGCAACGCGATGCCGAACTTCGAGACATCGATGTCGTCGCCGCCGGTGATGACGACGCCGTCGACGCGGTCGAGCATTTCCTCGCGCAGCGCGGCGATTGTCGGCAGGAGGACGGGAACGCCGCCCGCGGCCGCGACCATGTCGATGTAGGTGCGGCGGTTGCGCGCGTAGTCGCCGACGAGATCCGCGGTGATGCCGATGAGCGGGCGCTTCTTCATGCGATTCGGAACCTTCCC
>JBILDS010000153.1:0-7579 GCA_044352505.1 Phycisphaerales bacterium
TTTTGTGCTTCTTTGCAACGGCAACAACGTCCTCGACAAGCTTGTGGTCGGAGATCATCGAGCTGTCCTGAATGAGGATTCCCGCGCCGAGACCCTGCTTCGTGACGCGCTGGTTGTCGGGCACGCCCGGCGTATCGCATGCGAGCGTCACGTCGAGGCCAACGCCGATATCAGCCTTGACTGCATATGCCGCCGTCTGCGCGCCGCGGAGGCCGACCTCTTCTTGCGTGGTGAATGCGCACACGATCTCACAGGCATGGCTGGACTTCCGCTTGGCGAGTTTGCGCACGGCTTCGATTGCAACGAAGCATGCAAGGCGATTGTCGAGCGCTTTCGAGACGAGCTTGTTTGGCGTCTCGAGGAAGGGTTGGTCGAGTACCACAAAGTCACCGATCTCAACCAACTTCTTCACCTCGTCTGCGTCGCGACCGAGATCGATGAAGAACTCTTCGACGCCCGGAACCTTGGTGCGGTCAGCTTCGCTTGAGATATGGATTGGCTTTCCTCCGGGGTTCATCACGCCCTTGAGGTCGCCCTTCGCGGTGCAGACGAGGACGCGCGAAGCGAAGAGGTTGCGCGTATCGAAGCCGCCCGCTGGGTTGACCCAAATGCAGCCTTGGTCGTCGACGTGACGCACGAAGAACCCGATTTCGTCCATGTGTGCTGCAAGCATCACGCGCACGGGCTTCGCGCCCTTCGCACCCTTTCGGGTTGGCGCACGCGTTGCAATCAGCGAGCCCATCGCATCGGTCGTCGATAGGTCGAAGAGCGCCTTCGTTTCCTTGGCGATCAATGCGCGCACGCGCTCCTCGCGGCCGGGAATTCCAGGGGTTTCGCAAAGTCGGCGGAAGAGATCGATGTCCATGGTGCGCTCAATTTCTCTGTTTCTTGGTGCGGAACTCTCGCGCGACTGCGGAAAGACGGCCGCGAGGAGGTCGATGGTATAGGATTTCCGGATGCAGTTTGACACGCCACTTCGAGACTCACATCGCACCTTTGCAGCGCAAGACGCGGCTCGGCGCGCTGAGCGCGCACGCGAGGCGCGCGGCGCCGTGGCAACGCGGCGTGAAGTTCAAATCGAGTACCTGCCCTTTGGGCCAGCAGACGAGACAGGTGCGCCGACCTGCGAAGTTGTCGCGGCGTTTGCGGAGGTCGAACTTGAGTACGCGGCGATTCGCAGCGGTTGTGTGCTGATCGATTCATGCGAGCGCGGAACGCTTGTGGTGCGCGGCAAGGATCGTGTCGATTTCGTCAATCGCCTCGTCACGCAAGAAGTCAAGAAACGAGCTGAAGGCTCGGTGGTGCGCGCGTTTCTCACAAACCGAAAGGGGCGTGTCGACGCGGATCTGTTGATCGCGGTGTTGCCTGAGGCGCTTGTGATTGACACATTGGTACACGATGTCGAGGCCGTGCGCGCGGCGCTTGAGAAGATGGTCTTCGCTGAAGATGTTGTGGTTGAGCCGCGTACCGCAACGCACGCGCGACTTGCTGTGGTTGGGCCGCGCGCCTCTCTTGCGCTCAAGGCGCTGGGACTTTCCGCGCCGCACGATGGCCTCGCCGCGTGGGAGGTGGCGTTCGGCACTGCGCAGGCATCAATCATGCGAATCGATGACTACGGCGCCGATGGGTACGCAATCTCCGTTGCGCGCGACGATGCGCCTGCGCTCTGGCTGTCGTTGACCACCTTCGGCGCACGACCTGCGGGCTGGTTTGCCACGAATACCGCACGAATTGAGGCGGGAACCCCGTACTTCCGCATTGACTTCGGTCCGACGAATCTCCCGCATGAAACGGGCGTGCTCGACTCGCGCGTGAGTTTCACAAAGGGTTGCTATCCGGGGCAAGAGGTCGTGGCTCGGCTGCAGCACCTCGGGAAGCCGAAGCAGAAACTCGTTGGTCTTCGGATCGAGGGCGATCTTCTTCCTGTGGCGGAAGCGCAGGTGTTCGCGTTTGTGGAAGGTGGATCGATCGGTGAACAGGTTGGCGTGGTGACATCGAGTGGGCTTGCGCCGATGCTTGGTGCGGTGCCAGTTGCGTTTGCGATGCTTTCGCTGAGCGCGTACGCCGAGGGCACGCGGGTGCTTGTGAACGCGGAGGGCGAACAAGTACCCGCCGTCGTGACGCCGCTTCGATTTCTTGAGCCGGCGTCGACTGCTGGTGGCTCGACGCTGCGCGAAGGTGGTGGCGCATGAGCGTGGCTCCACCTACGGAAGGTCTGCTCGATGCGCGACTCACGGAGATGATGCTCTTCGTCGGCGGCGGTTTGGCAACGGTGCTTGTGCTCGCGCTTGCGATTTGGCTGTTTGTACGCGCCACACGCGAGGAGGAAGCGCGTGAGAAGGAGGAGCGGGAACGGCACGGATTGGATGCGCAGTCGCAGGATCGCGACAACGTGCAGGGCGAGGCGTCTCGCAACTCGGATCCCGCGCGTCGACGCGCGTGCGCTGAGGGCGACGATACTTCTGGAGGAGTTCGTTGATGCGTGTTCTTGCGAACGATGAAGTGCATCTCTGCGAGGTTGGTCCACGCGACGGACTTCAGAATGAGAAAGCAATCGTCTCGGTCGAAGACAAACTGCAATTCATCGAGCGACTCGCGCGCGCTGGGCTTGAAGAAATTGAGGTGACGAGTTTCGTGAGCCCGAAATGGGTTCCGCAACTCGCCGATGCAGCGGAAGTACTCGTTGGCGCGTTGCAACGCGCGTCGCGCACACCGGCTGGTGCGCCGGTTCTTCTCTCGGCGTTGGTGCCAAATGAGAAAGGGCTTGAGCGCGCACTTGCGTGCGGTGTGCGCAAAGTTGCGGTGTTTACTGCAGCGAGCGAAGAGTTTGCGCAGCGCAACATCAATGCGAGTATTGCAGAGTCGATCGCGCGCTTCGAGCCTGTGGTCAAGGGTGCGCACGCCGCGGGTGCCACAGTGCGCGGATACGTGAGTTGCATTGTGCGTTGTCCGTACGCGGGCGCGATTGCGCCCGAGCGCGTGCGCGAGACTTGTGCGCGGTTGATGGCGCTTGGGGTTGATGAACTTGATCTCGGCGAAACCCTCGGCGTGGCGAGTGCTGATGAGGTTGCGCGCGTGTTGGAGGCATGCGCAGCGGTTCGCCCAATGTCTGAGATTGTGCTGCACCTCCACGACACCGGTGGACGCGCGCTTGAAAGCGCAGAACGCGCGTTGGCGATGGGTGTGCGACGGTTTGACGCATCTGCTGGCGGAATTGGTGGGTGCCCCTACGCACCCGGCGCCGCTGGAAACGTTGCCACAGAGCGACTCGAGTCGCTGTGCAGCGCACGCGGCTATCGAACGTCGGTCGATCGATCGGCGCTCGCGGATGCGGCCGCGTTCATCCGTCGCGTACTGGCGCGCTCGGTCGCGTCAGCGCCGAACGACTCAAATGCACGCTGAGATTGGGCGGTGTCGACAGCGCCCGTTGTCCATCGTGCAAGTGGCTGCTCTCTTAGTCGGAAGAGGCGCTCTGCCATCTCGATCCGGTGGACGGCTACGTCGCGGCCATCAATGACGACGGCGAGTGGTCGTCCGGGAAACCCGTAGGCTCCGGTGTTGACGATGCGCACGCCGTCGAGTTCGGTGACGAATGGGCGATGGCTGTGGCCCACAACGAGGGTGTCTGCGTGGGGCGCGAAGCGGCTTGCCCAATCGCGCGCCATGTTTGGATAGCGCCGCCAGTAGCGGATCGCAGCCAAAGCGCGATGCGGTCGCACAGCCATGCTCGCGATCGTCGAGATGTGCGCGCCGTCGCCGAGTGCCTGCCACTCTGCCACGGCCGCCTCGCGCGCGGCGGCGAGGCGCGCGACCTCACTCTCGCGATCACCGGCCGATTCCGCCATGGCTTTGCGAAACGCAGACTCCATGGCTGCGGCGTACGGTGACCACGGAGCGATTGCCGGGTGAAACGCGTCGCCGTGCGTGAGGTAAACCGAACCCTCGCAGAGCGTGAGTGAGCGGATGTTGCTGACGAAGGGATCGTGGTTTCCGGCCACCAGGTCCAGTCGCGTTTCGGAGCGCGCGCAGAGTTCGCGGAACCGAGCGAGTTCCTCTTCGGCGGCGCTTCGGAACTCGCCGTGGTGCAGTTCTGCGACGTCGCCGTTCACAATCACGCGGCGGTGCGTTGCGATCAGCCGCGCAAAGCGGTGCGACTGCGCTGCAGAGCCTCGCCGACCGAGGTGGAGGTCGCTGAGCACGATCGTGCGCTGTGATGTCTCGGTGCTCATTGGGGGAGGCGTGGTCTGGCGCCGACAGAAACGTTCCATCGGCTCGTTGTGCCTCGCGCTTGAACGCGAAGGTGTTTCGCCGGCTTGGGCCGAACTTGCTCGGCGCTGGGCGCGCTCCGCCATCTGGCAACTTCACGGTTGGTTGACCGACTCTTCACGCCGCGCGACGTTCAGCTGGTGCTCTCCGCAGCGGGGGCACCAGGCCCGAACGTGATGTGATTCTTGCCGTTTCGCTTCGACTCAAGCGCACGCTGGTCGGCGCGATTGAGGAGCGACTCTGCGTCGTGCCCCTCCCATGGGAATACTGAGACTCCAGCGGAAACGGTGACTGTTCCAGGCCCGGCGTTGCCGAGCTTTGTGAGGCTCAATTCGCCAATTGCAAGCTGGAATCTTCGCGCAATAGCTTCAACCGACTCGGGCGCGCCGCCGCCACCCTTGCGCGGTCCGGATGCATCGCAGAAGAGCACAACAAACTCGTCCCCGCCAATGCGGAACACGTGATCACCCGCACGAACGCATGTACGCAGAAGTTCTGCGGTTTCACGCAGAACCTCATCGCCGGCGTGGTGACCGAATTCGTCGTTGTAGCGCTTGAAGTCATCGATATCGAGATACATCAGACTGATCGTGCGGCGCTCAGAGAGCGCAATGGTCATTGCATCTCGGAGCACCGTTTCGAATGCGCGTCGGTTTCCTGCGGCGGTGAGTTCATCAGTCCACGCAAAGCGGCGAAGTTCGCGGTGCGACTCTTCCAACTCAAGCCAGTGTGAAAGCCACGCAGCCCAGGCGGAGAGTGTTGCATCGTCGAGTGTGGCTGAGAGAAGCACCCCGAGTGTGCGCTCGCCCACGCGCACGGGTGCTTCGTGAAGCCCGCGGCGCTCAGCCCGAATCGCATCCTCCTCACCAGGGCGCGCTGCCGCGACAAAGCGAACATCGGTCGTCCCGAGATGATGTCGGAGGACGCGAAGCGCCGTGCCCTGGAGGTCGTTGTTCTCAAGCACGGCGCGCACGAGATCAACGTCGCCGGGCGGGGCATCGCGCGGGGGCGAAGGTCGCGGGGAGGGCATCGAGAATGCGGTGCGCGGTTGTCGCGGCGCGGGTTCGGCACGCGGCGCGGGTTCGGCACGCGGCGCGGGTTCGGCACGCGGCGCGGGTGTCACGCCGGGACTCGCCGCGCCGTGGCCTACGGCGCCATGCGCTGTCGGCTGCGGCGCGCGGGTGCGTGACGCGCCTGCGATCGCTTCTTCGATTGCCAACTCAACCACACTTCGTTCGGCTGGACGCTGTGGTGCCTCTGCAGCTCGCGCGGAGGGAGGGGGAGTTGGCCGCGGAGGTGCGGGCAACTCGGTCGACGTCCCGCGCGGCACCACAGCATCGCGGGTGACGCCTGCGGCTGGTTCGCGTAATCGATCTTTGGGGGAGTCACGACGCGGTTCCACAAGCCCCACTTCGCACAAGACCGCCGCAAGTTCTTCGGGAGCGATGGGAAGCACCAATGTGTGCTCGAAATCCTCTGCAATCGCTTCCGCGACGAGATCTTCTTGGCCACGGCGCACAGCGAGTATGAGCGGAATCGCCGGATCAACAAGGCGGAATCCCTCGACGACCTCGCGCAATGCGAACCCGTCGCAATCGGCGGAGACAACCACCGCAGAGATCGGTTCGCGTGCCGACGAAAGCCCGACTTCAGCGAGCGCTTCGTACAAACTCTCACACTCGCTCACGGCCGGAAAGTGCTTTCGTAGCGCGGCCGACAGATCGCGAATGAGTGCACCGGCACCCACCACAAGCGTGCGCGTTCGCGCGGCACGAACACGAGATGATGTCGGGTGCGACGCACTCATGGTGCGTCTCCACGGGGGTGGCGTTCGTCGCCGTCTGGCTCAAAGAAGTCGAGCAGCATTTCAAGTTCCGCCCGACTCACGGACTCGCCGCTCGCCTCGATTGGGTCGCGATCGCGGTCGGTTTCGAACTCTTCCTCAATCGGACTTAATGGCTCGGCTGCGCGAGCACCCACATCTGCGCCTGTGATTCGAAGTGTCGGCGCCGCAGATCGGGCACTCGCCGAAGTCGGTTTGCTGCTTGAAGAGGTCGCCACGGGTTTGGCGGGCTCGGTCTGCTGACCACGCTGGATTTCGATGGCGAGGTCGGCTTCGAACACCCAAATCGACACCCTTGGAAGGCGCCCTCGAATCGCAGTGAAGAGGGGCGAGAGGTCGTCGATCTGGCGGTCGGTCACCACCAGCGCCAGCCGATCGCTCGCCTCTCCCCTCGAGTCGCGGCAGAGCACCGTGAGCTGCGCCATCGCGAGAAGGGGGTGCCCCATAACTTCGGAATGGACGCCCGAGTCGTCGATGGCTCCCTTCAGTTGCGCCGAAACGACCCCATCGCCAGTCGTCAAGACGACGGCGTGGGTGTGCTGACGGAGGGCGTCCAGCGGTCTGGGCGCGGGAAGGGGCATTCCGGAATCGACTCCTTGTTCAGGCGAGGTGCAGGCGAGAGATCCACCGCGGACAGTGGTGAACCAAATCTAGCACCGGATCTGCGAAAGTCCCGGCGAACCATCGTTCCCGGGCGCAAATGAGGTGGACGGTGCGTTTGGGGTGACGTGTCCGACGTGACCGACGCAGCGTGACCGATCCGATTGGGTCGAATCTGACTTGACCAACCGGATTTGGAACGGACGGCGGCTTCTGCTATCTTTGTCGACCCGTCGTCCGCCGCGTGTGGCGGATCAACCCCTTCGCGCTTGTCGCGCTGGGGCTTCCAAGACCTCGCCGTCCAATCTCGGGTTCGCCCGAAAGGTCGGCAGAAAGTAGACCGCGCAAGACCATGACCCAGTTCCAGACCCAGGCTCCGTCGTTCAGGCTCAAGGAAGGCGTCGCCGGACGCCGCTTCGTCGACTACCGCTCCACCGAGGATCTCCGTCGGCTGATGACGCCGAACGGCAAGATCTACTCGCGCAAGCGCACTGGGCTTTCGGCGCAGGAGCAACTGCAGGTCGCGCAAGCGATCAAGCGCGCGCGCTTCATGGCGCTGCTGCCGTACACGTCGGCCACGATGTGACCACGATGTGACCACGATGTGACGTCGCGCCGCGAATCGTCGCGGCGAATTGGCACACTGACAAGTCGCGACGCACCTTGACGGAAGTCGAGTTGCGTTGCTGTCATTTTGGGCGCGTTGGAGATCACGTCGGGACACGTGCTTTGACGTCGGGACACGTGCTTTGACGTCGGGACACGTGCTTTGACGTCGGGACACGTGCGCAAACCCAACCCCGCCCTTGATGCGTTCACCGGCGAGCGCGCCCGATTCCGACCAGCTTCGACCACGCACAAAGTGTGCGC
>JBILDS010000017.1:0-24597 GCA_044352505.1 Phycisphaerales bacterium
GCACCACGTGGCCCTTCAGGTGCACCACCTGGCCCTCGAGGTGAGCCACCCGGCCCTTCACCCCCGGGTCGTCCGCGACCGCCACGGGGGCGCTGCTGCGGTTGGTCGGTGGTGGTGCCATCGCGCTCGCCCATCTCTTCGCGTTCCGCGGGTTGGAAGAGATCGTGTCCCTTCTTCTGCTCAGATTGCAGTTTCTCAAGCAGCGACTTCGCCTTCGCGCCATCGCCTGCGAGTACGGCGCGCTCAAGATCAATCGCGATCACAAGGGAATCGAGCATCATGGTGCGGAACTCTGCATCCAGCTTCGCGCGGTCGTCACCGAAGCGAGCCTTCGCGGCGTCAGACATGCGCATGTTCGCGGTGCCAGACTTCGCTGCGATCATCGCGGACTGCACCGTTTGAATGGAGTCGAGATCCGAGCGACGCGAGGCATCGTCGAATGCCGATGACTTGAGTCTTCGGAACGACCGATTCAGCTGCTGCATCGCACCTTCGACACTCTGTGACGAACCGGGCGCACCGGCGCCTCCCCGTCGCTCAGTTTCCCGTCCCTCAGATCCCCGTCCCTCAGATCCCCGTCCCTCAGATCCACGTCCAGCCCCTCCGCCGCGGCCGAGTGCCCCAGCCTGCACCGCCGCCTCAAGTTCGGCGCGGTCGAGCAAGCCGTCCTTGTTCGTATCCGCTCGCTCCATAAGGCGATCTGCGAGTGGTGGGGGAAGCTCGTCCTTCGAAAGAAGGCCGTCGCCATTTGCATCGTTCTGCATCAGCCGCTCGATGGCCTGCGCTGGATCGATCGGCGGGCGCGGACGTTCGCCGGGTGCACCCTCGCCGCGACCGCGCGGGGGTTCCGTTGGGGGAAACGTGCCGTCCTGGAGTGCAAGAGCGGCAGTTGTTGATGCAATCGAGAGAACGGTGGCTGTGAGAAAGGGCGCGAACTTCATGGTGATCTCCTTGTTGCTCGTTCAGAGCGGACGCAACCAAACGCGACTCACGCGACGCGATTGCACCACGTGCAAGGCTTGCCCAAAATTCACAACGGGTGCCCGCGATGCCCCCGGAAGCGAGTTTTTCGTGCGCACGGCTCGTTCGACGCGCAAGCCGAGCCTCACACGCGGCACCGCCAAAACGACTCCGACCCCCGGGCCGGCTGGCACGAGGGTCGGAGCGAACTCTCATGATCGCCCGCTGGAGTGTCCGTCGCGCTGTGCGTCGGCAACTCCCACGGATGAATGGAGATGTCAATTCTTGCTGTTGGTATCGACGCTCGACTGCGAGGTCTTCGCCGGAGCCGCCGGGAGCAGCACGGTGTCGATCACATGGATGACACCGTTGGAGGTCTCGACATCGGCGAGCGCAACCGTGGCGTTGCCGAGCATGACCTTGCCACCCTTCACAGTGACCTTGACGGGGCTTCCGAGCACCGTCGGAACCTCAGTCATCTTCGCGACCTGATCGGAGTACGCCGCAACTCCCGGAACCACGTGGTAGGTGAGGATCTCAATCAGCGCCTTCTTGTTCTCTGGCTTGAGGAGCGTCTCGAGCGTGCCAGCGGGCAGCTTGGCGAACGCGGCGTCGGTCGGGGCGAGCACCGTGAACGGGCCCTTGCCCGAGAGCGTTTCGACGAGGCCAGCAGCCTTCACCGCAGCAACGAGCGTGTTGAAGGAGCCGTTCGAAGCGGCGACTTCGACGATGTTCTTGTCGGTCGGAAGAATGACGCTGTCGATCACGTGAATGACGCCGTTCGAGCAGGCGATATCGGTGGTGACAACCTTCGCGCCGTCGACGGTGACGGTGCCGCCGTTGACGGCGATGTCGACGCGCTGGCCCTGCACGGTGCCCGCGTTCTTCAGCTTCACGACATCAGCGGCCATGACCTTGCCGGGAACAACGTGGTAGGTCAGGATCGAGGCAAGCTTCGCCTTGTTCTCAGGCTTCAGCAGGCTCTCAAGCGTGCCGGCCGGGAGCTTCGCGAAGGCTTCGTCGGTGGGGGCGAAGACGGTGAAGGGACCGGTTCCGTTGAGGGTTTCCACAAGCCCCGCAGCCTTCACGGCCGCGACGAGCGTGTTGAAACTACCCGCGCCGATCGCCGTCTCGACGATCGTCTTGGTGGCGGCCGGAGCCGCAGCCGTCGACTTCGAGGTTGTGGCGTTCTGTGCCGTGGCAATGCCACCAACCAGGAATGCGGCCGAGAGTGCGGAGAGAGAGAGAACGATTGACTTCATAGATTGAGTACTCCTGCTGTGTGAACGGTGAACGAAGGTGTGCAGTGATCTCCGGTGCGGGACTCAACAGAACAGCCGACCTCATGAATTGAGGTCGCCGCTGCATCATCGCACCGTCGATACATCGTTTCAGACAAGTCCCGCGCCCTGTGCGCGGTGGTCTTGACGCCGTTGCTTTCGTCAAGGACTCCGGTCTTGGATGCACCACCATCACCGAAGCGCGCACATTTGTCTCCGGACACGCCTTCTCCGGTCGGTATCTTGCCGAGTCATGACCGATGAGCGCACGAATGTCACCCCCGATGAACCCGACGGCGGCGTCGCAGGTGGGGGGCGTTCGGGTAGCAGTTCGCGCGCAGCGCGGGTCGGTCGATTTCTTGGCCCGATCCTCGCAGTCGCGGCGCTCTTCCTCACCCACCCATCATTCGCGGCTCTCGGCGGCCTTTCTGCGGATGCGTCATGGACGCTTGCCGTACTGGCGCTCATGGCCACGTGGTGGGTGACGTTGGCGATTGACCCAGCCGTGACGGGGCTTGTTCCGGTGATCGCATTTGCGCTGCTGGGAATTGGCTCCGCCTCACAAATCACGTCGCATTACGCAAGCGACGTCATCTTTCTCTTCGGTGGCGGCGCACTTCTTGCGTATTCACTCGAGCAGAGCGGCGTCTCCGCGCGCTTCGCGTCTGCCTTGATACGGATTGCCGGCTCGTCGCCGCTGCGGGTTCTCTCGGCCGTGATGGTGGCTTCGGCGATTCTCAGCGCATTCGTTTCAAACCTCGCGACGAGCGCCACAATGCTCCCGCTCGCGCTGGCACTCGGAATGGGCACCATCGACCGCGCGAGCAACGACGCCGAGCGCGCGGCAGCAACGCGCTTCCTCACCTCGCTTCTGCTCGGCGTTGCATTTGGCGCAAGTATTGGCGGCGTTCTCACGATCATCGGCACGCCGCCAAACCCAATCGCTGTGAACGAACTCCGTGCGAGGGGTATCGAAGTCACCTTCCTCAGTTGGATGAGTTTCAGTGTGCCCGCGACAGCCGTGTTCCTACCGCTTGCGATCGTGGTGCTCGGAGTCTTCTTGTTTCCCGCGCGCGGTATCGCGGTGGCGCCGCTCGAGGTCGCGCGCGCGCGCTTTGGTGGCGACGAGATCCGCACGCTCGGCGTGTTTGGCCTGGCTGTGCTTGCGTGGGTGACCATGCCGCTCTACGCGGCGGCCGTGCCCGGCATGCGCGAAGGAACGGTCGCGGTCGTCGCCGCGCTCGTATTGTTCTTTGTTCCAAGCGCCGATCGGCCTGGTTCACGCATTCTTGAGGCTGCCGACTTCTCCCGAGTTCCATGGCGGGTACTCGTTCTCTTCGGCGGTGGGCTTTGTCTTGCATCGGCCATGGATCGCACGGGACTCTCTGCGAAGATCGGTGAAGTGATCGCAGCCGCAGGCGTGCTTCCGTCGATCGGCGTACTTGCCGTGCTCGTGACTGTGATGATCGTCGCAAGCGAGATCGCCTCAAACACGGCGATTTCCGCCATGGCGGTTCCCATCGTGGGCGCGCTCGCACCCGGACTCGGGCTTCCTCCCGAGTTCCTCGTGATACCCGCTGTGTTTGCAGCGAGTTGGTCGTTCGCGATGCCCGTTGGAACACCGCCAAATGCGCTGGTCTACGCATCTGGTCACGTACGCGTTCAAGACATGATGCGCGCCGGCGCCGTGCTTGATGTGGTTTCGCTCGTCGTCATCGTGGCGATGGCATGGTTGCTCCTGCGATAAAGCAGGCGCGCAACTCATTCGAGATCCGTCCGCCACACGTTTGGATCGCGCCCCATCTCTTCGCCGAGCTTCTCAAGTGCGCGCATGGTCTCTTCTTGAAAGACGCCCGGAACGGGTGGCCGCCAGTCGTCGGGAATAGCGACGATGCGCACCTCCGCCGTGGTGTCTCCCTCGAGGTTCGCGATGCGCGCCAGCGCCAGCAAGTGTCGAAGCGCTGTGACGGTTGATGCACGCACAGCCAACTCAACACTGCGCTCGATCACAGCAACCCATGTTCGCTGCGTGGTTTGCGGTGCCGCGTGCAGCGAGTTGTTGAGGATGACCCAATAGCGAATCCGCAGCGGCGGAAGGCCCGGCGCAATCTGAGGCCAGAGCGTTCGGAGATTCCTGTTTCGTCGCAGGTCGCCGCCATACAAAATGTTGCTCGTGACACCGCCGTCCACGTAAAGCCCCGACTCAATCTCACGCGGAGGAAACGCACCGGGAATTCCGGATGAGGCGAGCAGGAGATCGTGGAACTTCGAGAGGTCTCCCGTCTCAGCGGCCTCTGCGGCAATATGGGAAATCTCAAATGGCCTCGCGCTTCCGTCGTCGAGGTCTGTGGTGTTGACGACGAGCATGCGACCGCGGCGGCTTTGTTCTGCGATGCGTGCGATCCGCTCGGCGCCGAACGCGGTGCGAACCTCGCGCTCAAGCCCGGGGACCTCTGCGAAACTCTCGTTCGCTGGAAGAAAGAAGAGAAGTCCGCGCTCGCGTACCCAATCGTCCTTCGGGTTGCTGTACAGCGCCACGACCTCGTCGTAGTCGTCTTCTGAACCGAGGAACGCGAACGGCGCAATCAGCGCACCAGTGGAGACACCTGAGACCACCTCAAACTCAGGGCGTTGGAGCCCGCCCGTACGAACGGCGCCCCAGCCTTTGAGAAAGCCCGCGCCAAATGCTCCGTAGTCACCGCCACCAGAGATGATGAGAACATCGCACGTGGGGGGCGTTTCTCTGCCGTTGCGGACGCCTGCCTCGTATTCGTTCTTGATGTTCGTGTAGAGCTTCACGAACTGTCGTTGCAGCGTTTCGGAGTGGCGCTCTGCAAGCGCCTCGCGCCGAAGGAGAAGAGCGGTCTCGGTCGAGGCGGGGCGGATGCGCGCACAGCCGGGAAGGCTTGAGAGCGCGCCGAGCGTGAGCACAGCGAGTGCGGCGGCCAGTGTCGATGATCGAATGCGCATCGGCGGGAATGTACGGAACCTGCGAAAAAGCCACACGGCGCCCGAAGGCGCCGTGTGGTTGTGTGCAAAGTGCCGATCTCAAAGGACCGGATCTCTCCGTCGGGTCGCTTAGCGACGACGGCGAGCGGCGAGGCCAGCGAGGCCGAGGAGCGCGAGCGCGCCCGGAGCCGGGACAGCGTCGACGCCGATCAGGGTGATGGTGCCCGACCAGGTGCCTGAGGTGCCCGAAGCGCCGTAGCCGTTACCGATCCAGATCGTTCCGTCAACGCCGGCGTTGCCCGTGAAGGCGAGCGCGCTGTTGAGGGTGACCGTGCCGGAGACGGTCGTGCCGGGGGCGGAGGAACCGCCGTTCGGCCACGAGTAGCGCTGGGCTGCATTGAGGTTCGAGAAGCCACCGACCTGGAGGAAGCCACCGGTCGAGAGCGGGAGGATGTCAACGTACACGCAGAGGTCGTCTGCGTAGGTGAAGCTGGTCGACGCTTCGAGGGTCGCGTTCACCGAAACAGCCGTCAGGGTGCCGACGACGTTCAGGCTCGCGTAGTCGATCGCCGTGAGGAAGTTGAAACCAGTGAAGGTCTGGTTGGTGAGGGTAACGGTGATGTCAGCAGAGGCCGCAGAGGCGACGACAGCAGCGAGGGTACCGGCAGCGAGGGTGAACTTCATTTTTCTACTCTCCGAAGGGAAATGGGCGTTGAACCCGAGGGAACGGCAACTGGAATCAGAACAAAGAATCCAGTCAAGGGACGACTTTCTCGATGCGCGCCAACGAGGCCACATCGATGAATTTTCTCTCTCTCCGCGAACCCATCCGTACGCGAGCTGCTTGCCGCCCATGGAAGGGCAGCAACCCGGAGGGCTCGTTGCCCGGACGCGCGGTTGGAACACTCCGCGGGCGCCACGAAACAGCGAGGTCAGCTTCGACGTGCGGGAGCCGCGGTCGAACCTCACCCTACCTCCGACATACACGGTGCCACGCAACTCGGGCCTGTCAAGCCAAACTGCGCAAATCCCCCAAATTGCACAAACCCGATATCCGGGGTTCGGTTCGGTTGACTTTCCAGACCCTGCCGCTCGAACTGCGAACGAATGGCGCCGATCGCGCAGACATGTGGGGGTATGCTCCCGCGTTGGTCGAGGATCTCAACCGCGTGAATCTGTCTCGCTCATCCCAAACCCCTGAGCCGCCGTCACTTGAGACGCTACTGGCGAAGCAGCGCTTTGCCGAAGCTGCGGCCTTGGCTCGGCAGATGCTCGTGCGATCCCCGCGTCAGGTCGCGGCGCATGTGGGGTTGGTGCAGGCGCTCCTTCCAACCGGCCGCCTTGGGGAGGTCGAAGAGGCCGTCGACCGGGGTCTCAGGGTGGCGCCCGAGGATCCTCGGCTCCAGTTGCTCAAGGGGATCATCGACCACCGGCTTGGGCGAAGCACTGCCGCCATCGATCGACTTTCGGCACTGCGCAGCAAGAACCCGCCGAATGCAACGGAGGTTGTCTTCGTGCTTGCGGAAGTGCTCCACCGGACGGGGCGCCGCGACGAGCTCGACCGACTTGTGTCAGACGGCGGAGCATGGACGGCGGACGAGCGCGCGCAGGTGTTCCTTGCGCGATCGATGCTTCGGTCCGACCGCGAGCGGGCAATCGCTGCGTTCTCTTCGGCCGCACGGACGGCGCGGAGCCCGTTGGTCAAGCGCATCGCAGGCTTCGAAGCCGTCCGCGTTCTTGACGCGGACGGCCGGTACCGAGAGGCGTTTGAGTTGGCGCAGTTTGTCCATCGCGAGACGACCCCGCCGTTTGATCTTGGTGGACTTGAGGCGGACGTCGCAGAGCAGACCCGCTTCATGGAGCGCGTGCGCGGGATGTCGATCGGAAAGGGCGCAGAGGTCGAGCAAACCGCGTTTGTCGTCGCCATGCCGCGCAGCGGTACGACACTTGTTGAGCAAATGCTCGACCGGCACCCGCTTGTCTCGGGCATCGGTGAGTACGAAGGCGCATTCACAGTGCTTGAGTCGCTGGTTGGCCTCGGGCTTTGGCCATCGGGACTTCGATCACTTACCCAGCCCGATGCAGAGCGGCTTGCAGCACACTATCTCAATGGCGCGCGTTCCCGCCGCCGCGCCGGCACACAGTGGAGTTTCGACAAATCGTTGCATGTTTGGCGCACGCTGCCGGCAATCGCTGCGGTGCTACCCGGTGCTGCATTCGTTCGAGTGGTGCGTGATCCGCGCGATACTGCGATCAGCATGTTCCTCTCAAACTTCCACCCACAGTCGTGGGGTTTCAGCTCGAATCTCGACGCCATTCGTCGTGTGATCGCGTTGGAGCGGCGCGTGGTGCCACTCGCGTTCGAGTCGCTCGGCCTGCGCGCGGTCAGCGTGGTGTATGAGGAACTGGTTGCTGAGCCGGAGCGCGAGATTCGTCGTGTTCTTGAGCTTCTCGGCGTCCCCTTTGATCCGTGCGTCCTTTCGCCCGAGGCGAATGCGCGCACGGTGCTCACGCTTTCGCACGAGCAGGTTCGGCGCCCGATCAACCGTTCGAGCATTGGCCGCTGGAAGAACTACGAGTTTGCGTTTGGTTCAGAGTGGGACGCGCTTGTTTGAAGAAGTCGCAGAAGCTCTCTGTGCAATGCGGGAGCGGCCGCAACAGCGCTTCCGCCATGGATGTCAACGCAGCCATGCCAGTCGGTGAACACGCCGCCCGCTTCTTCGAGAATCACTGGAAACGGCCCCGAATCCCAAGGATTCATGAGCGGGTCGAACCATGCGTCTGCGCGACCGGTGGCCACAAGCATGCCGCCGTAGCAGTCGCTCCAGCCGCGAATGCGGCGCGCGGCGCGCGCGACCGTCACGAGCGCGTCGGTGCGTTGCACCCGCTCGAAGTATTCAAGTCCGCTTGTGCAGACAAGTGCATCGGCAAGCGTGACGGCAGGGCGCACGCGCGCTTCGCTGCGGTGTATCGCGCCATCGGTGCCTGTGCGTTCCCACCACGCGCCGAGTCCACGCGCTGCCCAGACGCGCTCACCAAGCGCGGGCATGGCACAGATGCCAGCGACGACGCTGCGCTCGGTGCCGACTGATTGCTCAACGGCGATGAGCGTTCCAAAGAGCGGTACGCCAGCGGCAAACGAAATCGTGCCGTCGATTGGGTCGATGACCCAACGAAATCCGCTCGTTCCCTCGTGTACGCCGTGCTCTTCGCCAAGCAACCCGTCTTCCGGAAAGTCCAATGCGATCTGTTCGCGCAGCACAGCTTCGATCTCAAGATCAGCCTCTGTGACGGGTGACGCATCGCGCTTCACGTGCGTTGCGAGCGTCGCAGATTGGAAGTGGCGCATGGCGATGGTGCCCGCTCGATCTGCGAGTGCGCACATCAATGACACGCGCGCGGCGAGTGCATCAGGATTCACGCTGCGAGGTGCGTTCATGGAGAGATCGTCCTACGTGCATGCGCCGTTACGGCGCGTTCGCGGGTGTCCGCGCGTCAAACGTGTATCGCTCGCGGATCTTCGCGACTTCGCCTGTCTCGATGATCGTGCGAATCGCGCCTCCCAACGCCTCGCGCAGCGCCGTGTCATCGGCCCGGCAGAGGATCGCCGTTGGCTCGTCCGCAAGTCGGACGATTCGGTATGCCGGATCGCGCGCAGCACGCACTTGGAGTGCTAGGGCGTCGCCGGCAAGCGCGTCGAGTTCCCCACTTGTGATCTTCGAGGCGATCGCGCCCTCTGGTTCGGTGACCAACATCGGCCGCGCGGTCGGACGCTGGGTGGCAAGGAAGCGCGCAGCGATGCTGTTGGCGCGAACGGCGATTTTCAGTGTGGCGAGATCAGTGTCGGCAGTGATTGGGGAGTCCTTTGTCACCAAGAGTGCCGGACCACTCGCATCGAGGTACGCAGGCTCGATCGCTGCGATTGGGCGCGCGAGCCCTGTGATCTGCGCGAGCGCCGCCGATGCGCCGTTGAGGACGATGTCAACTTCGCCGTTCGCGAGCGCGGCGGATTCCTCGCCGAGCGCAATCTGCTTCTCCTCGAGATTCCAGTTGGTGTGTTTCCCAATCGCAGCCAAGATTGCAGCGTCGAATCCTCGGTCAGGACTTCGACGCGTTGCGGGTTGCCAGTACGGGGTGTTCGGCAGCGTTCGGCCCACACGAATGGTGCGTCGCTGCGTGCCATCTGCCAGGATCGTTGGCGAGAGATCAAATCGTGGCGACATCTCTTTCGCGTAGGTTCGCACCGCGAGCGCAACCAACGTGGCCGTCCGTGCTGCGAGTTGTTCGTCAACTTTGTCGGCGTGGTCGCTCACTTGGTGGTAGTCCTCGTGGTCTTCGCAACTGAAGAGAACCGACGGGATTCCTGCACGAAGAAACGGCCCCTGGTCGCTGCGATCGAGCCAGTCGGGATGCGTGTCAACCTTCATCTCAATCGGCACGCTGGGCGCAAGGCGCACGAGAAGATCGACAAGCACCTTCCCCTTCGGCCCGCCGTCAAGGCGAATCGCACCGTCTGGTTGGCGCGAGATCATGTCCATGTTGAAGAGACCGCGGATGCGCGCTGGTGGAAGCGTTTCTTCCTCGAGGAACGCTCGGCTTCCAATGAGGCCGAACTCTTCACCTGTGAATCCGACGAACACCACACCCACATCGAGCACATCGTCGCGCAGCGCATTCGCCACAGCAATCATTCCAGCGACGCCGCTCGCGTTGTCATCGGCACCGTTGTAAATGCGGTCTTCGCCCGAACGGGCGGGCGGCAAGTGGTCGAAGTGCGCCGTGACAAGGATGTACTCGCCGCTTGGATTCGCGCCACGCGGCGGAAGTACGCCAACGACATTCGGCGCTGCGTTCGGGAACTTTCCAACCGGGACAAGCATGGAGTCTCGGCCGTCAAGCGGCCGTGCGCCTGCCGCAGCCAGTTTGTCGGCAAGCCAGCGCGCCGCGCGCTTTCCTTCTTCGCTCTGAAATGAGCGCCCGTTCATGTCATCGGCGGCGAATGCGGTGATGTCGGCCTTGATCGCAGCGGGGTCGACCTTTGGGAGCGGCGGAGCATTGTCACCCGCGCGGGCGAGCGAAGAGACGAAGAGTGAGAGGAACAGAACACCGGTTGCGAGGAATCGCGGCATCCAAGCAGAGTAGCCCAACGCAGTAGAATTGCAGCGTGGCAGTCGCAACGCAACAGGAATCCATCGATCGCACATGCACCCATTCCATCCGGATGCCGGACTTGGTGCGGGTGGGAAGCAACTCCGATGGGGGTTACGTGGTTCCGCGCTCAATCGCGGCCGCGTGCGACGGAGTCTTGGGTCTTGGCGTTCACGCGGATTGGTCGTTCGAAGCGGACGCGATCGCGCTCTCAGGCGCTGCGCACGCGCACCTCTACGATGCGACAACCACCATTCCCTGGCTTGTTCGTCGCATGCCGATGGGATTTCTCCGCATCATTGGTGGTGTGCTCTCGGCACAACCGCGCCGTGTTCGCGACGGCATCAACCGGCTGGGTGCCCCGTTTCGGTACACCCGGTTCTTTCGCGGCGGAGTACGGCACTTTCCACAGATGATCGGAACCCGCACGGGGCCCGGATGGGTGCATCCTGCAACTGCGATCGCCCGGCTTCGCGACGCTGGCGCAACGCGGATCCTCATGAAGATGGATATCGAAGGCGGTGAGTACGACGTGCTTCCCGGGATCGACGAGTGGGGCGATGCGATCGATCTTCTGTTGGTCGAGTTTCATGGCATCCAAGACGACCCGGCGCGTTTCAATGCGCTTCTGCGCACGATTGCGCGCCGCTTCGTGCCTGTGCACCTCCACGGCAACAACTCGCAGCCCCTCACGGTCGATGGATTTCCGGGAATGGTCGAAATCACCTTTCTTGCCCGACGACTTGCGCCCGTCGATGCGCGGCCGGGGCCGTTCGCCTACCCAATTCCTGAGCTCGATCGGCGCAGTTCGCTGCGCGGTCCGGAACTCTCGTTCACAGCGTGACGCGCGAAAATCGCGCGTTCGGTCGCACGATCGGTCGGGCGATTTGGTTCATCCGCGAACCCATCCTGCCGATGGAGGAGTACATTTGCCTCCCTTCCGGCCGCTCGCGTGAGCGACGGTGGTCGGGCTGCATGCTCCAGGCTCACTCAAGATGTGCGGAATCATCGGTTACTCAGGCCGCTTTGAACACGGTTCGCTCGAGAGCGGCATCCGCGCGATTTGCCATCGCGGGCCCGACGACGCAGGCTCGTTCTTCGACGACGCAGCTGCGGTTGGGCTTGGACACGCAAGGCTCTCCATCATTGACCTCTCGCCGCTTGGCCACCAGCCCATGGAGGCGCTCGACGGCGCGGTACAACTCGTCTTCAACGGCGAGATTTACAACTACCGCGAACTTCGCACGGAGCTTGAGGCGAAAGGTCACACCTTCCGCGGCCACTCCGATACCGAAGTGATCCTGCATCTTTACCTCGAGGAAGGCGAGAAGATGCTGTCGCGCCTGAACGGTATCTTCACGGTCGCGTTCTTTGATCGCCGGGCGGGAACCACGCTGGTTGCGCGCGATGCGCTCGGCGTGAAGCCGCTGTACTACACCGAGCAGCCGCAGGGTGTTGCCTACGCAAGCGAGATCAAAGGTTTGCTTCGGCTGGTACCCGGGCTGCGCGAACTCGACGTGGCTGCGCTGCATCGATATGTCACGTTCCTTTGGTGTCCGGGCGAAGGCACACCGCTGAAAGCCGTTCGCAAGTTGCTCCCGGGCGAAGCCATGGTGCTGCGAGAGGGCAAGATCGAGCGCCGCTTCACGTGGTACCAGTTGCCAGTGTTTCGCGGGGTTGCGCGCGATCTCTCTGAGCGTGAGTCCATTCGTGGCACGGAGCAGTTCGTTCGTGCGGCTGTCCAACGGCAGATGGTCGCCGATGTTCCGGTCGGCGCGTTTCTTTCGGGCGGTCTTGACTCAAGTGCGGTGGTGGCGTTCGCTCGCGAGATCGCTCCTGATCTTCAGTGTTTCACCATTCGTCAACTTGGCGGCGTAGAGCAAGGTGTGACCGACGATCTCCCGTACGCGGAAGCGGTTGCGAAACACCTCGGGGTCAAGCTGCACACCGTCGAGATCGAGGCAAGTCGCATGGCTGGCGACATCGAGCGCATGATCTGGCAACTCGATGAACCGCTTGCCGATCCAGCGCCGTTGAATGTGCTCTACATCTGTGAACTTGCGCGAAGAAACGGAATGAAAGTTCTGCTGTCCGGCGCGGGTGGCGATGATCTCTTTACGGGGTATCGCCGACATCGCGCACTGGAGTTGCAGCGATACTGGGACTGGATTCCCGCAGCCGCGCGCCGAAAAATGGAGGGCTTCACCGCGACGCTCGACGTGCGTCGAGCGTGGAAGCGTCGTCTTGCAAAGTTCATGGCAGGCGCGGGGCTCGAGGGTGACGAGCGGATTGCGAACTACTTCCGCTGGACGCGCGAGGCAGATCTTCTTGCGCTGTACTCGAACGACGCGCGAGCGGAACTCGGTGATGCGCGAGCGCTTACGCCGCTTCTTGACTTCATTGCGCCGATTGGTCGCAACGTTCCGCCACTCGAGCGGATGCTTGCGATTGAGCAGCGATTCTTCTTGGGCGACCACAATCTGCCCTACACCGACAAGATGTCGATGGCGGTCGGTGTTGAGGTGCGCGTGCCGCTCCTTGACCTTGAGTTGGTTGAGTTTGCGGCGCGGATTCCCACCGAGATCAAGCAGCGGCGCGGAGTTGGCAAGTGGGTCTTCAAGAAGGCGATGGAACCCTATCTGCCGCACGACGTGATTTACCGACCAAAGTCGGGGTTTGGCGCGCCCCTCCGTCGATGGATGCGAGGGGAGCTGCGCCCACTCGTCGGCGATTTGCTCGGGCCGGACAGCGTGCGGAGGCGTGGCTTGTTCGACCCGTCGGCGGTCACACGTCTGGTCGAGGCCAATCAAGACGGGCGCATCGACGCGAGTTACACGCTGCTCTCACTTCTTGCGATTGAGATCTGGTGTCGACGTTTCATCGATGGCGGAGCGGAGTCGCGATGACTCAGGCGGTTCGCGCGTCTGTCTTATAACGCCGCGCCTCGGACCACAGAATTCACGCAGTCAACAGAGGATTCCCGTAGGTTTGTTGCGCGGAAGTGTCGATAGTAGCGCACTCTCCGGCTTCGCCGGGCGTCGACGGATCCGAGGCTCAACGTGAAACAAATCTTGCAGTCATTGAAGAACGGTTCGACTGAGGTCGCCGATGTTCCTTGCCCAGCGGCGAAGCGCGGGCATCTCTTGATTCGAACGTCGCGGACGCTTGTGTCGGTGGGAACCGAACGCATGCTGGTCGAGTTCGGCAAGGCGGGGTGGATCGAGAAGGCGCGCCAACAGCCGGACAAGGTCCGCATGGTGCTCGACAAGATCAAGACCGACGGACTCGTGCCGACGCTTGAAGCGGTCTTCAACAAACTCGATCAGCCGCTGCCACTTGGATATTGCAATGTGGGCACTGTGCTTGAGGCAGGCAGTGGTCTTGTTGGCTACGCACCGGGCGATCGCATCGTCTCAAACGGGAAGCATGCGGAAGCCGTGTGTGTTCCGATCAACCTCACCGCGCGCGTTCCGGAGAATGTGAGTGATGATGAGGCGGCGTTCACCGTGCTTGGCGCGATTGCGCTGCAGGGAATCCGGCTCGTGCAGCCAACGCTTGGCGAAACCGTCGTTGTCACGGGGCTCGGGCTCATCGGTCTCGTGACAGTGCAACTGCTCCGCGCACACGGATGTCGCGTGCTCGGTCTTGATTTCGACCCAGAAAAACTCGAGCTTGCGAAGAAGTTTGGCGCCGACGTTGTCAATCTCGCTGCAGGCCAAGATCCGGTGGCAGCGGCGCAGGCGTACACACGTGGTCGCGGGGTCGACGCCGTCATCATTACGGCCGCAACCAAGTCGAACGAACCAATGCATCAAGCGGCGCTCATGTGCCGCAAGCGCGGGCGCATTGTGCTTGTCGGTGTGACCGGCCTCGAACTCTCGCGCGCAGATTTCTTCGAGAAAGAGCTCACGTTCCAAGTGTCGTGCTCGTATGGCCCCGGGCGATACGACCCGAACTATGAGGAGCGGGGGAACGACTACCCGGTCGGTTTTGTTCGCTGGACCGAGCAGCGAAACTTCGAGGCCGTGCTCGACATGATGTCGGACGGGCGACTCGACGTGAAACCCCTGATTTCGCACCGCTTCCGCATTGATGAGGCGGTGGCGGTGTACGAACTTGTTGCCGGTGGTGCGCCGAGTCTTGGAATCTTGCTTGAGTATGCAAGTGTTGCTGCGAAGCCTGATGCGGACGTGCGTCGCACGACGGTGGAGTTGCCGAAGTCTGCGACAGCACCATCGAAACCGGCTGCGTCGGTGAGCATCATCGGCTCGGGCAACTACGCAACAGCGGTGCTCATTCCTGCGTTCAAAGAAGCAGGTGCGCGGTTGCGGTCAGTCGCGTCCAGTGGCGGCGTGAGCGGATTGCATGCGGGTCGTAAGTTTGGCTTTGAGCGAACCACCACCGACACCGATGGTGTTTTCAGCGATGCAGAAGGCAACACCATTGTCATTTCGACGCGGCACGACTCACACGCATCCATGGTGTGCCAAGCGCTTCGCGCGGGCAAGCACGTGTTCGTGGAAAAGCCAATTGCGCTGAAGACAGAAGAACTCCGCGCCATCGAAGCGGCTCGCACAGAGGCCATCGCCAATGGCGCGGCGCCAATTGTGATGGTTGGATTCAACCGTCGCTTTGCGCCACACGTTGCCAGACTGAAGTCACTCCTAAGCGGGGTGAGCGGGCCGAAGTCGTTCATCGCTACGTTCAATGCAGGCGCGATTCCCGCGGACCACTGGACGCAAGATCGCGACGTGGGCGGCGGCCGGATCATTGGCGAAGGCTGTCACATGATTGATCTCATTCGGTTCCTTGCGGGCGAGCGCATTACGCGTGTGACGGCCCACGCAATGGACTCGAAATCTGGCGACACCGTCTCGATCGATCTCGGCTTCGCAGATGGGTCTATTGGCACGATTCACTACTTCTCGAATGGTTCGAAGGCGTTCCCGAAGGAGCGCGTTGAGGTCTTTGCGCAGGGTCGTGTGATCCAACTCGACAACTTCCGGAAAATGACAGGCTTCGGCTGGCCGGGATTCTCGAAGTTGAACCTCTGGCGACAGGACAAAGGCCAGAAGGCCTGTGCGGCGGCGTTCGTGGATGCGATTGCGTCTGGCGGCGCGTCGCCGATTCCGTTTGAGGAACTCATCGAAGTCGCGGAGGCAACAATTGCCGCTGCGGATCTGGCGCGTTCGAGCCGCTGAACGGCATGCGTGCGCGTCGCAGAGACGCAGCAAAGACAAGGTGTACGTATGAGCACGATTCTTGTTGACATCATCGCGGGCGCTCGGCCGAACTTCATGAAGATCGCGCCGATCATCCACGCGATCCAGGCGCGCGAGAAGCAGGGCGGGTCGATCCGCTATCGACTCGTGCACACGGGACAGCACTACGACGAGAAGATGTCGGGCGACTTCTTCAAGCAACTTGGGATTCCTGCGCCCGATGTCAACCTTGAGGTTGGTTCCGGTTCGCAGGCAGAGCAGACCGCGTCGATCATGACGCGCTACGAGAAGTTGCTGCTTGAGAAGAAGCCTGCGCTCTGCCTTGTCGTTGGTGATGTGACGAGCACGATGGCGTGCGCGATTGCTGCGCAAAAGCTCTGGGTGAAGGTTGCGCATGTCGAAGCGGGAATCCGTTCGGGCGACTGGACGATGCCCGAAGAAATCAACCGCATGGTGACCGACGCGATCACCAACTACTTTTTCACGACAAGCGAGCACGCGAACCGCAACTTGCGTGATTCCGGTGTTACCGAGAACCGTATCTTCTTTGTCGGCAACACCATGATCGACACGCTGCGCGCGAACATGGATCGCCTGGCGAAGCCCGCGTTCTTCGACGAACTTGGCCTGAAGCCGTCGTCGTACTTCGTGATGACCATGCACCGACCTGCGAACGTCGACTCGGGCAGCACCTTCACGAAGTTGCTTGACGCGATCATCGCGGGCACACGCGGTGAACCGGTTGTGTTCCCCGTACATCCTCGCACCGCAAAGACGATGCGCGACATGGGTGGCCTCCCCGAGAGCCTCAAGCTTGTCGATCCGCAGCCGTATCTTGAGTTCAACTACCTCGTGAAGCACGCGAAGGCCGTGATCACCGATTCGGGCGGAATCACCGAGGAAACGACGGTGATGGGCGTTCCGTGCCTCACGATGCGCGACAACACCGAGCGACCGGAGACGATCGAACTCGGCACGAACGAACTGATCGGAACGAACCCCGTCGCGCTGAAGCCCGCGCTTGATCGGCTGTTCGCGGGCGGGTGGAAGAAGGGCGGCATTCCTCCGCTCTGGGACGGCAAGACGAGCGAGCGCATCGTGGCGCATCTCGAAACGCTGCTCGCGTAACGCCAACCCGCGGTGAGCGTCATGAACCCGATCGCGAAGGCACTGCGTCTCTGGCACACTGTGCGCTGGCTGAAACCCGTGCAGATGTACGGTCGCGTGCGCTTTCGGCTTTCGAAGCCAAAGCCTGATCTTCGCCCTGCGCCGCCCGTGCGCGCTGTGACTGGCACATGGATAATGCCTGCGCGACGCGAGCAAAGTCTTGTGACGTCGTCGCAAATGCGATTCCTCAACGAGGAACGCGACCTCGATGTCCATGGTTGGGACAGCAAGGAACTCGCGAAACTCTGGCGCTACAACCAGCACTACTTCGACGATCTCTGCGCGTTCGGCGCAGCGGCGCGCACCGAGTGGCACCGCGAGCTCATCACGCGCTGGATGCGCGAATGCCCGCCAGGTAAGGGCACAGCATGGGAGCCATACCCGACGTCGCTGCGCATCGTGAACTGGATCAAGTGGCTGCGAGCCGGAAACGAGCCGGTGCCAGGAATGCTCGACAGCCTCGCTGCACAGACGCGCTTTCTGACCAAGCGCCTTGAGTGGCATCTCCTCGGCAATCACCTCTTCGTGAACGCGAAGGCGCTTGTCTTCGCCGGTTTTTTCTTCGAGGGCGCGGAGGCCGAATCGTGGCGTTCGCAAGGCTGGCGCATTCTGCGCGCAGAGATTCCTGAGCAGATTCTCGCCGACGGCGGCCAGTTCGAGCGCTCGCCGATGTACCACGCGCTTGCGGTCGAGGACATGCTGGATCTCTTCAACGCGCTGCGCGCGTGGCCGCAAGTTTGCGCGGCCAGCGACGAGTCGATCGTGGCACTTCGCATCGCGCCGATGCTTGCATTTCTCGATGGAGTGAGCCATCCGGACGGCGAGGTGTCGTTCTTCAACGACAGTGTGGGTGGCGTGGCGCCGTCGAATGAGGAACTCGAGCGATACGCCGAGGCATTGCCTGTCCCGAATCGCGGTACTCGACACAGTCGAGGCACGGACAGTGCGGCTCCTGGAGGGCTTGGCGCGCTCCACTTCGCGCAGAGCGGTTTCGTGCGGCTCACGGCCGGTGACGCGGTGGTGATTCTCGACGTAGGGGACATTGGTCCCGACTATCTCCCGGGTCATGCGCATGCTGACACGTTGTCGTTTGAACTCTCCGTGGGGGCACGTCGTGTTCTTGTGAACAGCGGAATCTCGCAATACGGGCTTGGCGGCGAGCGCTTGCGCCAGCGCGGAACCGCTGCCCACAACACGGTGACGCTGAACGGTGCCGACAGTTCAGAGGTCTGGGGGGGCTTCCGGGTTGCGCGACGGGCTCGGGTGTCGGGAGTCGACGCCTCGATCAGCGCCGACGACGGCTGCGCCTCCGCCCTCGGTACCCACGATGGCTTCCTGCGGTTGGCCGACGGCGCGCCCCACCGGCGGGCTTGGCGGCTCCTGCGCGAAGGCCGCCTTCAGATCGAGGACACGTTGGACTCCAAGGGTTCGGTTGAGTCACATTGGCACTTTTTGCCGGGGTTTCAGGTTCGTACCGGTCCAGACCCGGCGGTTCTCCACGCGACTGATGGAGTTCTCGCACTGATTTTGAAGGCTGAAGGTGCAGAGTGGCGGGTAACTCGGTCGACATACCATCCGCGGTTCGGCGTTTCTGTGCCGATCGCGAAAGCTGTGGCACGTTCGAATCGCGCCACAACCCGAATCGACATTGCGTGGTCGCCGTGCACGTCCTCTTCCTCACCGACAACTTCCCTCCCGAAGTAAACGCGCCAGCGAGCCGGACGTTCGAGCATTGCCGCGAGTGGGTGAAGCACGGCCACAAGGTGACGGTGATCACGTGCGCGCCCAACTTCCCGAAGGGGAAGGTCTTCGACGGCTATCGAAACAAACTCTGGCAACGCGAGACGATCGAAGGGATCGAAGTCATTCGCGTGTGGTCGTACATCACGGCGAACGAAGGTTTCCTTCGCCGCATCCTCGACTACCAGAGTTACATGGTTTCCGCGATTCTCGCGAGCCTCTTCGTTCGTAAAGTTGACGTCATCGTCGGCACATCGCCGCAGTTCTTTACGGCGTGCGCGGCTTATGTTGCGAGTCGCCTGAAGTTCCGGCCGTATGTCTTCGAACTCCGCGATCTTTGGCCGGAAACGATCAAGGCCGTTGGTGCCATGAAGAGCAGCTTCGCCATCGACATGCTGGAGAAGTTGGAACTCTTCCTCTATCGGAAGGCTGCGAAGGTCATCTCCGTCACGAAGTCATTCAAGACGAATCTCATTCGTCGCGGCATTGACGGCGCAAAGATCGAAGTCGTGACGAACGGCGTTGACATCTCGCAGTTCAAGCCGCGACCCAAAGACGCCGCACTGACCGCAACGCTCGGGCTTGAGGGCAAGTTCGTGGCCGGCTACATCGGAACACACGGGCTTTGCCAAGGCCTTGAAACACTCGTCGAAGCCGCAGACCGATTGCGCGGCACGGGTGTGGTGTTTCTCTTCCTCGGTGACGGCGCACGGAAGCAGCATCTGCGTGAAATGGCGGCTGCGAAGAAACTCGACAACGTCGTCTTCATCGACTCTGTGCCCAAGGCAGAAGTGCCACGATACTGGTCGATCCTTGACGTCTCGGTCATTCATCTGCAGAAGGCTGAGCTCTTCACGACGGTGATTCCGTCGAAGCTCTTCGAGTCAATGGGGATGGGGCTTCCCGTCCTTCATGGCGTCGAGGGCGAGAGCGCCGACATCGTTCGCGAGGAAGGCGCGGGAATTCCGTTCGAACCGGAGAACGTGGACGAACTCTGCTCGGCACTCACCCGACTTCGATCGAATCCGACTGAGCTCGAGTCATTCCGCGCAAACTGCCTCAAAGGCGCGCAGAACTACGACCGCACCAATCTCGCACTGCGGATGATGCGGATGCTTGAGGAAACTGCAGCGCGGCGCGAGCGCTCTGTCTGACGTCAGACAGAACCACAGCGCGCGCGTCAGACGGGGAGTCCGCGCTGTTTGCGCTCGAGCTCGCGCATCTTCACGACAATCATGTACTCGTACATCGCCTGCAGTTTGCAGTAGGTGTAGCCCGCTCGGCCGTCGAGGAAGCCGCGCTTCAGGACGTACATCCAGCAGAACTTGATGAACGGTCGAAGCGGCAATCGGAAACTGAGTTCCTTCAGCGCGCGCCGACGTTCAAAGCGATCGCCGGAGAGAATCGCACCAATCCCGACGGGCTTCGCCCGCAACTTCATGCCTTCCATGGCCTCGAAGAGGCTGTACTTGTTGTGCTTGTCGAACCACTCGGTAATCCCCTTCGAGAAGTTGTAATGCTCGAAGTAGTTCCGGAGGTATCCGTGCGGCCCATCGACCACAGGCACGGGGTTCACGAGGCGTTCGAACCGAATCTTCTTCGGCTTGAAGAATCGCATGATCATGCCCGGCGGCATCGCGTGGCGGATCCACCTGCCAAGAAAGAAATTCTTCCGGCCGCAGTAGAACGCGACTTCCGGACGCGCTGTATCGCGGGCGATTTTCAGAATCTCTTCGCGCAGCTCGGGAGTCATGCGCTCGTCAGCGTCGAGATAGAAGACCCACGGATACTTGAAGTCGATATTGTCCATGGCCCAGTTTTGATGGGCCGCCCAATTCTCGAATGGGCGCTCGACGATGCGTGCGCCCATGTCGCGCGCGATTTCAACAGTCTTATCCTTGCTGAGGCTGTCGAAGACCACGATGTCGTCGAAGCCCGGGAAATCGCCCGACGGGCCGAGCGCGTCAAGGCATGCGCCGATGTTCGTCTCTTCGTTGAGCGTGAGGATGAGGATTGAAATCGACATACGTGGCGAAAACTGTTGGTACATCGGTCGAAGGCGGGGCGCTTCCTCAGCCTTCTCCGTCACTCCGCCCGCTTCATCGAGATCTCGATGATTTGCGGTGTGGGTGCAGCGTCCGGATTCTTCGGATCCTTAACCGGACGCGACTCAATGCGAAGCGTGAGACGCTCAGCGCCGTCATCGCCCCGCGTGCGCGCGTAGGTCACGCTTGCCAAATCGCCAGCGTGCGCGGCTGTTTTCTCGCCGAACTCGCCGTCGGCAATCGGTACGAACATCGCTGAGTCGTTCTCGGCCTTCGCAAGCTTGAGGAACATCGGCTCCTTGCGGCGGTCGTCGGTTTCAAACCGAGCATGCACGTGCACCTGGCGAAGCACGATGCCTTTGTCCGTTGAGACGACCTGTGTGAATTCAAAGAACGCTGGGTTTCCATCGGGTCGAGTTTGGCGGAAGCTCCCGAGCATCGACTTCCCACGAATCGGAAGCCATGACTCTTCGCTGACCATGCCGTTTGGAAGCGTAGTGACCCAGTGCCCTTCCAAGAACGCGAGCGGCGCCAACGATGCGTCGGGCGCGGCGGGGGTTCGTGGAGCGGGCTTGGCGGTTGGTGTTTGGGTTTGCGCAGTGGCTTCGGGTGCTGGCAGAAGGGAGAGGAGGCTTACAACGAGCGCGCAGATTGCGGAGAGGTGCATACGCGGGAAGGTAGCAAACGCAGCCTTCGGTGTACGCTGCGGAAATGGGCGCAATCCAGCGCATGCTTGGTCACGTTGCGTGCGCGCGGCGCGCGACGATGTCTGCGTGCCTTGCATCGGTCGCGATTGCGTTGCTTGCATGCGGTGCAGGGCACACCCACGACGCGCAGCCTACGACCGCCGCTGCGCCGCCAGTCGTTTCCTCGGCGCCCGCGTTCAAAGTCGAACTGCAGGAGCGCCGCGCGTGGCGCTTTGAAGAGGACGTGGGCACCGTGGTCATCGACAACGAGTTCAGTGGCGCGCGCGTGAACGCGTGTGCACGCGTGGGGCCGCTCGACTACAAGGTTGTGACAAGCCCGGAGAATCTGCCGATCAACCCGAGTCCGTGGTATGCGTTTCGCGTGACAAGCGCGGTCGAGCGAGAGATCACGGTACGAATTGTCATCACTGCAAGTCGTTCGCGACCGAGGCCATACGTTTCCCGCGACGGGGTGCGTTTCGCGCGCGTTGAGCCGAAGGACTACGAAAGCGGCGCAGAAGTGAAGGAGTCGATCCTTCGACTGCGCGTTGGTCCGACCCCCACGTGGGTCGCAAGTCATCACATGATTGGCGTGGCAGAGATTGAGGCGTGGACGGATGAGATTTCGAAACGGGTTGGCAGCACGCCGCGCGAGATCGGTGCATCGCGCGCGGGTCGCGCAATTCGAGCCTTTGAGTTTGGCGCGGCCGACGCGCGTGAGGCTGTGGTGTTGATTGCACGTCAGCATCCGCCGGAAGTTGCGGGCACTGTTGCGTTTTTCCGATTCGTGGAGGGACTTGCAGCCGACAGCGAGTTGGCACGTGCATTTCGTGCGCGCTTTCGTGTGCTTTGCGTTCCGCTGGTGAACCCCGATGGTGTGCATGAAGGGCAGTGGCGGAGCACGCTTGGTGCAGTTGATCCTAATCGCGATTGGGGTCCATTCACCGAGCCAGAAACGCAGGCGGTTCGAGATGCGATTCTTGCATTTACCCGCGAGTCGATGCGCACGCCGCGACTACTCCTTGACTTCCACGCCACGTCGAAAGACATTCTGTATGTCCCGCCCGAAGATGCGCCGCTGATTCCCGCGCGATTCGCGGAGCGTTGGATTGCAGCGATCGAAGCGCGATTCCCCGACTACACCGTTGAGTCGAGCGCAACCAACAACGTGAACGAGTGGACCTTCAAGCGCTGGGCGTTTGAGACGTTCTCTGCGCCTGGCATCACGTATGAAGTCGGGAGTGCGACACCGCACGCACGAATCAACCGAATCGTTCCCGGAGCGGCCGAGGAGGCGATGCGACTTCTTCTGGCGGAGCCCGCGTCGGCTGGACCGGTTGTTCCGGTGACGACCCCTGCGCAAAGCGAGAGGCCGTTCCCCAGGTCGCAGTGACTGCGAGAATTCCGCCGTCATGACTGGTGCGGTTGTGCGATTCGAAAAAGAGGTCGATGTACGCGGGATTTCTGCAATCGCGTTGTCGGAATTGGGAACATCGGCGGCGCGCCATGCGTCCCAAATCCATGCGTCTTGACTCCATGCTTTCCCGCGCCTCGCAACCGACCAGCGCTCGCGTTCCCCGCCTTGGTGTTGCGGCGCTCGCGAACCGGGCGGCGACGACTCGTTTGGCAACGCTTGCGGCAACTCTTGTGGCGATTCCGGCGCTTGCGATCTGCGTGCAAACGTTCGGTGAACTGGCGCTTGAACGCAATGATGTCGAGCAAGAGGCGCTCCGCCGCGGACTCGCGCAGCCGTGGACGCTTGGCGAGCATGCGACGGTCACGGTTCCGCTTGACGGTCGTGGTCTCTCGAGTGTCGAGTGGTCGTCGGAACGTCCGATGGGGCTTGAGACGCGCCACGTTGTGGCCAACGGCGTGACGCTTCACGTTGGTGCCGAGGCGCTTGCCGAACCCGCAATCTTCGATCAGGTTGCGTCGGACGAGGTCGCGCCGCAGTGGCAGGCCGGCACCGCGTTGCGGGTGCGGCTTGATGATCGGTGGAGCGCAGGCGTTGGCGCCGGATGGCGCTCATCATCGGCCGACGGCGCGCTGTCGTCGGTGTTCGAGCGGTCGCGCGACATCGGTTGGCGCGACTCTGGCGAGGGCGTCGTGTGGTTCGGGCTTCGCGCGGAGTTCTGACCGTCCGGCAGCACCTCGTGCGCGAGGAACGACTCGCGCAGTCGACAACCTCTCGGACTTCGCCGGCGCGCACCTCGGCGCGCACGATGGCTCCGCGATGCCCCGAGAGCGGTCGTCGACGTGCTGCGCGCAACATCCGAACCCCGCGCATCCAGAATCGGACGGGATGGAGGTATGTTCTCTTCATGCTCCGCGCCATCGCTCCAGTACTTGCTTCGCTCACCGTCACGTTCGCCGCCTCGGCGACCGACATCTACGTGACCGATTTCAACGGATACGCAAGTGCATCGCTCAGCGGACAGCTTGCGTGGACCGGCGTCGGCGGCACGTGGGCCGTGAGCGGCGCAGTCAACGCGCCGTTCCTTCCCGCAAGCGTGATCGGCCCGGGCGTAAACCCAGGAGTCGATCCGGTCGGCGGCAAGGGCAAGATGGTGCGCCTCTCGACCGAGCGCTTCAACGACGGCCGCACGAAGGCGTGGCTTGATCTTGCGAACAGTGGCAAGTGGGCCGCCGCAAGCGTGGGTGGGAACACGGTGCTCGAGACGAGCGTGAAGATGTTCGTCCCGAGCGGGCAGTCCGTGACCTCGACGTTCGGAGTCATGATCTCGAAGAGCGCAGTCGAAACCTCCGGCGGATTTCTCGTGAGCGCACAGACCGGCGCGATCAGCCTACTGAACGGCGGCTTCGCGGCGGCAAACCGCATCGCGACCGGTGCGACCGTGCCGCTCAACGCGTGGAATACCTACGTTTATCGCTGGAACGTGGCGAATGGCGAGGGCGAGCTCATCGTGAACGACCAGACGGTGGCGATCCATACGACGACGCTCTCGGGTACCGTGTACGCGTCGAATCTCTTCGCCACGACCGACGCAACGCCGGGCACGAACAACGCCTTCGGTTTCTTCGATGATCTGGCGATCGCAGCGGTGTCGCCGGTGACGCCGTGCGCCGGCGACCTGAACAACGACGGCGTGCGCGACGCGAGCGATCTCGCGGTGCTCCTTGGCGCGTGGGGCACCGCCGCAGGCGACGTTGACGGCAATGGCACCACCGATGCCTCGGATCTTGCGGCGCTTCTCGGCGGCTGGGGCGGGTGCTCGTAAACTGCTGCGGAAACCGAGCGTCATGGCGGGCGCCGATTCCGACGCCCGCCCGGTATCGCGGCCGCAGCCGCGACCGCTCCAAGATCCTTCACCCGCTTGAAACGACGAACCGGAAGGCGTAAGGCCTTCCGGGTGTTCGTATCGCCAAAGGTCGCGGCCGC
>JBILDS010000018.1:0-24481 GCA_044352505.1 Phycisphaerales bacterium
AGCGCGCCATGCTTCTGCGTCGCGGACGACAGACGCACCACTCCAGGCGGCGGCTGTTGGGGGCGATGCGCACGCCGCGCATGCCGATCTTGCGCCACCGACACACGAACAGCCGCGATGACGAGCGTGACCGATCAGCAATCTGTTCGGCACGTTGATCGCTTTCCGAAACAAAGGCGTCCAGGCTTCACGCTTGTTGAAGTCCTCGCAACGGTCACGATTCTTGCGATCATTGCATTTGCCGCGATTCCGCTTCTAAGTGGGCGCGGTGACTTTGAGGCCCAGGGAGCTGCACGGCGGCTTCTTGCCGATCTCGCGTTTGCGCAGTCCGACGCGATGACGCGCCAAGAGCATCGGCGAATTCACTTCTTCGATGATGGAACGGGATGGTGCATGGTGCGCGTGGAGGCGGACGAGCTTGACGGCGAGTTCGACGCAGAAAACGCGGACTTTGTGCGCGATCCACTCGCCGGAGCGGAGTCGGGCGGTGCGCTGCTTCGGCGGTTCGATCGCAACGATGGGCTCGCAACGGTGCGGGTGAACACCGTTGCGATCGATGGCGAGGCGCGTTCGATCACGTTTGATCCGCTCGGCGGCACGGTCGCTCCATCGGGTGCACCATCGACCGGGGGATTTGTGGATATTCAATCCACAGAAACCGCATTGCGAATTGAATTCGCGCCATTGACGGGTCGCGCGCGTGTGGTTGCGGCACCAAGCGGAAACGCGCAGTAACTGCGCGGACCTTCCTCGCGCGGACATGCCGCGACGGCCCGTACGAACGTCTCGAACCGCAAATTCGCCACAACCGCCGGAACGCGACCAAAGCGTATGGCCGGAAACGCCGACGAAACGATGTCGTGGGCTTTCGGCACACACCGAGGCCAGATTGAGAGAGCGGTCTTCTTGCTGTCTTGACTTCGTTACGCGCATGCGTTCAACCAAGTCGCACAGCGAGCCAGAGCATGGAGGTCAGTAAATGTCCCGCACACGCATGCCATGGCACCGAGGCGTCGGTCCAATCGGACTCGATCTCGGCGCAGTCGAGCCACTTGCAATGCAGGTTCGGTTGGGGCCAGACTCGCCCACGTGTTCTCGAGTGATTCCGGTGCTGCCAGACGCCACGCTCGTCGAGCGTACGGCTGCGGCCGCTGTGGCGCTGCGAAAGAGCCGCTTTCTTGGCCGCGAAGTCATTGTCGGTCTTCCAGCAGACTTCGTGAAGATGGCGGTGGTGCGCATTCCTGTTCTTGCGGGTGCCGATGGGCGCGAGGCCGCAGCGTGGGAAGCGGCGGAGCGAACTGGATCTTCGCGTGATGCGATCATTGCCGATGCAATCCCGACCGGCGCTCCATCGACTTCGCAGGAAGGGAAAGAAGAGCAGCTCTTGGTGTCTGCCCCGTCAGAGGAGTTGACGCAAGCACTCGATCATCTCATCGACGCAGGTTTCGAGCCGGTAGCGTGCGAGCCTCGATTTGCGGCGGTTGCGCGGGCGCTGAGCCGCCGAAACCGCCGCGATTCCGACGTGGCCGACGTTCGCGCGGTGCTCCACATTGATGACCGCTTCTCACTCATGATGGTGCTCCGCGGCGATCGTGTGGCATTCTGCCGCGAGATCGCGACCGGTGGTGAGGTACTCGACAACGCAGTGGCCACCCGTCTTTCGGTTCCGGTCGAGAGTGCGCGACGACTTCGCGCACAGCGTATTGCGGCCGTACGCGGTCGATCTGCGCCAGTCGACCCTGTGACAGAAGAGGCCTCGCTTGCCGCAACACGCGCCACACTCGACGCCCTTGCTGGCGAGGTCGCGCTCTGCTTGCGCTACTTCGGCGTGACATTCCGCGGCGGGCAGCCTGCACGCGTCGTGCTCTCAGGTCCGAACGGTGCAGAGCCGAGGCTTGCGAGCATCATCGAGGACGCGTGTCGATCGTCCGTGGTGCATTGTGAAAGTGAGCTTCCGGCCGCAGCTGCGGTCGCAGCGCTCGAACCCGTGGGCGCGTCACAAACGGGTGAGATTGCGGATTGGCTTGCGTGCTACGGCCTTGCGTGCCGGACGCGAAGTCTGATCTCGATGGAGGAGGCGGCATGAGCAATCGACTGTTCCAACTCGTACCCCAGTCGAACCTTGATCGGGTGCGGCACCTCCGTGGCTCGCGATGCTTGACGGGAATCTCCGCGTCCATCGCCGCTGTCGCGGTTGCGTGCCTTGCAGGATCGACTTGGCTCGATATGCATTCGCGCGGCATGCTGGCGTCGGCGATGGAGACGGGTGCGCCGGTTATCAAGATTGAGCAGGAAGTCGACGCACTTCGTACCGTCGATACCGAACTCACGAAGGCACTTACGCTGCAGCGCTCACTTGGTGTTTCCATTCCCGCGAATGGTGTTGTGCGGGCGGTTGCCGATGTATTGCCTGAAGGCGCGATGATTCGCAGCATCTCGCTTGACTTCCAGAATGTCCAGGGCAGCGCGCGCCGGCAACGCCGTACTGCAGGAAAGGACAGCGACACCGCCGCACCGCGTGTTCTCGCGTGTGTGATCGAGGGCATTGCGGCAGATGATGCTGACGTCGGTGCTCTGGTAGACGGCCTCGCACGCTTGCCGTCCTTCTCTCGAGTGAATCTGGAGTCGAGCCGCAGCTATGAGTTTCGCGGTCGAAATGCGCGTGAGTACAAGATCACGTTCCACGCCGACCTTGAGCGGCGTTGGCGATTGCCGCAACTGGCATCGGTCAGCGTTGCTGCAGCTGAGATAAGCGGGGAGGAGAAGCCATGAATGGAAACGCATACGGTCGTCATCAAGCCAGCGGATCGAGGTCCGATGGCGTGTCTGGACACAACACCGGCCGCACGGCTGGAACTCAGACGGGCCCGGCTCGGGCGACGCGTCGATTCTCCAATTCGTCGATCACGCTGCTGGCCGCATCGATCGTTGGCCTCGGTGTGGTATGCGCGTTCGTTGCGTATCCCGCCGTCATACGGGCTGAAACGCGGGCGCTCGAAAGTGGCCGCCTCGCTGCACGCGCGTCGCAATTGGAGTCGGCCACGAAGGAGCGCGACGATCTGCGCGCCCGCGTCGAAGCAGCGCGTGTGGCATCGCGTGCGGTGCTCCGCGCCATTCCGGCCCAGCCCGACCAAGCATCGCTTATGCGCATGCTCGCAGTGGAAACAAAGCCCACCGTACTCATGCAGACGATCAACGCCGGTGACCCAGTCACCGCCTCGCCGCGCGAAGAGCTCACCTTCAGCGCTGTTCCGATCAAGGTTGAAATGGTGGCGACATTCCCTGAAATCATGGGTCTCTTGTCACGAGTTGAAGGAGGCGATCGCCTCGTCCGCCCGATTCGCATCACGCTTGAGAAGCAAGCGAAGCGGGACAATCGTCGCGAAGCCGATTGGGACTCGCCCTTTGTGAGGGCAACGATCGATCTCGACGCGGTCTACGGCAGCGCGGTGGCCGCGCGCAGCGAGGAGAAGCCATGAGCGCAGTCTCAGCACTCAAGAAGATCGGTGGTATCGCCGACACGCGACGCCTTCGTAAGCGAAAGGGCATCCTGATCGCAGTGGCGAGTGTTGCGATGGTCGCGTGGGCAACACCACTCGGGCTCTTGCTTTGGGCGCGTATTCGCATTCTGACGAGCATTCCAAAGACGGCCATCGCCGACGACACGCTTGTGTACGCGCCGCGCGTTGAGCTTCCGACGGAACTCGACCCGGCGCTGCCAGGCTCCGATGCGGCCTTGCGCGATCCGTTCTTCGTGGATCAGAAAGTGTTCCCAGATCCGCGAACTGTCGCCAGCCCTGCACCGGCAACCGCCCCACGCGCGTCGGTTGCCGTCGCGACGCCGAGTGAGGAATACCCGACTTTGAAGAGTGACACGGATCTCGGTGTGACCGAACGATCGTCACTCGAGTTGGCGCGCCTCTCGGCGGAGAGTTTCCGAGTGCAGTCGGCAGGCGCGGGCCTGGTCACAGCTGTCGTTGACGACAGGGCGCGCCGCATCGGCGATGTGTTGACGAGTACCGATGGACGTGCATTCACCTTGGTGAAAGTGATCGATCGCGGCATCGTCTTGTCACATGAAGGTCATGAGATCACCGTGCGCATGCCGGCCGAGGTCTCCAGCACATCTGAGTCAGGAATCAAGAGCTCCGCAAACGCCGGTGAAGTTGACGGGAGTTCGAGAGGAACGGGGCGTCCCCAATGAACAGTCGAGCGAGCCAGAAGCGCGATCACGCGCGGATTCAGTCGAACGCAAGGGAGAAGACCATGCAGACTCGTACGCACGCATCTCTTGGAACCGTCCTTCGCCGCAACCCGCGCGGTCCCGCTGCGCTGCTCAGCGCAACGCTGCTTACAGTCGTTTCGACGACCTTCGCGCAGGATACGGCGCAGCCGGCACCGGCTCCTGCCGTACGAGCCGCGAGTTCCGCTGGCGCGCAGGAAACCTTCACCGTCCAATTCCAGGACACCAATGTGTTGCAAGCATTGCAGATGCTTGCGATGCAGGGAAATCGAAACATCATTCCCTCGAAGGGCGTGACGGGTCGCATCACTGCGAATCTCTACGACGTCACGATTGCGGAAGCGCTCGACGTGGTCCTGCGCGCGAATGACCTTCGTATGGAAGAGGCAGGAAACTTCATCTACGTCTACTCCGCAGAGGAGTGGGCGCAGCTGACTTCTGGCCGCCTCAAGCGCGTCAGCCGGAACTTCTCGCTTGAGTATCTCAACGCGAAGGATGCAAGCGAGTTTGTGAAGCCACTTCTCTCAGAGCAAGGAAAGCTTGCGTTCGTGGGCGATGTCGACAAGGGGTTCCAGCCGTCTGAAGCAGACGGCGGATCCGACAGCTGGGCCTATCAAGGCATGCTCGTCGTCAGCGACTATCCCGACAACATCGCGTCGATCGAGAAGCTCCTTCGTGAGATCGATACACCGCCTGCACAAGTGGTGATCGAAGCCACCGTTGTCTCGTCGAAGGTGCAGCAGAACGACGGCTTCGGCGTGGACGTCTCGGTCATTGGCAACCTTGACTTCGCGGATCTCACAAGCCCGATGTCGGGCGCGAATGATCTCTTCCTCGGCTCAAACGAAGGAATTCAGCCCGCGAACAATCGCGGAGTCGCCGCGAACACCGGCGTTGCAGGATGGGATCGTCCGTCCTCGCTGCGCGTGGGCGTGCTGTCTTCCGATGTCGCGGTGTTCTTGCGTCTCTTGGATAGCGTGACCGATACGACCGTTCTGGCTCGGCCGCGCATTATGGCGCTGAATCGCCAGCGTGCGCAGATTCTGATTGGACGTCGCGTTGGATATCTCACGTCGACCACAACGCAAACGTCGACCACACAAACGGTCGAGTTCCTCGACTCGGGTATCAAGCTCATCTTCCGGCCATTCATCTCATCTGATGGTTCGATTCGCATGGAGCTTGCGCCGAGCGTGAGCGATGCGAAGGTCGAGCAGATCACGACCACGGGTGGCGCCACGCAATCGGTGCCGAACGAAGATACGAGCGAGATCGTGACCAACGTGCGCGTGAAAGATGGGCAGACGCTCGTTCTGGGCGGCCTCTTCAAGGAAGACACCAAGATTGAGCGTCGCCAGGTGCCTGGTCTTGGCAACATTCCGCTGCTCGGGAACGCCTTCAAGGGTTACGACGACGAGCTGAAGCGCGAGGAGATCATCTTCCTTGTCACGCCAACCATCGTGAAGGATCAGATTGCGAAAGTCTGGGCTGACGCGGCCGAAGAGTTCGTGACTGCAGTTCGAATCGGATCGCGTGAGGGCCTCTTGCCGTGGTCGCGTGACACGCTGACGACGGCGCAGAACCAGAAGGCATACGACGCTCTTGCCAAGGGTGATGCGCGTTTGGCGCTGCACCACGCCGAGAACTCGTTGCGGCTTGCACCGAACCAACCCGAGATCGTTCGCTTGCGTGAAGAGCTGCGCGGTGCACGCTCTGAGCAGAGTGCCGCATACGAGCGCAGCATGATGCGCCGAATGCTGCAGGACAGGATGCCCGCGGGAGGCAGCGCTAATTTGCCGCCGCATTTGAATCCCGCGACGGCTCAACCCGCCGACGCGCCGGCAGACGCGAACGCGCAGGCAAGCCCTGACTCTGACTCGTGACACCGGTGTGTCGAGCAATTTCCTTCGAATCCCCGGCGCATACCGCCATTCCCTCGAGGCTCCCGATGCCACGTACCCTTCTCATCACCCTCTGCATTCTTGTCACACTCCTGCACACCGCCGCCTGCGCACCGCGCTCAGCCGGCATGCAGGCGCGAAGTGAAGCCGACGCGCGCTTTCGACGCACAACGAGTCTCGTGAGTTTCGACCAAGCTCGGCAGGCGTTTGAGTCTGGTGATTTGACGCGTGCTCGAAAAGAGGCCGAAGCCGCGATTGAGCGCAGTGATGGAGAGGCGCGATACTGGTCGCTCTTAGGGCGCATCGAACTCGAGGCGGGCCGTCTTGAGCGCGCGATCAAGGCGTTCGAATCGTCGATCGAGCGCGATCCCTCGCTCGCCGAGCCGTACTACTTCCGCGGCATTGTGTACCAGCGCTGGGGCATGGTGGATGACGCCGTGAACGACTACGCGCGGGCGTTTGAGCTCGACGGTTCGCGTGTGTCGTACCTTCTTGCGTGGGCGGAGCTCTTGGTGGCTGAGCGCCGTCTCGATGAGGCACGCGAAGTGTTGCTGCCAAAACTTGCGTACTTCGAGCACAACGCTGCGATTCACGAGCTCCTCGGCGACGTTTCGGCGCTGCGGGGTGAGTTCGCAGCGGCGGTGCGAAGCTATGAGCGTTCGGTTGCCATCGATCCGAACGCACCGCTCGTTGCCGAGAAACTTCTTACGTCGCTGTTCAGTGCTGCCGATTGGCAACGCTGCCTTGAGGGTGCACGTCGCCTTCGTTCGGCTGCAGTCGCACAGTCTGATGGGCAGACAGCCCGCATTCCAATCGACGCGTTCCGACTTGAAGGGCGCTCGCTTGCCATGCTCGGCCGACACGCTGAAGCCCGTGCGGTGTTCGCGGAGCAGGTGCGCGCCTATCCCGAAGATACGACAGGGTGGCGTGATCTCGCCGGCGCGTCGATTGCCGTGGGTGACCTCCCACGCGCGGCTGCAGCGGCAGATCGACTGCTTGAGCTTGCAGCGCGTGATGCAACCACATATGTGCTTCGCGGCCTGGTGGCCGAGGAAATGGGCGATCTCGAAGGCGCGGTGCAATGGTATCGCCGCGGAATTGCAGTTGATCCCAACGACGCAGACGCGCATGCCGCACTTGGGCTCACCCTGAACAAGCTCGGTCGCTGCATCGAAGCCGAGGCGTCACTGCGACGCGCACTTGCGATTGAACCGCGGTTCGCACTTGTCGAGCAAGCCCTCGCCATGTCTTCGAATGGACAGGGCGATGGAGCTACAAGCGATTGACACGTGGCGACCAAACGAACCGATTGGTGCACACAACCAGACTGAACAGTGGGCAGATGGACACGCCCGCAGCATGCGGGAGAGGAACGACGATGGAACAGAACTACAGCGAGTCTCAGCACGATGCCGACGCGGGTCGCGAGTCCCGTGGCGTCTTGATGTGGCTGCTGCTTGCAACAATCCCGGCCGCCGCGATCGGGGGCTACGTTGTAGACGCCAACGCGGCAGGCTGGATAATCGCTGGCGGATCCGCTGCGCTGAGTTGTGTCGTTGCACTGATTTTTGGGGGATCGGACACCCCGGCTCGTCGTCTGGATCCAGGGTGCGTGACCAGACACGCACGTGCAGCTGGAGTTGGCCACGGCGCCTCCCGAGTGGAGTCCACCGGCGCGTCGCGAAAGTGGTTTGGTGCGGGCGCGACTCCGAATGCGAGTGATTCTGAAGAGTCGTTCGATGGGGCAACCGATGTCTTGGCTCGGGCGATAGAGGTTCGCAGCACCGAACGCACAGCGCTCCTTAATTCACTGACCGACGCGGTGATTCTGGTTGATGCCCACGGCGAGACGCGCTTCGCCAACAAGGCGGCGGGCGCGATGCTCGGCGAGCACGCAACAGATGCAGGTACACGCCACGCGATTGAGGCGCTGCCCACGCAGGCACTTCGCGCCGTCCAGGCGGTCATCGAGGCCGGCGGAAGCGAACGGCGCCGCATTGAAACCGAACTCAAGGACAGCGATACGACGCCGGTTGTCGTGCTGGTGACCCTTGTTGTGGGGTGCTCTGAGGGGCTCGCGGCAATCATCGTTCGCGACGTCCGTAGTGAGCGTGAAGCCGATCGTATGAAGAGCGAGTTCGTAGCCAAGGCAAGTCATGAGTTGCGCACGCCGTTGGCGTCGCTGCGTGCCTACGCAGAACTGCTCGCAGATGGCGAAGTTGCAGACGACAACCAGCGGCGCGAGTTCGCCGGCGTCATCCTTTCCGAGACCGGTCGTTTGAGCGCACTGGTGGATCGGATGCTCGACATCGGGCGCATCGAAAGTGGTATGTCGCGCGCCAGTCTCGAGTCGGTCGACTTCAGCGAGCTCGGACTGCGATGCGTCGAGGAACAGCAAGGTGAAGCGCAGCGCCGCATGATCACCATGAAGGTCACGCGCACCGAACGTTCCGCAATTGCCTCGGCAGACCGTGCGCTCATGAAGCAGGTCATTCTGAATCTCTTGTCGAACGCCGTGAAGTACACGCCCGATGGCGGCGAAGTTTCAGTCGAGATCGACACAGACAATTTGGCTCGCACCGTTGTGGTCAGCGTGCGTGATAACGGACTCGGCATTCCGGAGCACGCGCTCCCACGCCTGTTCGGCAAGTTCTACAGGGTCGAGAACCACGAGAAGTTCGCCAAGGGCACGGGTCTTGGCCTCAATCTGTGCCGCAATATTGTCGAAGCCATGCATGGCGGTCAGATCGGCGTTGACTCAAAGGTCGGCGTTGGATCGCGGTTCTGGTTCGCGATTCCTATAGACCAAGCGGCGAGAAAGGCGGCGTAAGCAATGGCGGACGCATCAAGTACATCCACTCGGATTCTCGTCGCCGATGATGAGGCCTACATTCTGCAGGTCGTCGCGCTCAAACTGCGCAACGCCGGTTTCGACATCGTGACGGCGATGGACGGTCAGGAAGCACTTGGAATCCTGCGCGCGCAGGGGGTAGATCTTGTGGTCACCGACCTCCAGATGCCGCACATGACTGGAATTGCACTCGCACGCGCCATGTCGGCCGACCCAGCGCTTTGCGCCATTCCCATCATCATGCTGACTGCACGCGGTCACCTTCTCCGTGAAGGTGAAGCCGACAGCGCCAACATTGCTCGCGTGGTGCATAAGCCATTCTCGCCGCGGGCACTGTTGATCGAGATCGAAGCGTTGCTCTCTGAAAGGCGGCGTGCGGCATGAATCTCACGACAACTACACATCCTTTCGAGGCAATTGCGTCGTCGTTGCGCGCGGCGGATGCACTGCTTCTACCGGCCGAACCGTCGGCCATCGGCCTTGGCGCGAGCGCAAGTGGATCCACCACGGCTGGCGACGACGTGCTGCACGAACTGTGCACCTCGCCGGCCGCGCGTGCTGCAATCATTCGTGCCGCGACCATATGGCAGGGCGGACAAGAGTCTGCGTGCGAACCGTTGAACGGGCTTCTTGTGATTCCGATCGCACTTCCGCGCAACCGCGCTGGGGGCCGATTTGCAGTTGTCACCATTCTTGCAGAGGCACTTGAGTGTGAGACGATCGAGTTTCTTGCGCAGAGTGCGTCCACCGACGCGCGTCTGGCAAAGAGTCGCCTGGCCGCAACCGCGCCGTGGACGCGACGAAGCGCCGATCGACTCAAGTCGTTGGTGCATGCACTCGGTGTCAGCGAATCGGAGCGCTTGGCGAGCGCAGAAGCTGGAATTCAGCTGAGCGCTGCGTGGGAAGAGCTTCACTTGCTGCATTCCATCTCATCGGAGATGGCACTCGGCGGATCGCCCGCGAAGTTCGTTGAGAATCTGCTTGTTGAGGTGCGCGGCACGATCGGCTGCCGCTGGACGGCGCTTCGCGTCTTTGGTTCGGCAGCGCAACTCCTTGGCGTTTCGAGTGGAGGCATCCTCGCCGACGGTATCGATCCTGCGGCCGCGCGCCGCTTCATCGACGCCGCCGGCCCTGTGACGCGTTCCTCAGTGGTTGGCGAAGATCTTGTGATCTCAGCAGTGCGCCGCGAGGGCGAGCCGCTTGGCCTCCTCGCTGCCGGCGACCGCGACGGCGGCGCCATGTCGAGCTTTGAGCGCACGCTTGTTGAAACTGCGGCCGGGCACCTTGCCGTGTTCCTCGACAATGCGCGTCTCTATCGCGACCTCGATGCGATGTTCCTCGGCGCGCTTTCCGCGCTGGTGTCGGCGATCGAAGCAAAAGACTTGTATACGCGCGGCCATTCGCAGCGCGTGGCGCTGGTTTCACGCGAGATCGCGCTCCGAGCCGGGCTCTCAGAGGCCGCTGCGAAGCACATTCACATCGCGGGTCTCGTGCACGACATTGGCAAGATCGGTGTGCCAGAGATCGTTCTTCGGAAGCAGGGGCGTCTTGACGACGCAGAGTACGAGCTCATCAAGCAGCACCCCGAGACAGGCTGGCGCATCTTGCGCGACATTCCGCAGTTTGCACCAATCCTTGATGGTGTGCGATTCCATCACGAGCGCTATGACGGCCACGGATACCCACAAGGTCTCGTGGGCGACGAGATTCCGCTTTCGGCGCGCATTATCGCTATCGCCGACACCTTCGACGCCATGAGTTCGACGCGTACCTACCGCAACGCCCGTTCGCGTGAAGAGGTGCTCGCCGAAATGTCACGACTCGGCGGAACGCAGTTCGATGCGACGCTGCTTGAGCACTTCCTGCACATCGACCTCACAGCCTACGACGCAATGAATTCCGCGCACGGTACCGCTGCAATCGAACCCTGGAGGAGAGCGGCATGAAACTGTCATGGGAAGAACACGGCCCGGTGGCACTCGTCATCGCCAGTGGCGAATTCGCATCGGATTCGGAGACGAATTTCCGAAGAACGATCGCTGAGCGATTCGATCACGGCGCCAAGAACGTTGTGCTCGATCTCGCCAACGTCACCCTCGCCGACAGTGCGGCGCTTGAGTGTCTGTTGTGGCTTTCGGAGGAGACGGCACGCATGGGCGGCGCGCTTCGGCTTGTGGCCCCTCAGCACACGGTTCGTGAGGCGCTGCGTGTCACGCGGCTTGCAGATCGTTTTGAGTGCGCGGACAGCGTTGAGGTCGCGGCACGAAGCCTTCGTTGAGAATTCGCACGGGAGGAAACGACATGAGCGCGCTACCACGACACCAGGCCATCGTCGACAAGCTCCCGCGGTTGCAGCTGGGGCAGATGCTCGTTGCCCGGAATCTCATTTCCAAGAAGCAGCTCGACGACGCACTCGACCATCAGCGACAGAACGGGCAGCGTGCACTCCTTGGTGAAACGCTGGTCGAGCTCGGTTTCGTGAGCGACTATGACGTGATGGAAGCCGTGGCGGAGAGCTACGGCATTCCCTTCGCGAAAGACATCGCCCGTATCGCCGACCCCAAGGCGTTTGAAGTTCTCACGCGCGAATATCTGCTTGAGCACGCAGTTCTGCCGCTCTTCATCGTGCGCGACGTTCTCACGGTTGCGGTTGCGGAACCGGCCAATCTCTACTTGTTTGAGGAGATCCGCCAACGTACCGGGAAGGCGGTGCAGATTGTCGCCACCACCGCGACGGAGATTCGCTCAGCGCTTGAGGCGTACGTTCCGGCTGCGAATGTCTTCGTGATTGACGACCTTGCGAATGAGGCGGACGAGAACTCGCTGGCGGTGATTGAGCGTGAAGTTGCGGAGATCGATGACCTTCGTGAAGTCGCCGGTCGCTCGCCGGTTGTGAAGACGGTGAACGCACTTCTTCTCACCGCGGTGCGCGAAGGCGCGAGCGACATTCACATCGAGCCTGGCGAACGGCGCCTGCGCATTCGCTTCCGCATCGATGGTCGTCTCTTCGAGAAGACCGATCCGCCGTGGAAGATGGCCGCCGCGATCACAAGCCGTATCAAGATCATGGCGAATCTCGATATTTCCGAGCGTCGCCTTCCACAAGATGGCGACATTCACGTGATGCTCGAGGGGCGCCCCGTCGATCTCCGCGTGTCGACCATGCCGGGTCGCCACGGCGAGAAGGTCGTCATCCGCATCATCGACAGTCGTGCATCGCTTGTGCCGCAGGAGCGGTTGGGAATGTCGCCCGAGATCCTCGGCCGCTGGACCGATGTGATTAGCAAGCCGAATGGCATCGCGCTTGTCACCGGGCCGACCGGCAGCGGTAAATCGACCACGCTCTACTCTGTGCTTGCCTCGCTGAACGGCACCGATCTGAACATCTCGACAGTGGAAGACCCGATCGAGGCCACACTTCCCGGCGTCAACCAGTTCCAAGTGAACGAGAAGGCGGGCTTCAGCTTCGCCTCGGCGCTGCGCGCCATGCTGCGTCAAGACCCAGACGTGCTGATGGTTGGTGAGATTCGCGATGCCGAAACCGCGACCACGGCGGTACAGGCCGCGCTGACTGGTCACCTGGTGTTCTCAACGCTGCACACGAACGACTCGATCAGCGCCGTCACGCGACTCGTGAATGTCGGGATTGAGCCCTATCTTGTCGCGGCCGTGATCCGCGGCGTGCTGGCGCAGCGCCTCGTGCGCCGTATCTGTCCACACTGCCGCGAGAACTTCGAACCCGATCCACACGTGCGTGCAGAAGTTGAGGCGGTCACTGGCTCGGTTCCGCACTTCGCCCATGGTGCAGGCTGCGCGCGCTGCCGTGGCAGCGGATTCGCAGGTCGTCTGGGCGTGTTTGAACTGTTGGTTCCGGACGAGAACTTTACAGGCGCTGTCTCGCGCGGTGCGACGTTGCAGGAACTGTCGACCCTTGCGCGATCGAGCGGTCACCGGACGATGCGTATGGATGGATTTGAGAAGGTGCGCGACGGACTCACAACCGTCGAGGAAGTCGTCTTGGCGACGGCATCCTGAGGAGGATTGAACGATGGCACTCGCGACCAAACACAACACCACGGCGACGACGGACGGCCCGTTGATCCACGCCGACGAGCGGCTCGACGCACGAGCGACCTTCGCCTATCGGGTGCTCGAGCAAGGGGGGCGCGAGGCTGTAGGCACGATGGCCGCGCACAACCCGCAAGAGGTTGCGCGCAAGCTCCGCTCCGAAGGAAGAACCGTCCTCTCAATTGAGATCGACTCGAGCATCTCCGACAAGGCGCGTGCCTCGCAGTCAGGCAAATCACGCGAGGGTATGCGTATCCGTCGCAGCGACGTGGCCGTGCTCTGTCGCCATCTTGGCACCATGGCGGAAGCGGGTGTGCCGCTTGCGGAAGCGCTCGATTCCGCTGTGAATGAGGGCGTTCGCGCGGAATTCCGCCCATTCACCCGCGCGGTTGCCGACGACGTCCACGCGGGCGCACCGCTCTCTGCCGCGTTGGCGAAGCGCGGACGGAACATTCCCTCGATCGTGGTGGCACTCGCACGCGCTGCCGAATCAACGGGTCAGCTCGGCCCCATGCTCTTGCGCGCGTCCGACCACTTGCAGCGCCACGAGCGCACGCTGCGTCAACTCAAGGCAGCGGCGACCTATCCGCTCTTCATGCTCAGCGCGGGCGTACTCGTCATCCTGGCGTTGCTCGTCTTCGTGTTGCCGCGGTTTGCAAAGATCTACGCGGATCGCGGTGCGGAACTCCCATTTCTCACTCGAACGCTCCTTGCGCTCAGCGACGCTGTGCGCGAGAACGCACTTCCGATTGCGATCGTTGCCGCAACAATCGGTGTTGCACTCCTCTTCTTCGCGCGAACCGCCGCCATGACGCGGCTCATCGACAAACTCCGCTTCGGTCTGCCGATCATTGGTCGGCTCATGCAACTTGCGTTTGTCGCGCTCAGCTGTCGCACGCTTGCGACGCTTCTGCAAAGCGGTATCCACCTGCTCGATGCGATCGCGATCTGCCGTGGTCTTTCGCACAGCGGCCGCAGTCAGCGCTTCTGGGATGCCATCGACGCTCGGTTGCGCGACGGTGGATCGCTGGTGGAGGCGCTGCGGAATCAGGATCTCATGCCGCCCACGGTCATCGCCATGGTTGCCGCGGGCGAGCGATCGGGACGACTTCCTGAGGTCCTCGGTCGCGCGGCCGACTTTGCGGAAGAGGATCTTGAAACCGCCCTGAAGCAAGCGACCAGCTTGCTTGAACCCGTGCTGGTGCTCGCATTCGGTTCGGTGCTCGGCGTTGTGGCGATTGCGCTCCTCTTGCCGCTCTTCAACGTGTCGCGGCTTGCGGCGCCGTGAGTCGATGCGACTTTGGGAGCCCATCACCGGGCGTGCGCAACTTGCCGACGCCTGAAGGTTCGGTATGCTCCCCGAGTCGCCATGGATGGCGCAGGAAGGACGGATCATGGAGCGCAAGCCCGATCGCATGGATGCGACAAGAATCGACAGCGGCGCCGCCGCGTCTCGCTCGACCGACATGGTTACAGGTTTGATTGCAGGTGTGGATGCAGGTGCTTCGGCATCGCGTGATGCCACTCGCACAAGAATCGATGGAGTCGTGGCCGACCTCTCCCGCGAACTCACGCGTCGGGAGCGGTTGGTGGTGATGCTTCGCTACACCGAAGAACTCACTGTTGCCGAGATCGCAGCGGTTCTTGAGATTGCAGCCACCGAGGTCGAACGAATGCTCGAAAGCATTGCGGAACGTGTTCGTCGTCGAATCAAGCCGACGTACGGATCAGTTCGGCGTGCACTGGCCTGACGAACGCGCATGGCGGCAGTGGCTTCAACCCCACTGACCAAGCAGAATCGCAAGGTCGGGCGCGCCAACCGTTCCATCGCCGTTGAGGTCGCCGGGGCCTGTTCCGCCCCACGCGCCGAGCAGTGTCGCGAGATCGGCTGCACCAACTGAGCCATCGCAATTGAGATCGGCGGGTGCGCAGGTCGCGGTTGTCACTGTGATCGCGAGGGTCGCGTCGCCAAGGCCGGTCGCCGTCACGACGGGATTTTCTCGGCAGTAGAACGCCGGAAAGTTCCCGCCCTGTTGGACGACCTTCGCAAGCGACGTGACGGAGAAGCGCAGGCGCCCACCATCGATCGCGTCGCGCAGAAACTCCTGCACATCCGCGCGCGACACATCAAGTTCAAACCGCATTGCAGTCCCGACAGGAATCAGGCTGCCAGGCTTCAGTCCGTCGATCAGTCCCACCGCCAACGGCGACGGAGTCCAACGCTCGCGGACGGAGTTTGAGACATCCACCCAAACGCCTGAGCCCGTGCCCCCATCGGTTCGCGCCGACGCGTAGGCGTTGCGGATACCCGGCGCAAGCAAACTCTGACCAGCGGGCGCATACGGGCTTGTCTCCACCCAGTTGGCCACAGAGAAACCGTTGCGAAACCCAGTTGCGTAGAGCTCAATCGGCTGGCCTGCGTCCGCGTCCTCGACGTACGCAGGGTCGCTCTCCGGAAGGAACGCGGTGAATGGGTCGACGGTCGGGTCGTACTCGGCCACAAAGTCGTTCGCGTAGCTGATCTCAAGAACACATGCGGAAATCGTGTAGCTCGATGCGCCAAGACCCGCTGGAATCTGGCCACCCGTGTCGAAGCCCACAATGAACTGGCCATCTCGGTTGTCGAACAGATCGCTACCAGCCTCATTCCCAAAAACCGACGCTGTAATGCGCGAACCCGGCGTTGGGTTGAACGGATAGTTCCAACGGTCGAGGGTTGGGGCGTTGAACTGCGCCGCGAACTGGTCGCCATGGGCTGGGCGTGGCGCGAGCACAAGAAGGCCCGAGGCGAGTGCGATCGCGTGCGGAATCACGTGCGGAATCACGGCAAGAGCAGTGCGGCTGCAGAAGATCGGCATGGCGGTGGTGCGAAAGGTGGGGGTGGGGATGGGGGCGACGGCGTCGTGCGCGGTCGCGAAATTCGCCGCGAATCGTGGTACGCAAAGAAACTCTCGAAGAGCGTAGACTGCTACGCCCAACCCGTCCCGCGGATTGCCACCGTGGACGCAATTTGCGCGTTTCTCAGGCGTCTTCGCCGGTTTCCGGGCGTACATCGTCCTCAGAACGCACGGAGCGCTTGGCGCGCTCGACATGCAGGATCGATCACGTTGACTTCTCGCTCCGCCTCCATCGTTTCACCCAGCGCGACACCGACCCCGAGGGTGCGCCGGTGCCCGTTGCGGCGTCTTGCGGAGTTCGCGGGGTTTACGTTGGTGGAACTCCTCGTGGTGATCGCAGTACTCGTGGTGTTGTTGGCGGCGTTGCTGCCGGTGATTTCCCGACTCCGCGAGGCAAGCGCTCGCGCACGTGAGGTCGCCGCTGCGCGCTCCCTCTTGGCGGCATGGCAGCAGTATGCCCACGACGCAGGCGGTGCACTGCTCCCCGGCTATCGCGGCGGACTTTCCGCATACGACGCCCAACGCAACCCAATCGCAGCGCAGACCATCGGTATCACAGCGAATCGATGGGTTTGGCGCCTCGCGCCCTACATCGGGCATGACTTCAACGGTTTGTTCGTGGGCGAACATGAGCGCATGCTGCGCGAACTCGAACTCACCGACTACTCAAACTACCTCTACCAAACAAGCGTCTTCCCGAGTTTCGGTCTCAACAGCGTATGGGTTGGTGGCGACGAGAATTTCGGCGGCTTCAACAGCGCGTTTCTCGGGCTATTCGGCAAGTTCTATGTCACGAGACTTGGCGAAATCGTGCGACCCGCAGAGCTCGTGGTGTTTGCAAGTGCGCGAGGTCAAGAGAGCCTTCCTGGCGGCGGAACATCTGATGTGACGGAGGGCTACTTCCGCATTCGTTCGCCATCGTTCGATACACGCACGTGGGCGAGTGTGTACGGCGAAGATCCGGCGTCGTTCGGAAATCTCAGTACGCGCAACGGCGGTCTCGTCGTCACCGGATTTGCGGATGGCCACGTGGAGACGCGCGCCCCGGAGACGCTTGACGACATGCAGCTCTGGTCGAACACTGCGACGGCGCGCGACTGGGTTCTTACCCCTGGCGGTTGATCACTGCACGGAGAAGGTGCGAGCAGGGAACCGCCACCGCAAGAAGTGTGGCGATCATGCCCGCTGCATTGAGCGCGGTGCGGGTGCCGAGAACGGTCGGCGCGTATGCCGCGAGAAAGTACGCACCCACCGCGATCAGGCACGCGACGAGTACGCTCAGGACGATCTGTCCGCGAACGCTGCGCGCGTGTGGCGCCGCGATGAGCGCTGGGCATGCAAGGAGCGCAATCACCAACACGCTTCCTACCGCGAAGAAACTCGCCACCACACACACACTCACTGTGACAAGCAGCAACTGCTCCGCGATTCGCGTTGATTGGTTCGCAAGATGCGCGTACTCCGCGTCGAAGCAAAGTGCTGAAAACTGCCGCGCACACAGAAAGCTCGACGCCACGGCGAGGACGGCGGCCACCGCAAGCGCCCACAACTCGCTTGGGACACCCACATACCACGGAGCACTGACTGGCGCCGCGTAGAAGAGCGTCTCGACCGATCCAAAGAGAACGCACTCCGGGTCGAGATCGACCTGTCGCGCGCCTTGTGTTTCGAGGAGTAGGACACCGAGAGCGAAGAACGCCGTGAGCACAATGCCGAGCGCGGCTCCAGAGTCAACACGAGCGCGGGTGCGAAGAAGGCTCGAGGACACAACCGCCGCGGCGCCCGCAATCGCAGCTCCAATGAACATGGCCAGAACGGAGCGCGAGCCGCTCACAAGAAATCCCACCACGAGACCGGGGAGAACCGCGTGCGCGATGGCGTCTCCGGTCATTGCTTCTTTGCGGAGAACAAGCCAATTCCCGAGTGTGCCGCACGCGATCACCGCAAGCAGCACCGCAGCGAGCGCTGGAAGATCGACCGCAAGAGTCGGGGTCATGCGCGCGCACTCCGAGCGGCACCTGCGCGTGGCAGTGCGGTGAAGAGGAGCAGCAATACGAACACCGTCGTCGCGGCCAACGTCATTGCTGCACCCGTGGGTACGTTGTCTCCAAGACGCGATGCGAGGACGCCGGCCGCTGCGGTGACGGCGCCGATGGTCGCCGACAGCAGGGTGACGAACGGAAGTCGACCGCCGATCACGCGCGCCGCCGCAGCGGGTGTGACCACCATGGCAACAACCAACACCACACCGGCAAGTTGCATACCCGCAACGACCGTGGCAACCAGAAGGAACGTCATGAAAAAGTCGAGCGCGCGCACGGGTAGACCAGCGATCCGCGCGAACTCTTCATCGAAGGCAACAAGCGCAAGTCCTTTGAAGGTCGTTGCAAGGAGCCCCAACGCAACACAGCTCATCGCGACGAGTGCGAAGACATCCTCGCGACTGGTTGCGGCGGCGCTTCCAAAGAGGAGTGAGCGCAGCCCACCTTGCGAACCGGCACCATGACTTTGGACATGCGAGAGAAGAACCGCTCCAACACCGAAGAATCCGGCGAGTGCAATTGCGGTTGCGCCATCTGAACCGATGCGTCGTTGTCGTGCGAGTACGGGCACGCAGCACGCTGCGGCAAGCGCCGTCAACGCGCCCCCAAGGAGCAGAACCCATGGTGTACGCCCCCCAAACCCAAGCGCCTCTCCAACGAGAAATCCAAGCGCCACGCCCGGAAGCGCAGCGTGTCCAGCGACATCGGCGACGAGCGCACGTCGACGCGCGAGCACGAAGGTTCCAACAGCGCCCGCGAGCGCACCGAAGAGCATGCACCCAGCGAGGACTATGGGCGTATTGGTTCCGAGCGCCCCGACGCTCATCGTGCGGGCTCCTCGGTCAGCCCATACGCGGCAGAAAGTCTTGCATCCGTCATCACCGCATGCACTGAACCCGCCGCCATGATGGTGCCCCGCAAGAGGATTGCTTCGTCGAAGTGCGTACGGACGCCATGCAGGTCGTGATGCACCGCAAGCACGGTCGATCCGCGCGCGCAAAGCCCGCGCAATGCTTCGGACAATCGCGCCTCAGAGAAAGTATCGACATTTGCAAAGGGCTCGTCGAGAAGCAGAAGTTGTGCGTTCTGCGCAAACGCGCGAGCCACAAGCACGCGTTGACGTTGACCACCTGAGAGCGCGCCGATCTGCACGTTCGCTGCGCTTTCAAGACCAACCGCAGTGAGTGCCGTCTGCGCAGCGTCGCGATGTGCTTGGCTCACACGACCAAAGAGGCCGACACGCGCTGCGCAACCCATGAGAACCACATCAAACGCGCTCGCGGGAAAGTCCCAATCGATCTGCGCGCGTTGCGGAACGTAGGCCACGCGAGGTCGAACCGCATCGAACGCCTCACCGAAAAAGGCCACGCGGGTTGACTCAACAAATGGAACGAGCCCAAGGAGCGCACGCAAAAGTGTGCTCTTTCCCCCGCCATTCGGCCCAATCAGTGCGGTCATCGACCCGCGCACAAGTGAGAAGCTGATGTCGCGTACAACGGGGTCGCCACGCGTGTAACCAGCAGAAAGACCCAGCACCTCAAGGGGACTCGCAACCGTTCCAGCGAGCGCCGCGGCGTCATTCATCCTCGACCTCCGAGCGCCTGTGCAATCGATTTCGCGTTGTGGCGCATCATGCCTTCCCATGTGCCTGTTGGCGTTCCTGGGCGTCCGAGTGAGTCGGAGTAGAGGGCTTCGCCGATCTTGAGATCATGATCGCGGGCAGCGCATCCGTCGACGACCGCACGCACGGTGCGGTCTGAGACGGTGGTCTCAATGAAGATCGCTTGAACGCGATCCTCACTGATCTCCTCAACCAGACGCTCAATCTCGTTGAGCGACGGTTCACTTTCGGTAGAGATTCCTTGGATGCCGCGGACCTCAAGTCCGTAGCGGGCACCGAAGTAGCCGAACGCGTCGTGCGCGGTTACAAGCCGTCGCTGTTCCGGCGGGATCGAGCCGATCGCAATCGTGATCTCACGGTGAAGTTCGGCTGTGTTGCGCTCGAACTCTTTGACGGCGTTGGAGAACGTGTCAGCGCCGCTCGGGTCGAGTTTGGTGAGCGTGTCGCGCACAGCGGGCGCTGTCTTTGCCCAAAGCAGAGGATCCATCCAAACGTGCGGATCAAATGCATACGAACTCGATTCGTCGGTTCGCAAATCCGACTTTGCGAGCGTTTCCGCAACACGCACCACCGGTCGACCGCTCAACTCCACGCGCGCAAACGACTCGCCGGAGCGGCCTTCAAGCATCAGCCCGTTCATGAAGACGGCGTCGGCTTCGAGGATCTGCAGCACCTCTGTGCGTGTCGGCGTCCAGAGGTGTGGGTCGGTTCCAGGTGGAATTAGTACGACAAGGTCGATGCGATCACCACCGATCGCACGAACAAGATCGCCGACCACAGGCGTTGTGGCGATCACCAGAGGACGTTCTCGGGTCGGGCGCGCATTGCCGCCCGCAGCCGTGGGCGCGCGACCATCATCGCAGCCCGCAGCCATGAGCGCGTACGAGAGGCTGAGCCCAGCAAGAAGCCGCAACGTGAAGTGGGTGTGCATAAGGCATAGCATACGCGCGATGTAGCCAATGCTACAAGATCGCCCCAAACCAACCGCATCTGCGTAAAAAAACTTCAAATTTCAAGTTTCCGCTTCGCGGAAGAGTCCGTAGAGCTCGGTGGCACTCTGGGCGGCGTAGGCCCTCTGGCGAAACTCCGGGCTGGTCATGATCTTTGAGATCCTGCCAAGCGCCTGAATGTGCTCGTCCTTCTTCTCTGGCGGCGAGACGAGAAGAATGATGAGTTGCACCGGCTTCTTATCAATGGAGCCGAACTCAAGCGGCTGCGCTGGCTTCCCAATCGCAAGCACCAGCGCGGGCATAGCGGAACACTTCCCGTGCGGAATCGCGAGTCCCTCACCGATACCGGTTGAGCGCTGCGCCTCACGCTCCCACACCGCCTTTTTCACAGCCTGCGGATCAGGGCATAGACCGTTCTGCGACAAGAGATCGACCAACTCATCAAGCGCAGCCTGCTTGTCCGTCGCGTGGAGTGGCACGCGGATCGAACTCGGGGAGAGGATGTCGAGGATGCGCATACGCTCACTCCAGGACAGGCATTGTGCAACGCCCGTCATCTTCGGGAAGCGGCGGATGGTACCAACGCCGGCATCGCATGCGGAGCGCGAAACCGCCAGGAAACGCACTCAGATCCGGACGAGAAGGGCGTGATATCCGCCATCGCGATAGATCGATGTCGATTCGCCCGGAAGTCCGGCAGGGGGAATGGTTCGCTCGACCGCAAGCGAAAGCCCAAAGTTTGCGGTGAGTCGCTTGACCTGCGTCTCGTTCTCGCCGCGCTCAATGGAGCAAGTCGCGTAGATCACGGCGCCCTTTGGCGCGACGAGTCCGATCGCAGGATCTGCAATTTTCTGCTGAAGTTCAAGCACGCTCTTCGTACGCACTTTGTTGAAGCGGTAGCGCGCTTCGGGGCGCCGCGCGAGAACGCCCGAGTTCGAGCAGGGGACATCAAGGAGGACGAGGTCCGCGCCCGCTGCCGCCTCGCGAAAGAGCGCCTCTGGCTTGAGTGCGCGAATGCGCGGATTTTCGGCCGAGAGCGCCTCAAGCGCCGCGAAGCGCGCGCGGTCGGGGTCTGTCGCAAGAATCGTCGCCTCGGGAAGAAGCGCAGCAAGCTGGCGCGTTTTTGTGCCGCGCCCCGCGCAGAGGTCGACCACGAGCTTCGGCGGCCTTGGAAGCATGGGAACGAGCGCGGCCAGGGTGGCAGCGGCAGTTGGGTCCTGTACGCGCAGGTCACCGCGCGCCGCGAGGAGCGCCGTGAGTTCGCCATGGCTCCCCGTCCACACGCCGAAGCCGCGCTCCTCGTGCGCGGTCGCATGCGCGGCAAGCACCGCATCGCCCGCGTCGAACGGCGTGATGATGATCGGTGCCTCGACGAGCCCGTGCGCCGCGAGACGCGTCGCCTCCGCGAAGCCGAACGCGCCGACCCAGTGGAGGATGAGGTCGCGCGCGTGGCTCGTCTTCTCAGCGAGACCCTGTGCGGCGTCTTCACTGAACGCCTCGACCGAGAGCCGCAGCGCAGAGCCGTCCGCGAGCGGCACGAGATCACGCCGCGTATGCACGCAGGCCTCGAGCGCGGCGGCGGGCACACGCTCGACCACGCTTCCCGCCACCTTCCGCAGCACGGCGTTCACAAGCCCGCCCGCACCGGGGCGCACGCGACGCTTGGTCCACTCAACGCTCGCGTCAACCGCGGCCGCTGCGGGCACGCGGTCGAGGAAGAGGATCTGCGCGGCACCACCGAGAAGCGCCGCCTGCACGGGCTTCTCGAGAAGCGGCCAGTTCTTCGAGAGGTGCGGCCGCACGCATGCAATCAGCGTGAGGTACCGCCGCACGACGGCGTGCTCGATCGCGCGCGCAAGTGCCGCGTCGCGGGGATCGACCATCCGGCTTCGATCCGTGCCGACCGAGGGCCCCGAATGGGGGGAAAAATCAAGATCAGGAAAGCGCAGCGCCTGCGCGAGAATGCGCTCGAGCGCAGCCTCGCGAGCGGCGTAGCCGACGGGTGTCTCCGCGTTCAAGCGTTCGCAAGCTCCGGCGAGCGGCGCTTGCCGCCCGCAGAGGCCACGCCCTTCTTCGGCGAGCTGACTGCCTTGCCTGCGCCCTTCTTGAGCGCCGACGCGATGTCGGTCTTCTCCCAGGTGAAGGTGCCCTTGCCGCCTTCGCCAGGCTCGCGGCCGAAGTGGCCGTGGCTCGAGGTCGACGAGTAGATCGGCGCGCGCAGCTTCAGCATTTCGATGAGGCCGAACGGCGTGAGGTCGAAGTGCTCGCGCACGAGCTTCGAGAGGATCTCGTCGCCCACGGTGCCCGTGCCCTGCGAGTCGACGAGCACCGAGACGGGCTCCGCGACGCCGATCGCGTAGGCGACCTGCACCTCGCACACGCGCGCGAGCTTCGCGGCCACGATGTTCTTCGCGATGTAGCGCGCCATGTAGGCGGCGCTGCGGTCGACCTTCGACGGATCCTTGCCGCTGAACGCGCCGCCGCCGTGGCGGCCGCGACCGCCGTAGGTGTCAACGATGATCTTGCGTCCCGTGAGGCCGCAGTCGCCGTGCGGGCCACCGATCTCGAACTGACCCGTCGGGTTGACGAACACCTTCACACCTGGGTGCCACCAATTCCCGAGCACAGGCTTGATGATCGCGTCGGTGACGGCGCGGCGAAGCTCGGCCTGCTTCTTCTCGCCGTTCCACTCGGGCGCATGCTGCGTTGAGAGAACGACCGCGTCGACCCGCTTCGGATCGAGGCCGTCGTACTCAATCGTGACCTGGCTCTTCGCGTCGGGGCGGATGCCGGAAATGATGCCCTTGCGCCGCACTTCAGCCTGGCGCTCGACGAGGCGGTGCGAGAGATTGATCGGAAGCGGCATGAGACGATCGGTCTCCTCGCACGCGAAGCCGAACATCATGCCCTGGTCGCCGGCGCCCTGGTCCTTCTTCGCCTTGCGCACCACGCCGCGTGCGATGTCGGCCGACTGCTCGTGCAGCAGGTTGACGACACCGCAGCCGTTGCCATCGAAGCCCATCGCTGCGTCGTCGTAGCCGATCCTGAGGATCGCGTCGCGCACGGTCTGCTGGACATCGAACTTCTTCTTCGGGTTCTGTGCAAACTTGATCTCGCCCGCGACGATCGCCTGCGCGGTCGTCACCAGCGTCTCGCACGCGCAGCGGCCCCACGCATCGTGGTCGAGGATGAGGTCGAGCACGGCGTCCGAGATCGCATCGGACACCTTGTCGGGGTGACCCATCGAGACGCTTTCGGAGGTGAACAGATGGCGGTGGTTGCTCATGGGGTGTGTGCGCGGCGCGCGGGCTAGAACGAAACGTGTGATCGGGCGGCCAACTGGCCACGTGATCAGTCGGCCGACTGGCCGAAGCCCCGCCGACGGCGGCGGGTTGGAAGGGGCGGAATATACCCGCAGCGCCGCCTGTTCCGCGTACGCAACCCAATCAACCCGCATTTCCCGCAGAGAGCGGGGAGATTTGCGGAACTCCCGAGCGGCACGCGACGAAACGCGAGGTACCTTCGAGATTCCATGCCGGGTCAATCCGAACGCCTTCTCCCCGCGCCGCTCCGCCTTCGTGCGGCTTGGTCGCTCGTTGTGGGCGCACTGGCATTGTTCTCCGGGGTTCCGGTGGCCCGCGCGCAGCCTGCGCCGCCGCTCATTGCTGAGGCGCCCGCGCCGGTAGTCATCAATGGGGTCGAATGCGCCGCGAACCACCTCATGGTGCTGCTTGAGCCCGGGGTTCGGTTCGCGCGGAACGCAAAGGGCGAATCTGTGCTCCGCGCCGCCAAACTCCCCCGCGCGGAGCGCTCCTCGCGCGCCGCATTTGGGGCCGCGGGGGTCGAGTCATCGAAGCCGCTTCTGATTGCGCCGCCGAAAGATGCCGCGCTTGCACGAAGACTCGGGC
>JBILDS010000154.1:0-7527 GCA_044352505.1 Phycisphaerales bacterium
CTTGTGTGGCGCTCGGCCGAGGTGATTCGGAGCGAGGCCCCAGAGTTGTTCGCGGTGGCATCCACGGCAAGCGACGCAGCGAGCGGCTCGAGCGATACCTCAGGGCAGCAGGGAGGTTTGACTGTGGATCTCGCGAATGCTGAGAACGCGTATCTGATCGTGCGTGAACGCAAGATGCGCGAGCTTGAAACGATCGGAGCGTGGTTCCGTCGCTTTGAGCCCCACAACCCGATCGGCTATGTGGCGCCTGCGCTTGTTCGTCGCGCAGGGTTGGATCTTCCCACGCTGTTGCTTGAGTTGTGTAACGGCGCAGGCCTCACAGATGGCGATCGCGCGAAGGTCTTCCAAGCACTTGCAGTCACCGAGCCGACACCGAACGAGGACTCTTCGAACAGCTGATGCGCAACGAACGGAGGCGCGATGGAGCACGAGGACATCAATGGACGCGCGTCTCCGTCGCTGAAGGAGATCGCGATTGACCTCGCGGCGCGACCGCTGAACGTACTCGTGCTTGGCGACTTCGGCGGCGAGGAGCTCGATGCGCCGCTCGCGGAGCGCCTGTCGGCTGTGGTTGAGGACGTGGACGCGTCTCTCGCGGCCGTTTCGCCGGTCGTGCGCGTTCGGGTCGAGGAGGTCGACAGCGCCGACGACGCGCTCATCGACGTCAAGCTCACGTTCCGCAAGCTCGCAGACTTCTCGCAAACGGCGCTCGAGGGTGCGATTCCCGCCCTCGCGCGGTTCACGCGCACGCAAGCGGCGTCCGCGCCGGGTTCATCCCAGACTGACCTTGAGCGCACGATCGCAGCCGCGCTGTCGGGCCGTTCGGTGCCGTCCGCCTCGGCCGCACCAGATGACGGTTCGTCGCGCCAGAACAGGCAACTTGGGCTCGTGCGTGCAGTACCGCGCCTTGTCTCGCTTGAGCGCGCGTGGCTGGGCTTGGCGCACATACTTGAATCAGCCCGAGCGCAGTCGAATCATGCGGTCGCCGTGCGCATTCTTCCGATTGGCGCGCGCGAACTGTTGCGCGAACTTGCGCATATCGAGGCGGGCGACGACTCCGCACTTCTTGATGTGCTCGACCGTATCGCATCACAGCCCACGACGCGACCGGACCTTGTTGTCATCGATGAGCCAATCGGTGTTGATCCAGCTGGCGCAAGTGCGATGCGCGGCCTCGCTCGGCTTTCAAGCGAGTGTGCCGCGATTGTGCTGGCAGCGGTGCGCGACGCCGATCTTGCGCTTGATATCGGAAGTACGCTCGAAGGCGCCTCAGGTGTCGATCGCGTGATGTCAGGTCTCAACTTCGCAGCATTTCGATCGCTGCGGAGCGATCCGCGCACAGCCGGACTCGCATTGACAGCACGCTCGGTTCAACGTGCACGGCCCTCGAGCGCACAGGATCTGTGGGGCCAGTCGCCGTCGCTTGCACTCGGTGCATTGCTTGTGGGCACATCGACGGGGCTTTCAGTTGGCGAACTCTGCATGGTTGGCGAGTGCGCAGCTGATGTTCGCACGCGCGGCACCGTTTCGGCGTCGGCGTCGGCTGCCTTTGCCGAGCGCGGTGTCACTGTGCCATGGAACGACGCCCAATCACTTCGCGTTGGACCCCACGTTCCCGTTCTCGTTGCACCACCTCGATTCGTGGGCGAGCAAAGCGAGACGGCGCGCGCCACAAGCCTTGATGTCCGCATGCGGCTGGCTCTCTCGCGCCTCACGCGCCTTGCGTCGATCGCGATTCGCGCCGTCGGCGCCCCGGGGCGGGATCGCGAGGCCTGCGCCGACTTCTCAACAGCCATCGCAACGGCACTCCGCCCAGCGGCGGACAAGATCATCGGCACCAACGCGCAAATCCTGCTTGCCGCGTCCTTCGATGGCCCCGACGAGCGCTCCTTGCGGGTGGAGATCGCGGTTTCTGCCGAGCACCCCGCAGCGGGGTCGCGGCCGGCGTCCACCCAAGGCGGAGTACCGTTCGAAGTCCGTTGCGGCTGTTATCCGCTCGCGTGATTGGCACCGGATCGGGCGAATTGGCGAACGGCGGTGTGCGTAGCCCCAGCGTGTCGTGCGTTCAGGGGCGAACGGGGTCGGGGTTTCAAAACTGCAGGTTCCAAGGCTGCAGGGTTCCAAAACTGCAGGGTTCCAAGGCTGCAGGGTTCCAAGGCTGCAGATTCCAAGGCCGCAGGCCGCTTTTCCTGTGATTCCATTGCGGATGAATCCCTCTTGAATATTTCCACCCACTGCGGCCTTTCGCTATCATCGCACCCGCAAATTCGCGGATTCGCCGCGATTTCCAACTGAGGAACTCTCATGACCCGAATCGGTACCGACTCGAAGCTCAAGAAGGAGCGCCCGGCGCGCGTCGTTTTCGACATCCCAATGCCCGATGGCGTCCAGAAGACAGAGTTGCCGTTCGTGATCGGCGTGCTCGCCGACCTCGGAAGCAATCCGAGCAAGAAGCGTGATGCGCTCCGCGACCGAAACTTCACCGAGATCACGAAGGACAACTTCGACAAGGTCCTCGGTGAAATCGCACCGCAGATCACCATCAAGGTACCGAACGTCCTTCGCGACGAGAACTCAGGCGAGCCTGAAGAGATCAGCGCCACCATCACCATCCGGTCGATGGCCGACTTCGAACCCCGCAACATCGCCAAGCAGGTGCCGGCGCTCGCGGCGCTTCTTGACCAGCGCGAGATGATCGAGCAGATCCTCGCCAACGCCGAGGTTCGTCCGCAGGACTACGACGCGCTGCAGGCGCTCTTTGGCGACGAGCGCGTGAAGAATCTCTTTTCCTGACCAGTATCAACGTGCGACCCAACTGACCGTGCCGGCCGCGGAATCGCGTGCATCGGCGCCATGAAGAGGATTGACGAATGTCCGAAGCAGAGACCCAGTCATCGTCCGCGACCGAACTTTCCGCCCGCGTGGTTGAGTTCAAGGATCTCATCCAGGACGCCCTCAAGGGCGCCAAGCAACTGCCCGGCGAGAAGTCGGAGGTGGCTGAGATCATCGCCAAACTCGTCGACAACGCGATTCTCCAGGGCAAGAAGCCGCTGAAGGCGGGTCTCGTCAAACTTCTCAATGAGGCGAAGGTCGAGCTTGAGAAGCGCATTTCAAAGCAGCTCGCGGCGGTCATGCACGCGCCCGAACTCCTCAAGCTCGAGGGCTCGTGGCGGGGTCTCCACCACATGGTGAAGGAGGCTCCCGATGACCCGAAGATCCGTTTCGACGTTATGAACGTCACGCGGAAGGAGCTCTCCGACGACCTGACGAAGGCGATGAACTTCGACAAGTCGCAGCTCTGGCGCAAGGTGTTCGAGGCCCGTATCGGCAAGTACGCCGGCACCCCGATGGCCGCGATGGTCTGCGACTTCGAGTTCAGCCACGCTCCCGAGGACGTCGCCATGCTCGACGCGCTTGCGTCGATCGGTAAGGGTTCGCACAGCCCGGTTCTCACCGCGGCTTCGGCTGCGATGTTCAAGATGGACGATCTGCAGGAGCTGAACAAGGCCGATCGCTTCACCCGCATCTTCGAGTCGAACAAGGCCGAGTACGCGGCGTGGAATACGTTCCGCGAGTCGCCGAACTCAAACTTCGTGGCCATGACCGTGCCGCGCTTCTTGAGCCGCCACGTGTACGGCAACCAAGGCGTCACGAAGAAGGCAGACGGCCTCGAGGGCTTCAACGAGTTCGAGTATGCGGCCGATGGCTCGCTCGAGGGCGTTGATCAGTCGCAGCTCTGCTGGTCGAACGCCGCGTACCTTGCTGCTTCGAACATCGTGAACGCCTTCTACAGCTATGGGATCGGCGTTGCGATCCGCGGCGAGAAGAACGGTGGCCTGAGCGGCTCGCTCCCGAACTTCGTCTACCAGACGAAGAAGGGCACGCAAGTCATGGTCGGCCCCGCCGAGGTGCAGAACGGTACGCGCGCCGACAACGAGCTCAGCGAGCTTGGATTCTGGAGCATGGCGCAGCTCGACCAGCAGGATAAGTGCTGTTTCTACGGCGCACAGACCGTCCAGAAGCCGAAGAAGTTCACCGATCCCGACCGTTCGAATGACGCCAACATTTGCGCGCGTCTGCCGTACGTCTTGGCAACAGGGCGTCTTATCCACTGCCTCACGCGCCACGCGCAGACCATGATCGGCAGTGCGAAGTCCGATCGCCAGATCCAGGAGGAGTTGGTCGACTGGGCCGTCTCGCAGTTCGTGTCACTCGACGCGACCACCGAGCACGAGAAGCGCATGAAGCCGTTCGCTGAGATCAAGATCGAGGTGGCCTCCGACCCGGAGGACTCGGGCAAGAAGCTCCTCAACTTCTTCCTGAAGCCGCACCTCCAGATCGAGCAGTTGCACGGCTCGGTCCACCTCGTCGGCAAGCTGCCCAAGCCCGCCTGATGTCGCGGTTGCGTGCGGGAGGCGTCGCGGAACTCCGTGGCTGACCTCCCGCGCGCGCTGCATCGGCACGATTCCCGGGTACCCGCGGGGTGCCCGTCTCTCATGAGGCGAGCGAGTTGACGCGGATCGAACGCCCGGTTTCCACCACTGCAGCGTCTTCTCGAGGGCGCCTGGTTCATGCCTCGACCGCGCCTTCGGGCGCTGCGCGACACCTTTCAGAGCGTGGTCGTCGTGTGTTGCGCCACATGCTCATCGAACTTGATGAGCGTCTGAATCTACAACTCGCAGCGATCATCGCGCATGCGGAGCTTCAGCGTCTTGAACGCTCGTGGCGTGAGATGAACCTGCTGGTGACAAGCGTCGCGGAGTCACTTGCCGAAGGGCGTCGAGCCGGCAACGTTCGCGCGCGGGTGGTGGTGCGGGTGCTCGACCTCACGGCGCGTGAGCTCTTGCAAGACATCCAGGGTGCCATGAGTCGACGGAAGACCCAGATCTACCGTCATCTCTACGGGAAGGGAATTGACTTTCCGGCGGGTCAGCCTGTGGGCCTCATCGTGGTCGGGTTTGAGTTCGGCGGCGAGGATCTTTCGCGCGCGGGCTTCGACGATGTGGCCGCACGAGAGTTCGCGGAGTATCTCGCGTGGCTTGGGAACGAGTGCCTCGCGCCGGTCGCAATGGGCATCTCTCCGGGATTCCTGTCGTTCGACTCGTTTGACGAGTTGGCACATGTGGTTCCGGAACGACTCTGCCATCCGCGACTCGCGCGCTCAACGTGGCTCGATCGCATGCGGCGCTCTGATGAGTCGCGATTTCTTGTGTTCACCATGCCGCGCGTGCTCCTGCGCGGTCCACATCGACCGTCGCAGGATGTCGAAAGTGGCTTCGGTTTCCGCCATGCACGTTGGCGTGCGGCGGCCGAGCGCGCTGGTGCTGCTGGATCGGTGCGCGGCGAGAGTGTTGATGATCGCCACCTCTTTGGAAGCGCCGCGTTCCCACTTGCCGCGGTGATTGCGCGAAGTTTTGCGTTCTCAAACTGGTTTACGTACGTGCGCGGCGTCGAGTGCGGTGACGACTGGTCGGCCGACGGGGGCGGCGTGTTCGTGCCGCCGACGTGCGAAGAGTTCGCAACCGATGCGCACAACACCGCGGTGAAGCCGAGTGTCGATGCGGTGTACTCCGAGCGCACGGAAGAGCGCCTCGGAACGCTCGGTCTTGCGGTTCTTTCTGGTTCACCGACGCGTGGATGGACAGTGTTCCATTCGATTCCAAGTTTCCGCGATGTCACAGCGATTGCGGCGGGTCGCGACGTCGTTTCCGAGCGACTTGGTGCGATGGTGCAATATCTCTTGTGTGCGTGTCGGGTCGCGCATCTCGTGCACCGCTACTCGCAAACACTGATTGGCTCTGCGTTCACTGCTCGGCAAATCGAGGAGCATCTCCAAGCTTGGCTTTCGGAGTACCAAGTCGACAATCCTGACACGGGTTCGGCGCTTCTTCTCAAGCGACCGTTGCGCGGGGTGCGTGCGGCCGTCCGCAGTGATCCTGAGAACGTGGGCAAGATGCTTGTCGACATCTGGCTTCAGCCACACAGCCAGTTCAGTGGCTCGACTGCAAATCTGCATCTCGTAGCGGCGGTGAATGATGCGAGTCGCCGCGGTGGCGCTGGAGGTCGCGCATGAGTCTCATCTTCGATGCTGTCCGCACCGGTGAACTCGATACGGCACTCGCGCGTGCAGAGAGCAACGTGCGCGACAACCCCTCGTGCCCACTCGCCCGCGCGGTACTCGCGGATGTCCTCATGATTCGCGGCGAGTTTGAGCGCGCGGAAACGCACCTCGGCGCCGTGCTGCGGTTTGATCCGTCGCAGGAGCGCGAGGTCGGATCGCTTCTCCAACTCCTGCGCGCCGAGTGTGATCGGCAGCAAGTGTTCACGGAAGGCCGCTCACCCGAGTTCCTTCTGCCGCCCACTGAGAGCATGAAGTTGCGTCTCGGTGCGCTCGCGTATCTCCGCACCGGCGATACGGATCGCGCGCATGCGTTGCTCCGCGAGGCCGCAGAGATCGAACCTGAGCATGCGCTGATCGCCAACGGCGGAGCGCCCGCCGCCTTCGTCGACTGGGATTCGCGCTTCGGCGCAACGCTTGAGGGTCTGAGCGCTGCGGGCAAGTACTACTGGATTCCGTTCTCCGCGATTCTGAGCATTGAGTTCGCACCAGTGCGAACGCTGCGCGACCTCGCGTGGCGCAGCGCCGTGGTGACGCTCGGCGACGCCGCGCGTCCGCCGGCAGCCGATGCAGGTCCGGGCAACAACGTCGCGTTCCTCTTCGTGCCCACGCGCTACCCGGGAAGCGAATCGTCGGCCGACGGACTTCTCCGCGCTGGTGGTGCAACCGAATGGTCTGAGCCGATTCCGGGCGTCGGGATTGGTGTTGGTCAGCGCGTCTACCTGCATGGCGATGCAACACTCGCTGCGGTATCGCTCACGCATCTCGCGGTTGCGAGTCGCGACGGCATGACCAATGGTCATCCAGGGGCTTCGTCATGACAATCGATGGACGTGGCCTCACGCTTCTTCAGCGTCTTTCGGCTGACGCGCGTACCAGCCGGGTAACGCCTGCGGAGGCGCTCGCGCTCGCGCTGGAGTCGCTTCTCCAGAGTCGCCGGCGTCCGCTTCCTGAGCGATGGGAGCGAATGGGAAAGCGCGAAGCGCCCGGCGTTGGAGCGTCGGTTCTGAACTACGGCATTCCTCCCGTCGAGAACTGGCGCCTCGCCAACGACACGCATCAGAGTGCGCTTGCCACAGAGGTCGAACGCGCGATTGAGGCGTTTGAGCCGAGGATCCGTGTCCTCGAGGTGAGTGTGCGCGTGGCCGACGCCTCGAGTGGTCGGATCGACGACGGCACCAACTGGAGCGACCAAATCTTGCTGCGCATTCAGGCTGAGTGGCGGCAGAGCGGTGCGCGCGTCGAGGTCGAGGCGGGTTGGGGTATCGAGGAGCACCGTGTGTGGTTTAAGCGCAAGGAGTGATGAATCCTCGTGGGCGCGTGTGCCCTTGCGAGATCGATGGTCAGGTGCGTCCATCCACGATGCAGCGAACGACGCGTGTTTCAGTTTCTGAGTGACTGCTTTCGAA
>JBILDS010000019.1:0-24373 GCA_044352505.1 Phycisphaerales bacterium
GGCGTGCCCGACAACCAGCGCGTCACGAAGCAGGGTCTCGGCGCGGGAATCCTCATTCAGGACAGCTCGATGATCTCCGACCACAAGCTTGTCGAGGACGTTGTTGCCGTTGCAAAGAAGCACAAAATCCCGTTCCAGAAGTCGATTCTCCCCCGCGGCGGCCAAGATGGCGCTGCCATCCAGCGCGCGGGCATTGGTGCGCGCTGCATCGCCATCGTGACCGGCACACGCTACATCCACACCACGACCGAAATGGTCGACAAGGGCGACCTTGAGGCGACGATCGATCTCTTGGCGGAGTGGCTTGGCTCGATCGGGTGAGTGCGCGCGTGCGTCGTCGGAGCCGCGCGGGTACGTGCATGCGGGTGCCGCGTGTTTGCACAACGCTGCGCGTCAGCCCTTGCCACGCGCGAGTTCAATGGCTGCGCGTGCAATCTCGCGTGCTGCGTGCTCGCGCGGCCTTGTCTCCAACGCTGCGCGCATTGCGTCGCGGCGGCTGTCGTCGGTCATGAGCGACACCAACGCAGCGCCGAGCGTCGCCCTGTTCTGCGTCGGCTCAATGCGGTCATCAGCGAGAAGCGCAAGACCATCCTTCGCGTACGGCTCAGCGTTCCAACGTTGATGCAAATCGGCGTGATACGGATACGGTGCAAACACAGTGGGAACCGCGTTGTGGATCGCTTCTGCAACGGAGTTCGCACCCGCGCGCGACAGCGCGACATCGGCGGCCCGCCATGCCACACCCATGTCATGGGTGAACGCGACAACGCTGGCGCGAACGCCTGCTGCGCGATACGCAGCCTCGATCGGCGCACGATCGGCCTTGCCTACGAGGTGCAGCACCTGCCACCCGCTGAACGCCGGGCGCTGCTCGCGCAGAAGAAGCGCCATGAGGTCGTTGAGGCTGGTTGCGCCCTGCGAAGCGCCGGTGACAAGCAACGTTTTGAAACTCGGCTCAAGCCCAAACCGCGCACGCGCTTCCGCCACCGACCCAGTCCCAATTGCGGCGCGGCGAATCGGCATGCCAACCACGCGCTCCGCGAAATTCGGCATGGTTGGCGTTGGCAGCGCAGTCAAAATCCGCGCGGCACTTCGCGCGACCACACGATTGGCCTTCCCCGGCGTCGCATCGAGATTCACAAGAAGGACGGGCACCTTGAGCGCACGCGCCGCGATGGCAACCGGACCCGTGACATAGCCACCGAGCGAAACCACCGCGCGCGCGCGACGTTTCACGAGGAGTTCGCGCGCCTGTGCACGCCCCTCAAGAAATGCGCGGGCGAATCGATAGAGCCGCGCCGGCTTGAGCGAAAGCCCCTCCGCAGCAATGGGCACGAAGTCTGCTCCGACGTGCGCGAGCATTTGGGCGTCGACAGCGCGCGCCGAGCACGCGAAAACACGCGCGAACTCCGGCGCGAGCTCTGCGATCTCTTCCGCGATTGCAATTCCAGGCGAAATGTGCCCGCCTGTTCCACCGCCCGCAAGCACGATGGCGCCGTCACGCCCGTCGGTTGACGGCGCTTGCGTCAGGTCTCTCTCGTCGCTCATGCCCGGGTTGCACCTTCAGCGTTGGGTTCCACTGTTGCTCGAGCAGACTCCGCGGGCGTATCCAACACAACATCATCCTCAGAGATCCCGAGCGCACGCTCGCGGCGCATCGCCGATCGCTCGATTGAAAGCACGAGTCCGAGCGAGAATCCAATCATCACCCACCCCGTCCCGCCGCTTGAGAGGAGCGGCAACGCAATTCCCTTCGTGGGCGCGAGACCTGTGACAACAAGCAGATTGATGAGCGCCTGAAGACCGATCGTGAGAAGGACGCCAATCCCGACAAGCCGCGAGAACGGCGGCACGATCTGGTCGGCCTCAGGGCGCTTCGAGCCGCGCGTCACGATTGCGAGGCCAAAGAGCAGGAGCCCCGCATACAGCGAAACGACAAGCACCGAACCCATGATCCCCTGCTCCTCGCAGATGATGGCGTAGATGAAGTCGGTGGTGTCCTCGGGGAGATAGCCAAACTTCTGCAGGCTGTTGCCGAGCCCGCGGCCAGTCAATCCGCCGCCGGCGATCGCGCTCATCGACTGGATCACGTGGTAGCCGATTCCCTCGGGCTCCTGCCACGGATCGCGCCATGCGAGAAGGCGATTCACCCGGTACGGGCTTGTCACAATCGCCGCCGCTGAAAGCAAGAGTCCCACAGGAACGAGCAGCGCAACATGCGCCAAGCGAAGTCCACCGATCACAAGGACCAACGCGCAACTGGCAAAGACCAGTACGGCTGTGCCGAGATCCTCTTTCCCGATCAGCCCGCAGATGACGACAAGCACCGCAAACGCCGGCAGAAACCCGCGCCGGAACGAGCGAATGCGATTCTCGTATCGCACGCAGAACCACGCGGCCACGAGAAGCATGCCCCACTTCGCAAGTTCGCTCGGTTGAAAGCCGTAACTCGGCGGGCCGATCCAACGCGAACTGTTGTTCACTTCACGACCGATTCCCGGCACATGCACGAGCAGAAGCGTGACAACCGAAAGACCAAGGATCCAAGGCACCGGTGAAAGCGCGCCGCGCAGCCGATAGAGCCACTCCACGTCGATCCGCGACGCAATGAACATCGCAAGAAGCGACAGCCCAGCGAGGATCGTCGTTCGACCGAAGAAGACCTGCTCAAACGAGATCGGTCGGTACGACGCCTGCATCTTCTCGAACTGCGCTTCAGTGATGGCGCCACTCTGAACGAGCGCAGGATCCGGCGGCACCGAGAGGCCCGCCGAATTGACCATGACGACCCCGATCACGAGGAGCGTCAACGCGCAGAGAACGACGCCGTGCGACATCCGAAGCATGACGGCGATTATCGGCTTTTCCTCGAGCCGCGGTGGAGAACTCGTCGCCGCGAGAAGCCGGGAAATGCCGCCTCGGCTACGCTGTCGATCCGATGTCGCACGGATCGACCGTTTACCTCGAAACCTTCGGCTGCCAGATGAACGAGCTCGACAGCGAACTCGTGCGCGGCCAACTGCGGAGCCTCGGCTATCGCTTCACCGACGACGCCGCCCGCGCCGACGTGGTGCTCTACAACACCTGTTCGGTGCGGGAACAGGCGGAAAACAAGGCATATTCGCGCCTCGGCCTCGTCGGACTCCGCAAAAAGGCGGGCGAACAGGTCATCCTCGGCGTCCTCGGTTGCATGGCCGAACGTGATGGCGCCGACATGCTCCGCCGCTTCCCGCAGGTCGATCTCCTCTGCGGGCCGGGCGAACTCGACCGACTTCCGGCGCTGATCGACAACGTACGCCGGACCGAGGGCGCGTCCCGAGAGGAGCGGATCGCGCTCGCGGGCAACAAGTCGCGCCGATCGGCCACGCTGGCGGCCGCAGAGGATCACCTCGAACTCCTCGATCTCTCCCGCGCCTTCGACCCGGCCTCGCCCGGCGCGGAGCACCGCTCGGCCTATGTGCGCATCACCCGTGGCTGCAACAAGTTCTGCACCTATTGCGTGGTTCCGAACACCCGCGGAGCAGAGGTTCACCGCCCGCCCGACTCGATCATCGACGAGTGCAAGCGCCTGGTGGACTCAGGGGTTGTCGAAGTCACCCTCCTCGGTCAGACCGTCAACCACTATCGCTACACGCACGGAAAGGCGGTCGGCAGCGACGGAACCGAGCTGCCGCAGGTTGGCCCCGGGCTTTCGGCCTTCCGCCAGCCCATTTCCGCGGGCGAACGGGTGACAACGTTCGCGGAACTCCTCCGTCGCATCCACGACGAGGTTCCCGCGCTGCGGCGGCTCCGCTTCGTGACGAGCTACCCCCGCGACTTCGGTGACGACATCCTCGATGTCATGGCCGCCTGCCCCCGGATCTGCCGCTACATCCACGCCCCAGCGCAGTCGGGTTCGGATCGCATCTTGAAGTTGATGAACCGGGGCTACACGCGCAGCGAGTACCTCGAGTTCATCGCGCGGGTCACCGAGCGGCTTCCCGACTGCACGATCGCCGGCGACATCATCGTGGGATTTCCCACGGAAACCGACGCGGATTTTGAGGAAACCGTCTCGCTGGTGCGCGCGGTCCCCTTCAAGAACAATTTCATCTTCAAGTACTCGCCCCGGCCGGGAACGGCTGCGATCACCCGCTTCGAGGACGACGTCCCAACGGAGGTGAAGAAGCTGCGCAACAACCTGCTTCTTGACATCCAATCGGAAGTGAGCGGCCGGGTCCACGCGGCATGGGTTGGCCGAACCGTCGAAGTGCTGGTGGAGGAAGCACGGGGAGAGGAAACCCGGGGAGAGGAAACCCGGGGAGAGGAAACACGGGGAGAGGAAACACGGGGAGAGGAAACCCACCCTGAACATCCCCAGAGCGAGGATGTTCAGAACGAGCTCCCCGGCTCCATTGCATCGATCGGAGATTCGAAGGTTGCTCGCGGCTCCTCAGTAGGAAGCGCCAACCCAACTTCGGTTTCGCTCCCGCTCCTCGGACAGCGTCGGTCGGTTGCCTCTCCGGAAGCGCGCTGGTCGAAGCGACAGGCAGCTGCCAAGGCAGCCCGGCAACTGGTCGGACGGACCGCCGGCGACCTCATCGTGTCGATCCCACTGACGGAAGACCTGCTCAACTCGAGCGCATTTGGCGCCGCCGGGCCCTCTCCCGGCACAATTCTGTCTATTCAGATTGTGTCGGCGGCCCCATTGATCCTCCAAGGTAGGCCGGTAATAACGGCATCAAGTTCGCAGTAATCGCGCTCTCGGCCGAGTCGAGGAATTCGACCCGTGCCGTCTATGCCGCCTTCGCAGTTCTTCCGCTCCGATTCCTTGACAGGGTGGGTTTCTGGTCTATCTTCGCTTTCGAGGGTCGGGTGAGCGGTAAAGGGCCGCTCAATCCTGAGGGAGAGTGCAGTGCTTATCCTCGACGAGCACGCGATTTTGGAATTGGGAGCTTTACAAATGAAGACTGGTTTGCTTGCGGCCGTTGCTGGCCTCGCTGTGTCCACGATGGCTTCGGCCACCTTCACCGGCTACGTCGTCACCTCGACGAACGTGACCAATAGCGGTCAGAACCTGACCGTTTACACCGTCTGGGCGCGCTTCAACGGCCCGACCGACACCGTCCTCAACGCCTACAACTTCGCCGCTGTCGGCGGTTCGGCGCTCGGCGGCTTCTGGCACAAGGACAACGCTGAGTACAACAGCGGCGTTCTCCAGCAGGAGTTCGGCACGTGGAGCCCCGGCCAGACCGGCAGCGCCACGCTGAACCGTCCGTTCGACTCGTACCTGACGATCGGCAACCAAGCCGTCGGCACCAACCCCACCCAGGCTGACCCCTCGTGGCCGGCTTCTGAGGGTGGTTGGGATCGCCCCGACCTCGCTGGCAACGGCACCATCGGCTGGTTCAACCCGAATCCGCCGAATCTCCAGGGTCGCGTCGGCCAGGGCGCGAACACCGCCACCGACGTCCGCCTCGGCCAGTTCGTCCTCTCGGCGAACGATAGCGCTGCTCGCAACTACAGCCTGACGATCGGCTACAACAGCGGCGTCGCTGGAGCCCCGGTTCAGTTCGGCGACGGATCCTTCAGCCTCCCGGCTCCTGGTGCGCTCGCGCTCCTCGGACTCGCCGGCTTCGCTGGTCGTCGTCGTCGCTAATCGAGCGACAGTCAGAGTTTGCACTCTTCATCCCGCCCGCGGCGCATGTCGCGGGCGGGATTGTTTTTGTCTTCGCGCGCGTCCCGTGCCAGCACGCAGACGGCCGCACGCGCGAGTGCTTCGCACCGTCCACTCTTGTCACCCTCTCTGGGACCGGGAACGTCAGAGAATCAAGAACCGTGTAGGTTTCCGAATTTTCCTCAGAGATCACTTGACCCGCTTCCAATCCACGGCATGGTTCATCCGTCGAACGAGCCACTGGAGGGTGGCTCAGGGCCTAGGCCCTTCAATTCGGCTCTCCCATTCGGCTCTCCCATTCGTCTCTGTCAAGAGTCGAACGCGAGAGGTGATGGGGACGACTCTCAGGGATTCAGGGGCCGCGCTGCGGCGAATCTCGTGTGGGCTGCGTTCGGTTGATCCGAGCTTCAGTTGAACACGAGGTCGACACAGCGGGCGACATTAGACCTCAAGCCGTTGTTCCACGGCTCGTATGGTGTCCGTTCCCGTTCCCGACAGAGTGTTCCTTTTACCTCATTCAGGAGAGAGAATCATGAAGTTTACGGCATTTGCCCTCGCCGCCGCGGTGACCAGCGTCTCGTCGGCCAACTTTGTTAGCTACGTGGTCACCAAGACCTCGACCACGAACAGCGGCATCGCGCTCGACGTGTACACGCTGTGGGCGCGCTTCGATGGCCCGACCGACACCGTCCTCAACGCGTTCAACTTCAACCGCGTTGATGGCTCGGCTGGCAACATGTTCTATCACAAGGACAACAGCAGCTACAACGGTGGCGTGCTCCAGAAGGAGTTCGGCACGTGGAACCCCGGCCAGACCGGTAGCCCCACCGCGAACCGCCCGTTCGACTCGTACCTGACGATCGGCAACCAGGCCGTCGGCACCAACCCCACCCAGGCTGACCCGTCGTGGCCGAACTCACCAACTAGCTGGGATCGCGCCGATCTTCCGAGCGGCTTCAACATCGGCTGGTTCAATCCGAACCCGCCGAATCTCCAGGGTCGCGTTGGCGTTGGTGCGAACACCGCGACCGACGTCCGCCTCGGCCAGTTCGTGGTTGACGCTGGCGCCGACGGTGGCACGTGGAACCTCCGCATCGGCTACAACAGCGGCGTCGCTGGCGCCCCTGTTCAGTTCGGTGAGACGATCTTCTCGCTCCCGGCTCCGGGCGCCCTCGCGCTCCTCGGCCTCGCTGGCCTCGCTGGCCGTCGTCGTCGCTGATCGCTGACGATCGACGTGTGTATATGAATCATGCACCCGCCGCAGGAAGCTTCCTGCGGCGGGTGTCTTTTTCGCGCCGTGCACAACAGACTTTTTGGCTGCAAACGCAGAAGTTCGAATCCGCATCGGAACCCGGCACGACTCCGCTCGAAGCCCATTTCTCAGACCCGGTGTTCGTGCGCCGAGTTTGACGCAGTCTCGGAAATTGGCTCGATTCGTCTCGTCTTTCTAGCCTTTCGATGTATTCTGAAGGCACGCGCGACCGAGATTCTTAGGAAGCGTTCCACCCACATCTCAGAGCAGGAGACCATTGTGAAGACAAGCTTGACTCTCGGCGGTTTGCTCCTAGGCGGCGTTGCCGTCTTCCTCGGTCAGTTCAGCGCCACAGCGCTCCCCGGTGACGGCGGCGACGGCGGCGTTGCGTCGGGGCCGGATGTGATTGTGGGCGCGATTCCCGACGTCCAACGCTATTCGCCCGGCAATTTCAACGGCACGCAGTATGCGTCGTACGCCTTTGGCTCGACCAGCTGCAACATCGGCACCCAGCAGTTGCAGTGGCAGCCGAACCCGAGCAACCTGCATCCTGTCATCCCGCAGAACATGTTCCGCATCAAAGACGGCGCGATCGAGCAGATCGGCATGTCATTCGTGAAGCATGGCTTCTGCGCACTCCAGCAGACCCTCTGCGGCTCCTGCCAGTCTGCTGGCGCCGGCTGCCCAACCGTTCTTGGCATCGGTTGTTCAGACCCCTACACAGCCGGCTTGAATGGCGCCCAGAGCGACCTCAAGAGTCGCGGCCCGATCAACCCGACCACGGGTGTGTTCAGTGGCTCGTACACGGATCCGACGCCACCTTCGACTCTGCCATCGTCGATCCGCGAGCGCGTGGCGGTGAAGCGCAACGATCTTGACCCAGCTCTGAACGCTGGCGCGACGTATGTGGCGGAGTGCCAGTACATCCATCAGCAGGATGCCGCCGGCGGAAACGACGACAACAACTCGTCGTATCGTCTCGTGACGGTGGGGTCGACGTGGTCGAGCTCCCAGGGCTATCCGCTGACCCTGACCGGGCCGACGGTGCAGCAACTCCCGGCCATTTACGCGTGGCGGCAGATCCACTCGGATGTCCAGATCAAGTCGATCGACGTTCCGGGCGACGGTCGCTTCCTCGTGGGTTCGCGCGTCATCAATAACGGCAACGGAACGTGGCGCTACGAGTACGCGATTCAGAATCTCAACTCAGATCGCGCTGGCGGTTCGTTCTCTGTTCCGATCCCGGCTGGCGTCACCGTCACCGATATCGGGTTCAAGTCGCCCGCGTACATCAACGGCGAGAACGTCTCGAACGCCGACTGGACAGCCAGCGTGGCCAACGGAATGCTCACCTGGACCTGTGAGCCAAACACCAACGCGAACGCAAACGCGTTGCGCTGGTCGACCCTCTACAGCTTGCGCTTCACCGCGAACGTTGCTCCGGCGCAGAGCCTCGGTGAAGTCACGCTGGGCGTCTGGAAGGCACCGACCGCACAGAGCCCAGCGACCTCAGCAGTGACGGCAGCGAATGTGCCGTCTGCTCCAGCGGTGACCGGCGACCTCGATGGCGATGGTTCAGTTGGCGCGGGCGACCTCGCGGCACTGTTGAACGCGTGGGGAACCGCTGCAGGCGACCTCGATGGCGACGGCACGACGAACGGTGCCGACCTCACGATTCTCCTGAGCAATTGGGGCTGACGGATCGAACCGTCCTCTTCGGAACCACTTGAATGCAACGCAGGGCGGAGGCCACCTCGGTCTCCGCCCTGCGTCTTTGATTGGAACATGCCTCCGTGGGAGCACCGACTCTCCAAACCTCCAACGCTTCATCGGAGGTTCTCGATTGACCGCAACCTTTCGCTGCGCTTGATCGAATTGCGACTGAACCGGCTTTCGCACGAGTTCGTTCCTAGATTGTTTGCTGTCGCGTCCCACGCGCGATTCGAAGACCTTTCACCAGTGCATCGACTTCGTTTCTGAAGTTGATCTTGACCCGAGCAGATTCACTATGGCACGCACGCATCTGACCCACCCGTTCGCCGCAACTGCGATCTCTTCACTCGCCGTGTGCACGCTGCTCGGCGTCTCTTCAGCCTCGGCTCATGAAGGCTGCGCGCTCCACGCGCATGCAACTGGATCCGCGGCGGCAACTGTGAAGAGTTCGAAGAAGAGTCCCGAGGAACGCTCAAAGGAAACTTTGAACGGTGTGTCGACCGCGAAGGACAAGTCAGTCGCGCAGAAAGCTGCGACACGCAGCGCGACCACCATCCGTCAGGCCTCGCAGCAGGACGCCCTCACCGTCGCAACTGGCCCCTCGATCGAAGCGCTACACGGACACTCGACAGCATTCTTGGCCGTGCCCAGTGGGATTCCGGAAGAGATCGACATCGAGATTCCGCTTGACGGTCGCATGGAAACGCTGCGCTTGTTCCGGGCCTCGATGCGTACAGCCGACGCGAAGTTGTACGTCGATGATGGAAGCGGCGGGCTGCGCGAGGAAGCGCTCCCCCCCCATCGCACCTACCGCGGCTCGCTTGCTTCGACGGGCGAAGCGGTTTCCGCAAGCATCATTGATGGCGCGCTGTGGGCGATGATCCCGATGGACGACGACATTGTGTGGGTGCAGCCGATGTCGGATTTCGGCGGCGGTGTGGCGCCGCATGAGCACGTGATCTATCGGCGCTCCCAACTTGAGCCGCTTCGTGAGCACGGGTGCGGCGTGGATCACGCCAACCTTGCCGATCCCGATTGGATGTTGGGACTTCCCAACGACCCCGGCGAGAACGGCGGGTCGGTTGGCGGCGACTCGGGTGAGCCTGCAGGTATGCCCGCTGGAGATGGTGGCGTGGCCGGAGCGAACCCGTTCCGGACGAAGGTTGCGTTCGACGCGGACTTCGAGTTCTTCCAAAGGAACAACTCGAACTTGATCGCGACCGTGAACGACATCGAAACGGTGATGAATAACGTGACGCTGGTTTATGACCGAGACGTGGATATCAGTTACGAGTACTCGGCGTTTGTGGTGCGCACAACGTCTGCAGATCCGTACACGACAAACGTGATGGATGATCTCCTCTGTGAGTTCCGCACCACATGGAACACGCTTCCCGAGTCGGAGATTCTTCGCGACGTGGCCCAGCTGTTCACGGGCAAGACGATCCAGGGGAGTGTCATCGGCCTGGCGTGGCTCGGAGTCGTATGCAACCAACAGGGCAACGACTGTGGTTCGTTCGGAAACCTCGCGTATTCAACGGTTGAAAGCCGCTTCACGACAGTCAGCGACTTTCGAACCTCGCTCTCAGCGCACGAGCTTGGCCACAACTGGCAAGCGCAGCACTGCGACTCGGCTTCACCCTGTAACGTGATGTGTGCGGTGATCAACGGGTGTCAGGGCACGACGGGTGTGAACCTGAAGTTCGGGCCGACCGAGCAGGCGCAGATCATCAACTTCCGCAATGCGGTGGCGTGCGATGTGGCGCTGCCCGCACCGATCGCGCTTCCATTCGTGGAGAATTTCGAATCATCGGCGCTGAACACGCAGCGATGGATTTACAACAAGGGCGCAACGGTGACGACTGCGGCGCAGAATGAGCCGAGTCCGACGCGATCGCTCGCGCTGAACAGCTCGAGCGCCAACACCTACGGCGACGATGAGGTTCGTTCAAACTTCATGCTGCTCGGCGGGCAGTCCACCGGAACCGTCCGGTACTTCGTCCAGCGCAACGGCGTTGAAAGTGGCGAACAGTTGGTGGTGGAGTACCTCAACAACCTGCAACGGTGGTCCGCGCTCAACACGATTACGTCGGATGGAATCAACCAGACGACCTTCACGGAATTCACCCACGCGCTGCCAGCCAACGCGCTGCACAACAAGTTCCGGCTTCGCTTCCGCACGCTCGGCGATGAAACCAACGACCTCTGGTACATCGATGACGTGAGTGTGGTGGCGGTGGTGATTCCACCGAACGATGAGTGCTTGAATGCGCTCGTGGTGGGCACTGGTGCCACGAACTTCACCAGCGCAAACGCAACCGCGAGTGATCCTGCGCTGCCGGTCCAGTGCGATGGTGGATTCGGAACTTCAATGCAGAGCGACGTCTGGTTCTTCTTCACGGCAACCTGCACCGGTGAGGCCAAGGCGACGACGTGTGGTACGACCGCATTTGACTCGCGCATTGCCGTCTACAACTTCGCGTGCCCGACCGGCGGGAGCTTGGCCGGCTGCAATAACACAGATCCCGAATGCACCAATGGCGCGGCCAGCGTGGTGTTCCAAACCGTTGCCGGCGGCTCCTACTACATTCGGGTCGGAAGCAATGCGGCTGGCGGAGCAGGGACGCTCACGATCACGTGCGCGGAGATTGCTCCCTGCCCAGCCGACTTGAATGAAGATGGCGCTGTCAACGCTGAGGACCTCAGCGCCGTACTTGGGGCATGGGGCACCAGCGGGGGCGACGTGAGCGGTGACGGCATTACCGACGCCTCCGACCTCGCGGCAATCCTTGGAGCTTGGGGCGACTGTCCCTGAGTGAGGCCACGCCGCGCGGGACGAACACGCCGCGCGGGACGAACACGCCGCGCGGAGATGATCGCGCCGCGATATAAACCGCTTGTGGATCACAACGGCACGGAAGCCCCGCGCGAACCGATCGCGCCTCGTTTCAGCGCACTTGCACGCGCGTCGGCAATCGTCGGCTCGTTGGCGGTGCTGCTCTCTTGCTGCGGCGGCGGGCTCGGAGGCCCCATTGCGGTACTTCTTGGGCTGATCGCCCTCGATCGCATCAAGGCTTCCGGAGGAATGCTTCGCGGACGCGCCACCGCTATCGCCGGAATATGCCTTGGCAGCACAGGGATGCTCGCGACACTGGCAACGCAGTGGACGCTTGCGTCGTTCCAGTCGTCGATGCGCGATCAACTCGACGTTGGTGTGCGCTCCACGTTCGCAGCGGTTGATGATGCGGGTGGTTCTGCGGCACTTGACCATTGGGCCGCTCCGGCTGGGTCGGTGATTCGCGGGTCCGATCTGCGGGCGTTCGCCATCGATGCGCGCGAGCGGTTTGGAACCTTCGAGTCGTACTCGGTGACTTCAGAGGTGCCGGCACCGAGCCTCACGGGCGTCCATCGAATCACGCTCGCTGTGAACTTCGAGTTCTCGAATGGATCGATGCCGGGCGTGATCGGAACCCGAGTGACGACCTCAACCCGGTCGTGGAAGCCGACCATGCTGCTTGAATCACTCGAGATCACAGATCATGGGCGCGGAGGTCTCGCGGTTGGCGGCCGCGCGGGAGGCCGAGAGGCGCAGACGGAGACCGAAGGGCGCGCCGAAGATGGCGCGTCGGGCGCGAGTGGGCAACCGAGTGGGCAATCAGGCGAGCAACCGAGCGAACAACCGAGCGACGGAGATCCAGCCAACGCCGCCAATGGAGATGAGGGCACGTGACTTTCGACCCAGATCGAGCGCAGATCGTTCCGCCCGCGCCGCCTCGCTTCGACGGTGCGCGCGTGACGGTCATGGGGCTCGGACAGTTCGGCGGCGGCGTTGGTGTGACGCGACACCTCGTTGCCCGCGGAGCCAACGTCACGCTGACCGATCGTGAGCCTGCTGAGAAACTCGCGAAGCCTCTCGAGCAAATTGCCGATTTGGTCGAAGCGGGCCGCGTGCGTCTTGCGCTCGGTGGGCACGATGCGCGCGATTTCACCAGTGTTGACGCGGTGGTGGCAAACCCCGCCGTGCCGAAGCCGTGGGAGAATCCCTTCCTTGCTGCCGCGCGAACGGCGCGCGTACCCATTCACACTGAGATCGGACTTGCGATCGCAGAGCTCGGTGCGCGCGGTGTGACGAACTTCATTGGGGTCACCGGTAGTGCCGGCAAGAGCACGACAAGCGCGATGCTGCACGCGGCGCTTGATGATGGCGATGATGGCGATGATGGCAACGGCGAGACCGGACGCGACCCGCGCGCGACGCGACCACCGGTTGGACGTCGTGCGCATCTTGGCGGCAACATCGGCGGCTCGCTCCTCGGGGTGCTCGACCGGGTTCGGTCAGATGACTTTGTGGTGCTTGAGCTGTCGAGCGCCATGCTGTGGTGGTTGGGCGACACGATGCGCTGGTCGCCGCGCGTTGCGGTGTTCACCAACCTCCTCGAGAACCACCTCGACTGGCACGGCGATTTTCCGGCGTACTCGCAGGCGAAGTCGATGCTGCGCGCCTTTGCGCCGCGTGATGCGCAGTTTGTAAGCGAGTTCGCCAACTCGGAGGCTGCGGCGCGCGCGATTGCGCTAGGTGCGGAGCCCTGGTGGAACACGCCCTCTTCGGCGGTGTGCGCGCTGCCCGCCGTCGACGAGATGCGCCCGAGGATTCCCGGCGCACACAACCGCGCGAACGCGCGACTCGCGCTCGCTGCGGCTACGGCCGCGTATCGCTGCGCCGGTCTCGACCCTGCTGCGCATCTCGCGCAGTTGCGGCAGCGGATTGAGCACTTTCCCGGGCTCGCGCACCGACTCGCGTTCGTTTGCGAGACGAAAGGTGTGCGCTACTACAACGACTCGAAGTCGACGACGGTCGAGGCGACGCTGCTTGCGGTTCGCGCGTTCGATGACCCGTCGCGCATCCATCTGATCGCGGGCGGCTACGACAAGGGCGCAGACCTCGCGCCGATCCGAGCGCTCAGCGATGCGCTCGCAGGTTTGTATGCAATCGGGAAGACGGCGCCGGCAATTGCGGGCGGCGCACGCAGCGTGCTGTGCGACACGCTCGACACCGCGATGCAGCAGATCGAAGCCGAGGCTCGTGCGGGCGATGTCGTCCTGCTTTCGCCTGGGTGTGCGAGTTGGGACCAGTTCACAAACTACGAAGAGCGCGGCGAACGCTTTGCGAAGTTGGCGCAGGGCACCGACGTGCGGCGCGAGGCTTACTCGTAGTACTTCTTCTCGCGCGGGAGTTCGCCGCCTTGCGGGGTCCACCAGGCGGGGCGACCTTTGACGCCGTCGATTCGGTAGTCGTACTCGGCGGGCATTTCGCGCGCTTCGGGTGCGGGTCGGAGGTCGTACACAATCCGACGGCATCCGAGCGGCGGGCAGGTGAGTTGGTTGGTCAGGCGGCCGGTCGAGGTGCCAGCGTCCATGATCGCGTAGACCATGCGATCGGGCCGAAGCACGGGGTCGTCGCCCTTCCCTTCGAGGAAGTTCAGCGTGAGCTGCTTGCCGACTGGGATCTCCATCTTGAAGAATGGCTCGTCGGTTCGCGTGTCGAACAGCGTGATCGTGACCGGCTTCATCTCAGTGGAGACGTAGGTGTAGCCGTTGCCGGAGTAGGGGTAGATCGCACCACGCGGGCCGTAGCAACCTGCGAGAACGAGCGTTGCGGCGACGAGAGCGATCGGGGCGAGTCTTGTCATGGCGTTCCTGTCATGGGGTCGGCGTGTGAGGCCGGCGTTCGTTGATCTCGGCGTACGTGTCGGGGTTCCCGTTGGCTTTGTGGGGCGCGACTCTGCCGAACTGGCGGCGTCTAGACGCACCGACCACGCGTGATATCGGTCGACGGTTCGCCCGCCCTTCGGGATTTTGCCGCGAACAGGCAGACGAGGTTTCGGGCAGAATGCCCTGAGATGCCTGCAATCGACCCCGGCTCCCTCCGCATCGGCCACGGATACGACCTCCACCGGCTGGAACCGCCGCCGCCGGCCGGACATGGGCGCCCCTTTGTGCTCGCTGGCGTCCACTTCGACCACCCTGTGGGGCCAGTGGGTCACTCCGACGGCGATGCGGTCTTCCACGCTGTCTTCGACGCGGTCATGGGAGCCATGGGACTCCCTGATATCGGACAGGCATTCCCCGATACGGCGCCGGAATGGGAGGGTCGTGATTCGTCCTTCTTCCTGCACGAGGCCGCGAGCCGGCTTACGGCGGCAGGCTTCGTGGTGGTGAATCTCGACATCACGGTGGTCTGCGAGCGACCCAAGTTGTCCCCGAAAAAGGCGGAGATGGCCGCCAACGTTGCACGACACCTCGGCCTCGAGGTGGAGCGCGTCAACATCAAGGGCAAAACCCATGAGCGGGTTGATGCGGTCGGCGAAGGACGCGCGGTGGAAGTTCATGTGGTCGCGCTGCTTGCGTACGTGCGCTGACAAACCGGAAAGCGCCCTGCTCCTGCTACGCTCTGTGCTTTGCGGCATCTGAACGCGCCGCGCCTTTCAGGAGAACGCATGCGAGCAATCGTCACAGGCCAGATTGGTGTCGACAAGAAGCCGTATCTCAAAGCGGTGAAGGACGCTGCGGAACTGCGCGGCGAGCCGTTAGAGCTCTATCACCTTGGCGACATGATGTACCGGGAGGCGCCTGATGTGCGTCCTGGACGCATTCTCGATCTCCCGATCTCGCGGCTTGCGACCCTACGACGGGCGGCTTTCAAAGACGTGATTGGGGAGACCTTGCCCGCGCGCGAACACCGAAACGTGGTGGTCAACACCCATGCCACGTTCCGTTGGCGCCACGGGTTGTTCGCTGCGTTTGACTTCGACCAGATTGCGAAGTTTGAGCCGAACATGTTCATCTGCCTCGTCGACAACGTTGAGGTGGTGCATCACCGCCTCCACGCCGAGCATGACATCGATGCGACGTTGAAGGACTGCATGGTCTGGCGCGAGGAGGAGATTCTTGCGACCGAGCTGCTTGCGCAGGCGATGGGCTGCTCGAACAACTTCTACATCGTCTCGCGCGGCCGACTGCAGGACACCGTGGAGACGGCCACTCGGTTGATTACGCAGCCTGAGATGCGCAAGGTGTACCCGAGCTTCCCGATGAGTCACGTGGTTGATATGCCCGACGTGCTCGCGGAGATCGACCACTTCCGCGCCGAGCTTGCGAAGCACTTCATCACCTTCGACCCGGGCGACGTCGACGAGAAGCTGCTGCTCGACCGCGCGCTCGCCGCGGCGCGCGAAGGCAAGGACTGGATCGAGACCGAGGCGCACAGCTTCGGCGGCCGCGCGGGCCGCAGCCTGCGCGTGTCGGTGCGTGAGGTGCTCGATATCGCAGGCGATATCGATGGCCAGATCTACATGCGCGATTTCAAGTTGATCGACCAGAGCGACATGATCGTGTCGCTCGTGCCCGAGCTTCCGAACGGGACACCCGGCCTCTCGAGCGGCGTCGAGCGCGAACTCCAGCATGCGTGGGAACACACGAAGGAGGTCTACGTCGTGTGGAAGCCGCGCAAGGCGCCGAGCCCGTTCATCACCGAGACCGCGACCAAGATCTTCCGCTCGGTCGACGAGGCGCTCGCGCACTTCGAATCGAAGGGCATGTTCCACCCCGGCAACCTGTTCTCCCGCTGAGCGCGGCGCGTCGGGCGCCGCCGAACTCACGGCATCCGCACCATGCCGCGCTACCGACTCACCATCGCCTACGACGGCACGGGTTTCCACGGCTGGCAACGGCAGGAACCGAGCGACGCCCCGCCGCTTCGCACCGTGCAGGGCGTCGTGGAGGAGGCGGTGGCGGAGTTGATCGGCACGCGGGTCGACGTGGTGGGTGCGAGCCGCACGGACTCGGGAGTGCACGCGATCGGACAGGTCGCCGCATTCACCGCCGACGTGCGCGTGCCGGTCGATCGCCTCGCCGCCGCGATCACCGCCCGGCTTCCGCGCGACGTGCAGGTGCTCGCCGCCGAGCGGACGCACGATGGCTTCAATCCGATCGGCGACGCCAGGAGCAAGTGCTATCGCTACACCCTCGAGCACACGAGCCACCCGCATCATCCGTGGCCGCTCTTCGACCGCAACGTCGTGTTCGCGACGCCCTACGCGCTCGACGTGACGCGCATGCGGCGCGCGGCGGCGCATCTGGCGGGAACCTACGACTGCGTGGCCTTCGCGCAGATCAACCACGGGCGCAGCACGACGGTGCGAAGCGTCTACGGATGCTCGGTCCGCGAAGAGGGCGCGCGCAGGCTTGCGATCGAGATCGCCGGCAACGGATTCCTCTACAACATGGTGCGGATCGTGGCGGGAACCTTGGTCGAGGTCGGGCGAGGCCGCATCGATCCGGAAGAGATTCCGGCGATCATCGCGTCGAAGGATCGCCGTCGTGCGGGACCAACCCTGCCGCCGCAGGGACTGTGCCTGAGATGGATCTGGTACGGAACCACCGATGTCGCAGCTGCGGAGGACCAGTCGTGCGACGCACCGTGACGGCCCTTGCAAGTCGATTGATCGGTAGCTCCTTCATCGGTAGCTCCTTCATCGGTAGCTCCTTCATCGGTAGCTCTTCGGGCGTCGCGATGGTCGCCGTGGCGGTGTTCGCACCGCATTGGGCCGTTCGCGCGTGCGCGCAGACGCTCGATCTCGACGGCGTGCCAGCCGGGCCCGCGATTCCGGCGGAAAATGCCGCGCGGGAACTGGCGCGGTCGCTGGCCGCCGAAGCGACCGCGCTCGAGGCGCAGGCCGCTCGGCTTGCCGGCGAGGCGCGCCACTCGGCGCTCGCGCGGGCTCGGATTCGCCAAGTCGGCCAGCTGCTCCTCGAACTCGGCGCCGACCGACCGTGGTCGGACAGCGCGGCGGTGGTCGCCGGGCTCCGCATCTCGAGCATGACCTCCCGCACCGACCGCCTGCTCGAGCACGCCGCCCGGGGCGAGCGCTTCGACGGCACCAGCCTCCCGGCCGCCGATGCCCGCGCGGCGCTCGACGCGCTGGCCGCCCTCGCGGGAATGTCCTTCGACGCCGTGCGCGCGGCGACCGCCGGTGCCGACATCGCGCCCGAGGCGCTGGCCCATGCGCTCGCGCGAACGCTCGGACCGCTCGCAGTGCTCGCTCGGCTCGTCGAGGGCGCGTCGCTTGAGACGTCGTGGCCGACCGATGGAACGGCCGGCGTTGCGAGGAGCGCTGGGACGGCGCGGCCCGAGACTCGGCCGGAGCCTCGGGCCGAGACCCGTCCGCGCGGGCGCGATGAGATCGCGATGCGAGAGACGCGCGGCGATCCCGCGCAGATCGCAAGCGAAATCGCGCAGCTTCCCGAAGGACCCGCGCGCGAGGCCGCGCGCCTGCTGCTCGAGCGGGCGCGCGGTGGCGGCGTTCCCGATGCGCGCCTCCTGCGGGCCGTCGCGAGCGCGGTCGACACGCTTGGGTGGATCGCCGCGATCCGAACTTCGGAGCGGCCGTGGCCGCTCGCCGACGAGGTGGTCGATGCGATCGAACGGCGCGCACGCGGCGCCCTCGAGACGCTCGCGAGCGCGCCGGCGGACGAGTCTGGCGGCGAGGGAGCCGACGTGCGCGCGGCGCAGTCGCAGCTCGACTCGCTCGCGGCGGTCGCGGGCGCGATCGAGGCGATGATCGCGATGCGCGACGCGAGTTGGGCGAACGATCTCGACCGACGCGCGCTGGGCGAGGCGTGCGCCTCGCTCGCGGCGGCGGAGGTGCCGGACGCCGCCACCGAGAGGGCGCGACTGCGGGTGGCGCAGCGCATCGAGGAGGCGTGCGCGGCGGCGGCGCGGCTGCTCGCGGCGGAGCAAGGCGACGCCCCTGGCGACCTGCGCGACGTGACCCGTGCCATCGATCGCGATGCCCGCCCTGCGATTCGAGCGCTGCCGAAGGCCTTCGCAGCGCTTGCGGCCGACCCGATGCGCGCAGCCGATCCCGAGCGGCTGTCGGCGGTCGTTCGCGTCACGACGCTCGCCGCCGATCGCGCGCGCGTGGTGGAGCTCCACGCGCTCGCCGAGCGGATCGCGGGCATCCAGCCGAAGGCTGGTCGGGGCATCGCACGGGTGGTGAAGCGGCTTGCGTTCATGCTGCTCGATCCGATCAAGCGCGAGGAAGCGCAGGCGGGCTTCGCCGCCATGGAGTCGCTGGCAGGCTCGGCGCTCCCGTTTCCGTTCGAACAGGAGTTGCAGCGCCGAACCGACCGCGCGATGGCGCTGACCGGCGGGGAAGCCGAGCGCGTGCTGGCGTTCGCCGCCGAGCTTCGGATCGCATGGGCCGATGAGCTCGCGAGCGGCCGGATCAACGGGCCCGCTGCGGCGCGGCTTGATCTGGTCGCGCGGTACCTCGCGGCGCTGCGGGATGCCGCGCCAGTGGCTTCTCCGATCACGCGGGGCGATGGCGATCGACTGGCGATGTGGGGCGGATGGGCCGCGCGCCGGGCGCTGCTTGCGCCCGCGACGGTCGACCTCGATGCCCGCGCGTTGCTTGCGACCCGCTCGCTGCTTGCGTTCAGCGGCGACCGTCGGCAAGACGCTGGGAACGGGGAACTCTCGACGCTTGAGCGCGACGTGGAGACGCTTGAGCGCAGCCTGCCGGTGGTGAGGCTCGCGGCGCGCTTCGAGCGCGCGCTGGCGTCGAGCCTCGAAGGCGACCCCGACTCGGTGGCGGCGGCGCTGGCGCCGATCGTGCAAGCGCCCGCTCCGGACGCCGCCTTTCTGCGTGCGCACCGCAGCCTGCTGACGCTTGCGCGCGCGCTGCTCGAGGCGGAGCAAGCCCGTCGGACCAGCGACGGACCGCGCGGCCGAGATATCGCGGTGTTTCTCGCGCAACTCGCGACCGACATCGAGACCACCGCGTTCGGGCCGAGAACGACGGTCGGTCGTCCGATCGTGATCGAGACCGACGAACGCGAGAACGGTCGACGCTCGCGAAGTGGTTCGAAGCGCGAGTGAGGCGCGCAGGCGCCAGCGAAGCCTCGCCTTCCGGTTTGCCCCCAACTCCTGCATTGCGGAACCGTCGTTCCGACGCGGCGGATCCGTCGTTCCGACGCGGCGGATCCGTCGTTCCGACGCGGCGGGTCCGTCGCCGCACCAATCCCCCCGCCGTCGTAGGATGGCCGCATGAACATCGTCGTCGTTGCCCCGCATCCGGACGATGCGGAACTCGGGATGGGCGGCACCATCGCTCGCCTCGTGCGTGAAGGCCACTCGGTTCTGATCGTCGATCTCACCGACGGCGAACCCACGCCGGCCGGTTCGATCGAGCGACGGCGCGCCGAGGCGCAGGAAGCCGACCGCATTCTCGGTACGCGGCGCGTCAATCTCGGACTTCCCAATCGCCGCCTCGAGCACACGCTCGAAGCGCGCCACGCCCTCGCGGCGGTCCTTCGGCGCGAGCGTTGCGAGATGCTCTTCGCGCCCCATCCGGAAGACGCTCACCCGGACCACCTCGCGGCGACCCGAATCGCGGAGGACGCGCGCTTCGACGCCAAGCTGACCAAGTGCGACATCCCCGGCGATCCCGTGCATCCGAGGCGCGTCGTCTACTACTTCTGCACGCACCTGCGCTCGATGCCTGATCCGACCTTTGCCCTCGACATCTCGTCCTTTCGCTCCCTGAAGCGCGATGCCATCCTGGCCTACCGCTCGCAGGTGATCGACCACCCGCCCAATCGGGTGCTGCCGGAGTCGGTCGACATCCGCGACCGTTTCGTAGGCAATCGAATCGGCGTCGAGGCGGCCGAACCGTTCTGGTGCCGCGAACTGCCGGGATTGCGATCGCTCGATGCGCTGACCTAGGGTCTGGCGGCAGCGTCTTTCGCGTGCAATGCGGATGAGCCGCGCCCCGAAGTCTCGCACCCGGACTCCCGACGCCAGCCCTCGGCCGCGGCTGCGATCGTGCCGCCGCCCCTGCGGAGTGATGCGGCCGGAGGTGCCGGTCTCCTCCGAGACTGGGACGTTGCTGGCTGATAGAGTGCTCGGTCTCACGTGATCGACCTCCTCGCCCACCTGTCCCCGATGCTCGCCCAAGCCGCCGACACGGCGATCTCCGCCGGCGGCACCGTTCCCACGCCGGAGCCGGTGAGCCCATGGCTCGCGTGGATCTCCGAATACGGAGCGCTCTTCATCTTCGTCGCCTTCATCGTGTGCGGCGTCGGACTCCATGTCTCCGAGGACTTCCTGCTCATCCCGGCCGGCATCGCGATCTACGAAGGCCACATGACGTGGAGCGAGACGATCATCGCGGCCTACTTCGGCCTCGTCATCGGCGACACCATGTGGATCTGGGTGTGCCGCAACTACGGCACGCGCCTGATTCACAGCAAGCGCTTCCTGCGGATGATGCATCCGAGAAAGCTGCTGGAGGCGAAGCGGGCCATGGAGGAGCGCGGCGTGATCGTGCTGATCCTCGCCCGCTTCATTCCCGGAACGCGAACCGCCGTCCTCACGATGACCGGGCTCCTGCACATGCCGTGGTGGAAGTTCCTTGCGGTGGAGCTCACCACCGTGGCGGTGACGGTCCCCGTGCAAATCGGCATCGGCTACCTCGGCAAGGCCGGCTTTGACAAGGCGAAGGATCTCGGCAGCATGCTGACCTTCGGCCTGGCGGGACTGGCGCTCTCGGTCGCCGCGATCTTCGCGTATCGATGGTGGAAGCTCGCGAAGGCCCGGCGCGGGCCGCGCCCCCGTGCGCCGGTGGCGTGGCTGCGCACCTTCGGTCGCGGAGCGCATCGCTCCGCTTCGCCGAGCGCTCACTGACGGCCAGATCCGACGATCTCGGCATCGCGACGCTCACATCGGCCCCCTGCTCGGCCTTGGCAGAAAGTCGTCGCGATGGGTCCTCCGCTTGACGCCGAATCCGGTCGGGTCGTCGTCGTCCTCGCCCGGATCTTCGGTCGCCACGTCGAACGGCCCCCCAAGTCCATCGGGTCCATCCAAGTCCGCCGCGCGACACGGCGTGAGATCGATGAACTCCGACATGTCGCGGGACGGAGGTACGTCGCGCACCTGCTCTTCGATAATGCGGGTGCAGAGCATGTTGAGCAAGGTTCGGTCACTCAGGTGATCGGTGCCTGAGAGAAACACGCCCAAGAACGCGAGACCGTAGATCGTTTTCCAGAGAGCCTCCGTGACTTCGGCGTCGGAGAGGCCAGCGCATCCGGGCGGCGGACACTGCACCCCAATCGCCTCCAACTGCGCGCGGTTGGTCGAGAACGGCGCCTGCTCGGAATCATGGATGATGGCTGCCACGATTCGCTCGGACGGTCGCCCTTCTCTTTCCGCCCTGGCGACGATTTCCGCAATACGCAGCTCGCGCTCGGCGCGTTTCTGAGCGAAGAGCGCGTCCAACGCAGCGTCATCAAGCGACGGACGGAAGAGATCAATCGCGGGCGCACCCGGCTGCACCACGAACATGTCGGGTGCTGTACCGACAGCAGGTGTGCCAAACACAGCGTGCGTATCCGGCGTGGAATCCGTGGTCACGATCACGGTCGATCCGGTCGCGCGCGCAGCCTCCCGTTCGCCCAACACCGATGATGCGTCGCACGATCGGGGAGCGCCTGATGCAACTCCAGATACAACCCCTGATGTAGTACCCGATGCGACACCCGATGCGACACCCGATGCGACGTCCGCCGCGGCGTCCGACGCAGCCCGCTTCTTCTTCCCACTTCCTTTCGAACTCGCCTGTGGCTTCTTCCCGCGACCAGGACCCGATGAAAACCCCTCGCCCGACCCAGACCAATCCATGCACGCGATCATCGCGCACCTCGCTTCCCTCGTAAAAACAACGAAACCGTAGAAGTCACGAAATCGTGACGCCTGTCAAGGTAGATCGCCTCGAGCGCTCGTCGCGCATCGATCCCAGCGACGACGCGAGACTACCGCGCGAAATCGCCGCTTCTGAAATCTCTGCATGTTTTGCAGGAAGATTTTTCGCACTTCAGCCGAGCTGCTTCGCGAAGTGGTTCGCGCTCCACCACCGCGCACCAGACGGGACGAGCACTTCGTCTCCAACGAGGAGCGTGCGCCAACTGTCGACGGTGTCGGAGGCGGGCTCCTCGATCCAGAACTCGCGCACGACCGACGTCGCACGATGGACACCTCCGCCAAGATGGACGAGCGCGGCCTCAGGAAGCCGAAGATCCGCGTCGCCCGCAAGGAACCACACCGCTTCCGCGAGCGAGGGCTCGTGCGCAAGACGCGCCACGAGCATCTCATGCGCTGGCTGCGCGCCCGCGAGCACTTCATCGGGGACGCGTGTGCGCGAAGTCGCAGGGCCAAGACCCGCCTCGTCGTGTGGGGAGAGTGTTGCCTGCGCGCGCGCCCGCACATTCCCGCGGAAATCAACGCGCTCGACAACGACGGTGCCGGCAAGTCGCTCCGTCTCGCCCGCAAACGCTGCGTCGTCCGCGAGCACGACCTCGAGCGCGCCGCCCTTCCACTGCTCGAATCCGCCAGTTGGCTCGATGGAAAGCAGCCGTTGCGCACACGCGCGGCGCACGGCGTGCCACGCGGGCTTGGCGCGCCCCGCCGCATCGACGAGCGACCACGAGTGGCCCGCCCACACATCGTTCCACTGCCAAATCAACGCACCCATTGATCGTGGTACGCCCGAGCGCAGCCATCGCATTGCCACATCCATCGCGCGCGCCTGCAGGTGCTGCGCCTGCGCGACATATTCGCGCGCGTCGCGAGCCGCGCGGAACCGCGCGTCGAGATACGGCCTGTACTGCGCGTCGTCACCGCCCCACGCCTTCTGCCGCAACTTCAACGCATCGACGAGTTCCGCAGCCGACATCCGCTCGGCGTCGCGCGTTTCGGCGAGGCACTCCGCGACGACGGTCGGCCAGCATGGCGGCGACTGGTGGCCAAACTCGCTCGAAAAGCGCGGCAGAACACGGCGATAGCCTTCGATCTTCGCCTCCTGATCCCACGTGTGTCGGTCGCCGTGGTCGGGATCGTTCGGATGGATCTCCATCGAACCCGAGTACGGACTCTCGACCCAATAGGGTGTGCCTGGGTCGTGCGCGGCGACTGCGGCGGGAAGCGTCTCAAGCCAGTATCTGCGCCCCCACGACTGGCCGGGCGCAAGGAGTTCCTTCCAGCCCCAGCTCCACCACGCGAGGATGTCCTCATTGCCGCCGCACCAGAGCGCAAGCGACGGATGGCGCGAACGCCGCGCGATTTGGTGCGCAGCCTCGCGCGCGACGAGCGAAGCGAACGGCTCGTCCTCGGGATAGGTTGCGCACGCGAACATGAAGTCCTGCCAGACGAGGATGCCAAGCTCGTCGCAGGCCTCGTAGAACGCGTCGGGCAGGTAGTTGCCGCCGCCCCACACGCGCACCATGTTGAAGCCCGTCTCGCGGTAGCGGCGCATCTCGGCAAGCCAGTCGTGCTCGTGGCGCGTGCCGAGAAGCGGCGGGATGAGATTCGCCCCGCGCGCAAAGATCGGCGTACCGTTCAAGATGAAGCGGAAGCGCGTGCCGATCGCGTCGTGTGCCGTGTCGAGTTCGATCCGACGCGGAGCGAAGCGCGCGGTTGCGATCGGCTTGAACGCGCCGCCTGCGTCGCGCACGCCGACCATCGCGTTCCACCAGCAGCCCTCATTCGCGCCGCGGTCCCAAGTCGACCAGAGACGCGTCGGACGGATCGTCGCCTCGCCGCGCGCGTCGCACTCGACGCGCTGCGTGCCTGTCCGCTCGCGCACCACAGCGACGAGCGTTGCGCCGCCAAAATCGCCTTGCGGCGTCACGCGCACCGT
>JBILDS010000155.1:0-7370 GCA_044352505.1 Phycisphaerales bacterium
TGACGCGGTGGCCGCTCTCCTTGCCGCGGGTCCGTGTGCGCGAGGCGCAACTTGGCCCTGCGCTGCGGGTCGGTGCGTTGCGGCCGCGCGCGAGTTCCGATGCAATCAACGAACTGCGAATCGTGCTCGAGCCGCTCAGCGCGCAGGCGTCGGCCGACAGCCTTCTGTTTCATCTTCATAGCCCGGGAAGCAGCACGGCGTTCTCAATGTTCGAGCTGCTCGGTGAGGCGGTCGACCATGTCGCGATCGCCGGCCCCGACGGCGTTCCGCGCTACCTCGACGCAAGCGCGGTCGAGATGTTCGGTCCGCATTGGAGTACGCCGCTTGTGCCGACGCCCGTTGGCGGTGAGGCGCTGCGGCCGTACTCGCTGATGGCCGATCTGGCCGCGCTGCCGGAGAAGTTCCTCTTCGTCGAGATCAAGACCGGCGAGCGCGGCGGCCCGCTGCTGCCGCCGATTCCGCCAGGTGGCGGCAAACGCGAATGGACGATCGTCATCTACCTCAAGCGCGAGGCACTTGCACTGCACTCGCGGGTGCAGGCGAGCATTTTCCAGCTTGGCTGCGTGCCGGCGGTCAACCTCTTCCCGATGACGGCGGAGTTCCCGCATCGATGGACGGTGCTCGACCAACCGGTCGAGCCCGATCGCCAGCGTCGCGCGGCGTACGAGGTGCACTCCGTGCTCGATGTGACTGCGAGCAAGATTGGATCGCCCGACGAGCGCGTGCGCTTCGAACCGCTCTACCACCCAAGGCAGGCGGAGGCGTCCGAGTTGGCGCCGCCTGGCGAGGGTGACGGCTCTGCGGGCGCGTCGAACCTTCCGATTGCAGGCTATTGGAGCGCAACGCGTCGTCCTTACGAGGGTCACGCCGACTGTTCACGCGGCACGGATGTGTTCTTGCGTGTGGTTGATCCTGAGCACTTCCGCGCGTGGGAGGGCGCACGTGGTGGTTCGCGGGGCGAGGGGCAGTGGGCGATCGCAGCCGATGTACTCGTCACGAACCGGAATCTCGTACGCGACCTCATTCAAATGAGTAGCGACCGAGCGATCGAGTTGACGCCGGTCGAGGGCGGCAAGCACCAACTCACCATTCGCACGGTGGTTGCGCCAACCGAACCGGGCCGGCGTCATTTGGCTGAGTTGCTCGGTGCCGTTGATGAGGCCGACGCGGGAGATCGTGTGCGATTGGCGTGGCGCGCCGTTGCCACGCTCAGCGCAAGCCGCATGTGGATGACGCGCGTGGGACGCGATGATCAAGCCACGCGGCGCGCGCTCACACGGTCGTTCCGCGACCTTCTTCGCCTCCACAGCTTCCGCGAAGATCCGAAGCGCGTGCAGATGAGTTCGCGGCGTATTCAGGGCATCAGCGATGTCGAGTTCCAGTCGGTGTTCGGCCGCGTCTCGTCGGCGGAAGGCGATCGGCTTTGCCAGGGGCTGAAAGTGCGCCTGAGTCTGAACGAAGACGATTTCTCCGACGGCAGCATGTTCCTCTTCGCGGCGGCACTTGAGCGCATGCTCGGGTTCCTTGCGCCGATCAATTCCTTCGTGCAGCTCGAGTCGCACAGCCGTCAGCGTGGTGGTTCATTCGGCAAGTGGCGCAAGCGCGCAGGGGAGATGCTCCTCTCATGAGCGAGGCGCTGCAGAGCCATCTCCGCCGCAACTCCGCCGAGTGGGAGTTCATCCAGGTCGCGCGGGCGCTTGAGCGCTTTGACCGCGCAGGCCGCGGACGCCGCCGAGCGGGTGCGGCGCAGCCGTTGCATTCGCGCACCGCCGGGGCGCAGGGCGCAAACGACGAACACGTCGAGCCGCCGCTCGTGCGTTACCGCACCTCGCCGTCGATGGCGTTCCCGGTGGGTGAGGTGGCATCGATCGACACGCGTGATGAGAAGGTGGGCACGACTGGCGCCGTCGCGCGCGTGTGGGACGTGTCGGTCAACTTCCTCGGCATGCATGGCGCCACGGGCGCAATGCCGCGCAGCGATATTGGCGAGGCGCTCGCGCTTGCCGGGCTTCCGAACAACAAGTCGCTGCTTGCGCTGTACGACCTGCTCGGCGCGCCGTTCATCCGGCTCTTCGCCGACGCCATGCGCAAGTACCGCGCGCCACTCCAGTGGGAGCGCGCCGCCGTCGTCGACGGCGAGGAGTTCCCCGGCGCTGATCCGCTCGAGTCGACGATGCTGTCGCTTCTCGGAGTTGGAAGCGAGTCGCTGCGGGGTTCGGATGGGCCGGCATTCCAACTGCGGCAGTTGATCCGACTCGGCAGTGCCTTCGCTGCGCCACATCGAACCGCAGCGGGTCTCGCCGATGTGCTCACGACGCTGCTCGGCGCACCGGTCGAGGTCGAGCAGTTCCAGCCCGTCTGGCGCGAGATTCCCGACGAGGATTGCACGCGCATGGGCGGCACCTTCGCGCGACTTGGCAAGAACGCCGTGGCAGGCACGCGATTCTGCGACATCGCGTCCGGCGTGCTCGTGCGCGTCGGTCCGGTCGACCTTTCGCTCTTTCTCGCGCTTTTGCCGTCGGGGCATCTGCATGCGAAGGTCGCTGACCTTGTTGCGATGTACGCCGGGCATCACTTGCGCGTGCGCATGCGGCCGATTCTCCGCAAGGAAGAGGTGCCAGCGAGCTGTCTTGGCGGCGCGCGCGCTGCACCCGCTGCGCTTGGGCGAAGTTCGTGGCTTGCGGCTCGCGAGCGCACAGAAGACTTTTCAGAGACCGTCGTCCCACTTTCCGCATTCGATGCAGAGGGCTGGCGCGCGTGAACACGCGGTGCTGCGGCGCGACGTAACCGATCGACAGAAACCAGAGGAGCCGACAGATGGACATTGACGCAAATCGCCTGCATGAGCGCCTGAATCCGGCCTGCGTGAACGCATTCCAACAGGGCTTCGGGCTGTGCATGACGCGCACGCACTTCTCGTTTACGCCCGAGCACTGGCTGATCCACCTGCTTGCCATCGAGAAGGGCGACATCGGGCTGCTGCTGAAGTTCTTCGAGCTCGATTCGGCCGACCTCGCGCGCGCGGTCGCGCAGCGGCTCTCGCGCCTCAACACCGGCAACGGCAATCCGCCGCAGGTCCTCGGCGATGTGATCCTCTGGATGAAGCAGTCGTGGCTCGCGGGTTCGCTTCTCTTCCGCGGAAACCGCATCCGCTCGGGGCACCTTCTCTACGCGCTCCTCGACGACGAGACGCTCCGTGCGTCCGCCGTCCAGATGTGGCCCGCGTTCGCGAAGATTGACCGCGCCGAGTTCCGCAAGAGCTTCGCAGACATCGTCTCGGGTTCCTCCGAGGCGCACGCCGCCGTCGGGGAGGCGGGCGGCGAAGGCGAGGCCGGTGGCGAGGGCGGGGTTGATCGTCCGCTCGCGGACGACTCCGCGCTGCGCCGCTTCACGATCGATCTCTGCGCGGAAGCGAAGGCCGGGCGCCTGAGCCCGGTGCGCGGCCGCGACGTCGAGATCCAGCAGATGGTGAAGATCCTGCTCAAGCAGACCGCGAACAATCCAATCATCCTCGGTGACCCGGGCGTCGGCAAGACCGCCGTCGTCGAGGGCCTCGCGCAGGCGATCGTCGCAGGCACGATCGACGGCCTCAAGGACGTGTCGCTTCTCTCTCTCGACCTCACGCGACTCCAGGCCGGCGCGAGCATCAAGGGCGAGTTCGAGAACCGCTTGAAGGCCATCGTCGACGAGGTGAAGTCGTCGCCGAAGCCAATCATCCTCTTCGTCGACGAGGCGCACACGCTCGTCGGCGCGGGCGGCAAGGAAGGCACGGGCGACGCAGCGAACATCCTCAAGCCTGCGCTTTCGCGCGGGCAGATCCGCATGATCGGCGCCACCACTTGGCGCGAGTACCAGCAGTACTTCGTGCAAGATCCCGCGCTCCAGCGCCGCTTTGTCGATGTCAAGATCAAGGAGCCGGATGACGCTGGCGCGTTCGACATGCTCCAGGGCCTCATCCCCGTCCTCGAGAAGCACCACTCCGTGCGCATCCTCGACGAGGCGGTGCGCTCGGCGATCGAGTTGTCGCGGCGCTACATCCCGTCGCGCAAGCTGCCCGACAAGGCGCGCGGCCTCCTCGACACCGCGTGCGTCGAGGTGCGGCTCGCGGGCGGCGGCGCCAAGCCCGACGCGCTCTTCCACGCAGAGCGGCGCGTCGAGAGCACCACGCTTCGGATCGCCATGCTCGAGCGCGAGAACCGCGTGACGGGTACCGGTCAGGACGCGATCGACGCCGCGAAGGCAGACCTTGCGAAGGCCGAGCAGGAGCGCGACGCGCTGACCGAGCGGTGGATGGCGTGCCGCGATCTCGTCGACCAGATCCGCGGCATCCAGACCACGCTCGGCCAGACCGAGGCGAGTTCGCAGGCCGCCATGCTGCGCGAGGAGCGCGAGCGTCTGCTCGGCGAACTCGCGAAGGCTCGCGGCGAGCAGCAGATGATGCCGATCGACGTCGACGCGCCGTCGGTTGCGCAGGTCGTCGCCTCGTGGACCGGCATTCCTGCGGGCAAGATGCAGGCGAGCGAGATGAAGGATCTCCTCAACCTCGCAGAATTCATGAAGCGGAACGTCGTGGGCCAGGATGCGGCGCTCGACGAGATCTCGGGCGTCATCCAGACGGCGCGACTCGGCTTCGGTACACCCACACGTCCGCTCGCGGTCATGCTCTTCCTCGGCACAAGCGGCATCGGCAAGACCGAAACCGCGAAGGCGCTCGCCGAGTTCCTGTTCGGTACACCCGACGCGATGATCGTCTTCAACATGTCCGAGTACCAGTCGGAAGGCAGCGTGCAGCAGCTCCTCGGCGCACCTCCCGGCTTCGTCGGCTTCGACCAGGGCGGCGCGATCACCGAGGCGGTGCGCCAGCGACCCTACTCAATCGTGCTCCTCGACGAGTTCGAGAAGACCGAGCGCGCCATCAAGAACGCGTTCTTCCGGGCGTTCGACGAAGGCAAGATCCGCGACGGCGCAGGCGAGGAGTTCGACCTGCGCAACTGCGTGTTCGTGCTCACGAGCAACGCCGGCAGCGACGAGCTCCTCGAGATGTGGAAGGATCCCGCGACGCGTCCGCCGCGCAAGGGGCTCGTCGACGCGCTGCGAAAGCATCTCGGCAAGCACTTCGATGCCGCGCTCCTCGGCCGCATGGACCGGCTCGTCATCTTCGAGCCGCTCGACGCGGGCGCGATCCGCGGCATCGTCGAGAAGAACCTGCGTGGCCTCGCGGCCCGCGCCGGAAGCGCGATGAAGACGAAGGTCACCTACGGCAAGGACGTCGTCGACCACTTCGCGTCGCGCGCCTTCGACCCGAGCCTCGGCGCCCGCAACGTCCGTCAGGCGATCGAGAACGACGTGACCGTGAAGCTCTCGCGCGTCGCGCTCGCAGCGCTCAGCGAGTCGCGGCAGCCCGCCGAGATCCGTATCGTGCTCAACGCCGACGGCACGGTCGGCGTCGAGGAGGTGCGGGAGACGGTCGAGATCTGATGGCGACGGAGCACTTTGACTTGATGGGAGGCAGCGAATGTCTGACAAGATCGACTGGATGGCGGTGAGCCGGTTCGGCAAGGACATCGGGGCGGTGGGATTCATCGGGAACTCGGCGGTCGCCGTGATCGCGTTCTTCGAGGACGCCGACGCCGACAAGAGCGGCGCGGTCTCGGTCACGGAGCGGGTGGTCTTCATGCTGTCCCCGCTCTCGATGAAGGGCCGTGCGGTGACGGAGGTCGCGAGGCAGGGGCTCAGCGAGCCCGACATCGTCGAACGCGACCCGGACTATCGCCAGTTCGCGCACAGCCTCCTCGCGAACTTCGCGAGCGGGCTCATGCTGAGCGGCATCTACGCGACGTACTTCGCGACGCCGGTCAGCCTGCTCGGATCCGCCGTCGCGACCAGAGTGACCACCGGCATGGTGAAGCAGTTCTTCGTCCGCAAGGGCTTCGAGGTCGCCGTCAAGAACGCGATGCTCTCGCCTTTCCGATAGGTATGGCGCGTACGAGCCGGCTCATGCGGGGCGCGGCTCGGGCGGAACCTAGCCGGGCGAGCCGCCTCGCGGCGGAATCCACGTGTACTGCTCGGCCATCATGCGCCAGCCGTTGGTGGCGCCTTGCAGGAACGAAGGCTGCCGCCACGCCGCGAGCGCCGCGTCGTAGGTGACGCCAGCTTGGATGTTGACGCCGACAAGGCGCCGTGCGCGCATGCCGTTGAAGTCTTGCCGCGCCCATTCCTCGAGACGAACGATGACGAGCACGCCGTATCCCTGCGAAAGCAGCTGTTGGATGGAGTTCGCATAGGTGGTCGAGACCTCGCGCTCCACCTGCCGCCGGATTCCGATGTCGCCGAGCGACTGCGCGAGGCCACCGAGCGCCATGCCGATCATCACCATCGCGTCGCCGTTCTGCACCAGTGCGCGGCCGATGCGCGCAGGCGCCGAAGGTCGACTCGGCGGCGAGGGCGGCGGAGGAGCAGGGGGCGCCGGGTTGTAGGTTCCCATCCGCGTCTGGCGGCCCCACTGGTTGTAGAAGGTCTCCACCGCGAGCGCATCGCGCAGGAGCACGGCGCGCCCGTCGGGCATGAACGCTGTCGCGCTTCCGCGGAACGACGCGAACTGGTCCTGTGCCCCGTGCATCACCCGCGCCATGTCGAGCGAGGCGTTGACGCGCGTCGAGAACCGCGCCACGACCGGACTCGACACATCGCGCACGTTGCGGCCGTTTGACGCGACCAGCGCGATGTTCTGCCGAGGGTTGCTCGGGCGAAAGACGCCCATGAGGTCGTAGTCGCCGACGAGCGGCTTGCGCAGGCGCGCGTCGATGACCTGCCCGGGCGCGACGCGCCAGAACGTGTTCGTGAGCCTGAGTTCCTGGCCGCGTTGGCCGCGCGCCACGCCGTCCTGGTCGACGACGAGATAGCCGAGTCCGCGCGCGGTCTCGATATCCGCGGGCGTCGAGGCCGTAACCACGCCGGTGGTCGCATCGGTGTTGAACTTGATCGTGAGAGGCTTGCCAGGACAGCCCATCTCGATCAGCCGCGTCGACGCGGTGTTGGTGTTGCGAACCACGGCAACGACGCCCTCCGCCTGCGCCGCCTGCTGGAACGCGCGGAAGTGCGCCGGGGTCATTCCGGTCTCGGCGATGTAGGGAGTCGGGTCGCTCACGCGAACGACCTCCGGTTGTGGCGGCAGAGCGCGTTCGCAGCGCCCGAAGGCCCGGAAAACCGCGGGAAACTTCCTTGACTTCGACGATCGGACAGGGTGTCATGAGCAAGGCGCGCTTGGCACACCTGCGCCGAGGAGCTCTTCTCATGTCCGACGCCATCATGTCCTTCGTGCCGAACGCCGACGCCCTCAAGGACGCGCAGAAGGCGGTCGACGCCGCGAA
>JBILDS010000020.1:0-23674 GCA_044352505.1 Phycisphaerales bacterium
AAGCGCCTGGTACGTTCGGTTGCTGCCGATCGCGTGATCGTGCCAGAGGATCTCGACGGCGCGTGCGCCGAACTTGCTGGAAGCGTGGATTGCGGAGCGTGCAACGTATGAGACGCATCGCCGTCGCCACAGGGACGCGCGCGGAGTGGGGTTTGCTTGAACCCATTTGTGCAGCGATCTCTGGGCGTGCCGATCTTGCGCTCGAGATCTTCGCGGGTGGCTCACATCTCGTGGCGGTCCGGGGTTCTGGAAGTTCAGACGGCGCCGCCGCGTACACAATCGGCGAGGTCGATGCGTGGGCGCACGTACAGAGTGTTCGAGTGCGGCGCTTCGAGATGCAGCGCGAAGGCGAAACCGGTCGCTTCGCAGATGCGCTCGCCCTCGGCCGAGGCATCAGCCGTGTGGCTGAACTCTGTCGCGAGAGCGACCCCGATGTTGTGCTCGTACTCGGCGATCGAATCGAAGCGCTTGCCGCCGCCAGTGCTGCTGCGATTGCGGGTATCCGCGTCGCACATGTTCACGGCGGCGATCGAGCCGAGGGTGTCGCCGATGAGTCGATTCGCCATGCGATCACCAAACTCGCGCACCTGCACTTTGCGGCCAGTCCCACGAGTGCCGCGCGACTGCTTCGGTTGGGAGAAGATCCTGCGCGCGTCCATCTCGTTGGTTCACCTGCAATTGAAGGCCTCACGGAGATCAAAGCGCGTTCGCAAGGTTCGGCGGCTGCCGCGCCACGCTACGTCTTTCTGATGCATCCGATCGGTCGCGACGACGAGGCCGAGGAGCGCGACGCGCGGATCGTGCTCTCTGAACTGGGTCGACGTGGGCGCACGCTTGTGCTGCTCCCGAACCTTGATCCTGGTCGAGATGGCATCGTTCGCGCAATCGAGTCAATCGCGTGTGCGAATCGTGACCGATTCGATGTGTCGCCGCACCTGGCACGGCGTGACTTTCTCGCGCTCGTCCGTGACCCGAACGTCCTTGCGCTCGTCGGGAACTCAAGTGCTGGACTTCTTGAGTGTGCGGCGCTCGGTGTGCGCGCGGTCAACATCGGGTCGCGGCAAGATGGCCGCGAGCGCGCCGACAATGTCCGCGACGTGGCTGAAGCAAGCGTCGAGGCGCTCACAGAGACGCTCAACACGCTCGAGACGTGGAGCCCGTCTGGGAGACATCCGTTCGGTGACGGCAGCCCGGCATCGAGAATCGCCGAAATTCTCGGAACCTTTGCGCTTGACGTCTGCCGGGTGCGCAAGCGCAACGCGTTCTGAGCGGCATACGGGACGCACCAGTGGTTTTCGCTGCAGCGCGCCCCTTGGGCGTTGTGAAGTCTTTCGGGAATACACCGATTTGGCGACCGATGAATCAACTCAGGCCAGAAACACGCCGATAGGCGAGATGGTCGGGTGTTCGGCTCGTCTTGGAAGACGGGGCCCCGGGCCTGACGTACGGCCGCAGCCCGTGACAGGGAGGACTTCAGTTATGCCGGAGCAAATCACGCCAGCTGGGAATGCGAGCGAGTGCATGAAGGTCGCTGTTGCGACCGTCAAGCAGCTCAATCACATCGCCACGCTTCCCGAGGTGACGCTCGGCATCATTGAACTTGTCGAGAACCCACGTTCGAGTGCGTCCGCGCTCAACGCGCTCATTGGCCGCGATCCCGCGCTGAGCGCACGCGTGTTGCGCGTGGTGAACAGCGCGTTCTATGGTCTCCCGCAACAACTCGGCTCGATCAACCGCGCCATCTCGCTGCTCGGCTTGAACGCTGTGAAGAACATCGCGATCGCAGCAAGTCTCGCGAAACTCTTTCGCGGCGGCGCGCTGTGCGACCGTTTCGATGCCAAGGATCTTTGGACACACTCCATTGCGGTCGCGACCGCGGCACGACTTCTCTCGAACGAAACGAAGAAGGTTGTGGGCGATGAGGCGTTCCTCTCTGGCCTGATGCACGACATTGGAATCGTTGTCGAACTCCAGACCGATCGCAACAAGCTGATCAGAGTGTTCTCTGAGATGCAGTTTGACGCCGACGGAAATCCGCTCATCGACTTCCGCATGGTGGAACGAAATGTGTTTGGTGCCGACCACTCCCACTTCGGGCTTGCGCTTTGTGAGCAGTGGAAGTTTGCCAAGACACTGACGACCGCGTGCGGATACCACCACGATCCAGCCTCGGCTCCGGCCGAGACGCGCAACATGGCGTGGATGATCATGTTGGCAGATGAGCTTGCCGCGAACAACGGTGGGTTCAATGCCGACATCATGTCGCACCAGCCATCGCACGAGGCGCTCGCAGCGCTTGAGATTAGCCCCGCGCGCATTGAGGCAGTTCAGGCGGCATTGCCCGCTGCGCTGAACGAAGCCTCGGCGACCATGAACGGCTGATTCGCGCGTTCGAAGCGGTTCTTCGGAACAGTACGCCGCGCGAACACTTGCGTTGCCTTTCCCGCAGCGCATAGCATTCGGCCAATGGCTTCGACCGTCAGCATCGACTTCGCACGTCCAATCGCGCTATTCCCGCTTCCATCCGTTGCGCTCTATCCGCATACGGCTGAAGCGCTTGTGGCGTTCGAGCCGCGATATCGGCAAATGGTCGAGGATTGTCTGCGCGCACGCGGCGACGGCTCGATTCTTGGCGCCGCGCCGATTGCCATGGCGACGTACGCGCCGCGACAGTGGAAGGGTGAGCGCATCGGTGAGCCTGCGCTGCGGCCGGTGGTCTGCGTTGCGAAGATCGTGGAGCACGCTGCGCTCGATGACGGACGTCATCAGGTGCTGCTGCACGGACTGAGCCGAGCAAAGATCGAGTCGATCGCGGAGCCCGACGGTCGGCGGCTGTATCGGCTTGCGCGCCTGTCGCCTCTTGACGCGCGCAACGGTCCGCCGCGTCGGCTTCCTGGACTCAACTACATGTTGTCCACGCTGCTTCGCCATGATCAGATTCGTCGCGTGCAGCGTCTTGATCACCTTCGCGAGTGGCTCGCGCGCGGCAGCGTCCCCACAGAAGTCATTGTGGAGCAACTGCTGCCGCTGCTCGCCCGGGGCGACGACATGCGCTATCGATTGCTTGCTGAGGCGAGTGGACGCGAGCGAGGCCGCTTCGTGCTTTCTGAGTTGGCGTATCTCGGAGTGCAGATGTCGCGCGCGGTTGAGCGCACGCCTGAGTCTCCGTCTCGCGGAATCACGCTCAATTAGCCTTTGAGACTCTGCCGTCGCGCACAATGTGCAACAGAGCACGATGAAGCCTAAATCGGGGAGCATGCATCGAGAAGCATGGATCGAGAAGCATGTATCGGGGAGTGTGCATCAGGCCGAAGCGCCGTCGCCCACCATGCAGCCATAGATCACCGGCGATCGATGAGGCCAACCTTGTCAAGTGCAGCATTCCACTCTGCAATCTGATTTGCGTACCGAGCTTGATGCGCCGAGGAATCGCCCTCGATGAGCACCCGAACAATCTTCTCGCCATCCTTCAGATTCATGGCGACGTCGAGGCCCTCCGTGATCGTTCCGATCGCGGAGTACACGAGGTTCCAGCGATCCTGCTCGCGCACGGTGATAAAGATGCGAGTGGGTTTCGCCCGCGCCTTTGAGGGATCATCTGAGTTGTTCGAGAAGCAGAGACGTCCGGGCTTGTCGAAGAAGAGGTCCTTATGGAACTCTCGCGAAAGTGTGTAGGCCGGGTCGCCGGCAGGATTCAGACCCGTTTGCCGCACCACGCGAGAAAAGTCGCCCCACTTCTGACCATCAAAGTAGCCGCGATTCGCGAGGTTGATGAAGTTCGCGCAGAGACGTGGGGTTTGCGTGGTTGCAAGCTCAACCTTGAACGTACCCGATTCGCACTGGAACACCGCGATCAGCGGTGGGTTTGCCGGCACGGCAGGCACTGGCTTTGTGTCTGGAGCGGAGGGAGCCACCGGAGCCACCGGGGCGGGCGGGACTGCTGGTGGTTGCGTGGACGGGACAGCCTGCGTCGGCGCGGCCGATTCCGCTTGCGTGCCAACACCAATCGGAGCGTTGGCGAGCGCGTCCTGCGAAAGGAGGGCGATGGCTGCAGCTCCAACGAGCGCGTGCACTGTGCGCAAGACGCGAGAGACGACGGCGAGGCGAGGTGCAGTATGAGCGAACATGCGAAGGGTCTTTCGAAGTCGGGTTCGAGAGGGGGTCGAGCTTGTGTCGAATGGGCGCGACGCGGTTGGCGACAAGAAATCTCAGAAACGGGGTGACTGTGCGGGATTCGTGCCGAGGGTTTTCTCGTTTTTTCCCGCGGGGTTTGGTTGGTCGCGCGCGGTTTCGGCTTCGGCCTCAGCTTCAGCCTCGGCGCGCATTGCATCTTGCAGCGTCTGCGCGAGTGTGCGCAGTGACTCTCGATCGAACATGTCCGCACGATCAAGCGCCACCAGCGAATCGGCGAGTCGCGCAACTTGCGTGCGCGCCTCTGCGGCTTCGGCCGGAACTCCGCCGCGAACACGCATGACCAGTTCGCGCAACACCGTTCTGCGTCGCGCTTGCAAGTCGATGAGGCGAAGCCGGGCGTCAATCTCTGCGATGCGCTCCTCGATCGGCTGGATTGCACCATGCGTTGAGGTCATGGGCAGAATCGCATCGGCGGCGACTGCTGCGTCGCGCCCCAGCGGCTCCAGCCGGCGATACGCAGCGTCGACGAGTTCTAGAAGCACTTCATCGCCTTCAGGATCGCGCTCGGGAATCGCAAGCAGCGAGCGCACAAGCACCGCCACCATGCGTTCGTCGTCAAAGAGCTCAGGGTGGACGGAACGCTGCCATTCCTCGATGACACGCCGGCCGGCGTCGGGCGGAAGTTGGGCTCGGATTCGTCGCAGCGACGCAAAGTGGAGATCACGAATCGCGAATTCCGTGCGGAGTTCACCCGCGTCGACTTCATGGAGCCGGGCGTGTGTTGCGTCGACGCTTGGCTGTGTGCCGCTGCGCCAAAGCGTGCCAGCTTCGGTCTCGATTCGTGCGCGCGCAAGATCGCCGTCGCGCAACGCTTCGTCACGACTTTCGCGCAGGAGTACAAGGCGCTCAAGATGCGTGGCAAGTATCGGCTCAAGTATGCGCAGCGTTTCAGCATCAAGTCGCGCGCGCCCCACGATTTCAACAAGCGTGAGGCGCGTAGAGGAAAGAAGCGGCTCGCGCTCGGTGCGCTCGTCAATCCACGCGACGCGCGCTTCAGCAATGTTCACCCTGCGCTCGGGCGGTGCGGCGAGCGCAAGCGATCGGAACAGCGCACGCTCGAGCGCCGTGAGTTGCGCAGCCCACTTGTTGCGCACGGCGAATGCTTCCACAAGCTCCGGATTTGGGCGAGGTACAAAGGTTTCGCGTCCGGCCTCAAACGTGAATGCAGCAGCCAATCGTCCGGTGACTCGTTCGGCGGTGGTATCTCGCAGCGCAGCAGCCTGCGCGGTGTAGTTGGCGAATGCGTCGGCAAGATCCGTGTGTTCCACCAGAGCCGGGTCAATCGTGGAGACCATCGACGTGAACCGTTCTCGCGACATCGGACTCGGCAGCATCGCGGTTCGGAGTCGCTCTTCAGCTTCGCGGCGCGCCAACTCGCGTCGATCACCTTGCGCGGGCGGCGCGGCAAAAACGTTCGTCTCAATCGCAAAACCAGCGAGACACGACGTGATCGCGAGCACGCGGAGCAACATCAGACCAACGCAACGGACGCGCAAATCCGGCATCCGCGTAGTGTAGAGCACGCAGCGTGCCGCTACGCTTCTCTCATGGCGCGTTTCTGGCTTCTCAAGTGTGAACCCGACGTCTACTCGATCCAAGATCTTGAGCGCGATGGTCGTACGGGTTGGGATTCGGTCCGCAACTACCAGGTGCGCAACTTCATGCGCGACGAGATGCAGCCGGGTGACTTTGCTGTGTTCTACCACTCAAATGCCACGCCATCGGGGGCCGCGGGCGTCGTGCGAATCTCTCGGACGAAGTTGCCTGATCCAACCCAGTTCGACCCGAAGAGCGAGTACCACGATCCGAAGTCGACCCGCGAGGCTCCCACCTGGCTGATGTGTGAGGTCGAGTTCGTGGAGCGGTTTGGGGAGGTGCTGCCGTTGGAGCGGATGCGCACGGAGCCGGCGCTCGCGTCCATGCTGATACTTCGACGCGGAAACCGCCTGTCGGTGACTCCGCTTGAAGAGAGCGAGTTCAAGACGATTCGGGCGCTCGGCCGCGCGACCGCGCCGTCGCGAAAGTCGCGGTAGAATCTTTGACGCCGTTCTGAAACCGCGCCAATCGTGTGCGGAATGGAGCGGCTCGTCGCGCTCGCGACTTGGGGATTGATGACCCCAGTCGAGGAGCGGCTTCGCACATTCGGCGCACTCGCGCCAGTTTGGAGGCTCCCGTGCCCATGCTTCTCCTAGTCGGTTGCGGTGGACTTGCCCTTGTTGCGATCCTCATTGGACTTTGGCTTGTCGGCGTGTACAACACACTCGCACGCGGGAAAGTTGGAGTCGAAGGCGCTTGGGCCGACATCGATGTGCAGCTCAAGCGACGACACGACCTGATCCCGAATCTTGTCGAGACCGTCAAGGGATATGCGAAGCACGAGCGCGAGGCGCTCGAGGCTGTGATCGCCGCCCGTGCGCGCGCGGTGAGCGCCGGGCCGATCGACGAGAAGATTGCAGCAGAGGGCGGCTTGAGCGCCGCGCTCGGCCGCCTGATGGCGGTTGCGGAGGCGTATCCGGATCTGAAGGCGAACACAAACTTCCTGCAGCTTCAAGGTGAGTTGACTTCGACAGAAAACATCATCAGCCAAGCGCGCGGCGGCTACAACACCACCACCGAGGGCTACAACCAGACGCTGGTGGTGTTCCCGACCAACATCGTTGCGAATGTCTTCGGATTCAAGGCGATGCCGTTCTTCAAGGTTGATGAGGAGTCCCAGCGCAACGCGCCCCAGGTGCGATTCTGAGCGGCGGCCACCTGCAGCAACGCTATCCTGCAGGCATGGCGAAGGAGCGCATCGTCTCACAGTCGGCGCAGGTGACCGAAGCGGAGTCGGATCTCGATCCACAGACGCTTGAAATCCGCCCGCGGTCGCTCGGTGAGTATGTCGGTCAGCGAGCGCTTGTCGAGCGCCTGACAATCGCCCTCACCGCATCAAAGTCGCGCGGTGATGCGATGGAGCACGTGTTGCTACACGGCCCGCCAGGGCTTGGGAAAACGACGCTCGCGCATGTGATTGCAAACGAGATGGGTTCGCGCGCGTATGTCACGAGTGGCCCTGCGCTTTCGAAAGCTGGCGATCTCGTGGGCACCCTCACGAAGATGGAAGAGAACGATGTGCTCTTCATCGATGAGATTCATCGTCTTCCGGCTGCAGTCGAGGAATACATCTATCCAGCAATGGAGGATCGACGTATCGACTTCACGCTCGATTCTGGCATGCATGCGCGTGTGGTGACGATTTCGCTCAAGCCATTCACGCTGATTGGTGCGACCACGCGCGCAGGACTCCTCACGCAGGCACTCCGCAGCCGCTTCGGGATTGCGCATCACCTTGAGTTCTACGGTCATGATGACCTCGTGGGCATCTTGGAGCGCGCATCACGCATTTTGTCGATGCCAGGAATCACGACCGATGCGTTCGACGCGATCGCCTCGCGGAGTCGGGGTACGCCGCGTATTGCTATTCGGTTGCTTCGCCGTGTGCGCGACTTTGCGACGGTGCGTGGAACTGGTCGCGCGGATCGCGCTGCAGTCGATGGCGCCCTCAAGCTTGAGGGGATCGATGCGCGCGGGCTTGACGATCTCGACCGCAAGTACATGCGGGCGATTGCGGAGATTTACGGCGGCGGCCCTGTCGGTGTTGAGGCTGTGGCCGCAACGCTCGCCGAGGACGTCGGGACGATCGAAGACATGGTGGAGCCGTATCTCCTGCAACTTGGCTACCTCGCTCGCACACGCCAAGGGCGAAGACTGACGAAGCCCGGTGCTGAGTCGATCGGTTTCACGCTCCCTGCAGGTGGCGAGGCGTTCTAAGCGACCGCAGCCGCGCGAACCTTTGGGCGTGTTGATCAAGCCAGAGGGAGCGACCGCAGCCGCGACCGCTCAATTCAATCTCTCTCGCCTACCGACTGCGCGTACGCGCCAAAGTTGCGGCGCGCGGAGCGGTTTGCAGACGGGATCGAGAGCGACAGGCCAACGAACGTGTTGTCTTCAATCAGGTCGTATCCCGCGTTCATGTTGAGGTCGAAGTCGGGGAAACTGCGAGTGACCGACCCGGAGATCGAGCGGAAGTCATTCTCGTTGAAGTCGTATTGCGGGCTGAACGCGATGAGGTATCGCGCCCCCGCTCGGTAAAGGAAGCCCGCCTGCAAGAGTTCAGACGAGGTGGGCGCGAGGTAGCGGTACTCGAGATACGTACTCACGATGGGGTTGTGTCGCATCTCGATACCGAGCGAGGCGCGCGCCAGGTTTGGAAGCACGGCATCTTCATCGGTGACGAAGTCGCGATCATCGAAGAGGTAGTTCATCGTGCCGCCCGCGGTGAGCGAGTCGGAGAGTTGCCACGTGAGGAGTCCGTACCCATGGCTTCCCCATTGCGAAAGCTCGGGGCGGAAGGAGTAGAACGCCGGAATCGGCGACTGCGCCCAGCGCAGGCTTGAGTTTGGGTCAAGGGGATCAAGCGGGCTCGGCGTGAAGTCGCTGCTCGAATCATTGAGCACCAAGCCGAGATCAAGCTTGATCCACTCAACCGATTGCCATGCCCCAGATCCGCCGCGCTGCGTTTCCAATATGTTGCGTACACCGAGGTTCACAGCGGCGCCAGCGCTTGCGCCTTCGTAGTCGAAGTCGTAGACCGGGAGCGCGCCTTCCTCGAGCGAGTCCCAGCCGGCCCACGCCGTGCCGTAGGGCTCCACGATGTGACGAAGGCGATTGAGGTCGAGCAATCGACTCTGCACAGAGTCATCGATATGCACAAAGCGCATGGAGCCACGCACGCCGCCGCCTGCTTGAAAACGAAGATTTTCCGCATCGGTCGTGTACTGCGCGAATTCATCCATCAGGTAGCCGGTTGCTTGGCCGGTTGCAAACGGCGTGACGGTGATCCAATCATTCGAGAGCGGAACACTGAACTCATGCCTTGTGTCGAGGCGCGAGACGAGATCGTCGCGGTAGCCCTCTGCGAAGTAGGCATCTTCGATCGATTGATTGGCGAGAATTGCGCCGCCCCACACTCCAACCGGCACACCAAGCGAGTTCGGGGTACCCGATGTTGGCCGCAGTTGCATCACACTCGCCGACCACTGTTGTGTCCACGTGACGACGTCGAAGAGATTGTCGCCATATCGTCGGTACGCGACCTCCGGCAACTTGTCGACCACGTATCCCTTGCTCGCAAGCAGGTACGAGTTCGAGATGAAATCGTTGAGGTCGTACTTGAGGAGCGCCGTGAACGCAGTGTTCTCACTGAGGCCGTTCAAGTACAGGCTCGTCTCATACTCGGAGCGTGTTTCGAAATCGTCCTGGCGCCACATGCTCGCGAACGTCTCGTCGGAGAGGTAGGCAAGTTGCGTCTGAAGTGTGAACGCACTCGAAATCTGCTGCTGCCACTTTGCGTCGATCGCGCCGCGCATGCCTGCATCGATGTCAACACGGCGCCCTGCGCTGGTTCGATCGGTGCCGCCGGTGTCGTAGAGGCCGTAGAGGTCGATCGTGCCGTTGCCGAGTCCGCCTGAGAGCGTGAAGGTTGTGCCGAGCGCGGCACCTCGGTCGGTGAACGCATCAACGGAGAGTTCGCCGTCGAGGCCGTCGATTGGTTCGTACCCCGTGAGTGAGAAGAGATCCCAGTCGGTCTCGATCTCAACGCCGCGCTCGTCTTCGTATCCGATCGAGAGCGAGCGGACGGGAAGGCGATCAACACGACCTTGATAGCCGGGGAGAGGAAGCAGCCTGCGGCCGCCGACCTCAAGTCCGGCACCTTCTGCGGTGGCAAAGTACCCGCCGACTGTGCCGCTCGCTTCATCATCGAGACGCTGTGTGACGGTGACGCGATCAACGCCGATCGCGAGATGCGGCGTGAAGAACTCGCTTGTCGAGACGGTCGCGCGCTCAGCGACCCATTGATCCGCGGCGATCTGGCGCAATTCGGCCGCACGCGTGTAGATCGGAAGGTCGCGCCGGCGACGGTCGTAGGTACGCAATACCGCATCGAGAATCACCGCGCGGTTGCGTGCGAGGTCGTAGTAGATCTGTGAGCCTCGGAGTGCGTAGTCGCCATCCGACGCCTGCACCGCACCTTCGAGGTAGATCCCGTCGATCGACGCAGCGTCAAGATTGCGCTCGCCCGATCGAAGCATGGCAATGGTTCCTGGCGCAAGAAAGATTACGCCGCGCTCTGCAGAGAATTGCAGCGCGAGATCAGATCCTCCGGCACTGGAGAGGTACTCAAGCTCCACCATGCCCTGCACGGCAACGCGGTTGTTGGGTTCATCAATGACAATCGAATCCGCCGAAAACGCAACGGTTCCCTCTGGGCGAAAGATGGGCAGGTTCGATTGCGCCGAGGGTGAAACATCGATCGACGCTGGTGGAATCGGCAGCGCTGCAACCGACTCCGCGACGCTGCCGCCTGGTTGTGGATCGGCTTCGGGGACGCGGGGCGCCATATCGAATTCAGGCTGATTTCCAAGCGGCTTTGCGCCGACTTCAATGTCGCGCACAAGGGTTCGGAGGTAAAGCGCAAGCCTGCGTTCAGCTGCGGCGGTGAACGCGCGGTCACGCGGCGCCTCGTCTTCACGCATCACCAATGAGAGCGCTGTCTCCCCGAGATAGCTTGACGTGACGAGGAGATCGCGACCGCTCGCGCCGAGACCCGCGCGTCGGGTGGGCTCGTCGGCGCGTTCAAACCAGATTGCAATCTGGGTCGCAGCTCCAGTCGCCAGAGGAAGCCGGTTGATCCACACCGCGGCGCGTCGCGCGCTGAACGAGTAGCCGCCGAGCGAGACGCGCACGTCGCCCTCAAGGAGCAATCGCTGCGTGTCGTCTGACTTCCACGCCCAACCTCGCGAGGCTGAGAGGCTGCACCCGGCCGAAAGTGGCTTGGTGGGAAGCACGAATCCGCCGAGCGTCGTGCCATCAATTGCGCGGCGCACGGTGGTGCGCGGGGGGTTCTGATCTTGCGCGCCGCCAGGTGTGGAGAGATCGGTTGGCGCATGCCCGATCGCTGGCTGCGCAAATGCGACAGCCGCAAGGAGCGACGATGTGGTCACGCGCAGCGAAGTTCGTCGAAGAGGTCCTGTTCGGATCACCGGCGCAGGATACCGAAGGTCGCACCGAAGGGCAGGAATGCGCTGAATCTGTTGGTCTGAGTCGGAAGACCGCTGGGTGTCGGCGGATTTCCGACGTAGACGACCACGAGCGACATCTCGTTTAGGATCGCCAGGACACCGGTGTCGCAAGCTGGGGGCCCGCCTCGCGGAGAATCGCGAAGAGGGTGGCGAGCGCAAGCGCAACGCCGCCGATCCAGGCGGCTTCGGCGTGGAGCCCTGCGGCCACGAGCCAACCCGCCGCGACGAGCGCCTTCCACAGGCTTCCGTAGCGAAGGAGCTTCTCACTTGCGTGTGGTCCGCGGACGTGCCGCATCTTCCACACGGCGAATCCGGCGCACGCAATGACCGCAACGACAGGCGCCCAAAGGAGCTCGCGGTCAAACCACGCCGCGACGAACGCACCATCATTGCGGAGCGTCGCGATCCAAAGCAAAAGCGCGCTCCAGAAGACCCATCCAATTGCACCGAGCGCAACAGCACGGCGCGAAAGAAGGGGGCGCTTGTCCGCGAGGATGTAGGCCGCAAGCCCGACACCCATGGTTTGACTCATCGCAAGCCACACCGGCACGAGGGAGGATGTATCCGCGCAGAGCGCGAGCATCGAGGCGGCGGTTGCCAACCCGGCCAGCACAATTCCAAAGGCGGGAACATGTTTCGCGAAAGCGTCGTAGGCGAGCACAAGAACCGCAAGCACCGCGGCTCCGATGATTGCGATCGAGCCAAATGGAATTGTGCCGAGGATACCGACGACAAGTGCGATGGCCGCGAAATGAAGCGCACGGCGCGTGGAGAGCGAGCCGGACGGAATTGGGCGACCGGGTGCGAAGGCACGATCATGCTTCGCGTCGAGGATGTCGTTGAGAGCAGCTCCAAATGACAGAAATCCAACCGCAAACGCCGCGGAAGCAACGAGTGCAAGCCAGCCCGGAAGCGACGCGATGAGCGCAGCCGACGCGCCTGACGTGCTGAACAGCGATTCGATCACGCTCGATGTGGCTGTGGGCGCGGCGGATACATCGGCGGCTTCCGTCGACTCTGCCCGCGCCAAAAGCACCATCAGCCACACGTTGGCAACGGCGCCAAACGCTATCGGGAGCCGGGAAACTTCGGCGAGGGCGATGAACTTGCGAACGACATCGCGCATGGAGTCCATGGTACCCGCGGTTCAACCGCCTCGATCCGCGGGCGATGCCGCGGTTTCAAGTCGTCCGTTTCTTCGGGCTCCGTTTCTTGAAGCCTTCGCCTGACGTCGCCGCGACGCGTCATTCGGGCGCGTCGTCGCGTTGCCAAGAGAACGCGTGCCCATGAGACGTTGATGCCGCGTACCATGCCGCCCCGCATGCACACAGTTGTTCCACTTGCCACAGACGCCCGCGATCTCCGCGTTGGCATCGCAACCAGTCGCTACCACGCCGATGTCACCGGTCGGTTGCTGCAGGGCGCACGAAATGCGTTCCTTGACGCGGGAGGATGCGACGATGACCTCCTTCTCGTGGATGCGCCGGGTTCGTTTGAACTGGTCGCCATCGCCTTCGCGCTGGCGGAACGCGCCGACGTGGACGCTGTGGTTTGTCTCGGCTGCATTCTGACCGGCGAAACGACCCACGATCGATACATCTGCGAAGCGGTGGCGAATGGGCTTGCGGATATCACCGCGCGTACGGGGAAACCCGTTGCATTTGGCGTGTTGACGTGCCAGACCATGGAGCAAGCGCTCGCGCGCGCGGGTGCGCTGGACGCTGCACGAAGCAAGGGCAATAAGGGCGAAGAGGCGATGCATGCCGCGTTGATTGCTGCGCGCGCCGTGCAGCGGATTCAACGCCTTCCCCTCGGGAGGCCAGCGTGAGCGGGCGCAAACGTTCCATCCGACTTGATCGTCGGTACGCGCTTCTGGCGCTTTACCAGTTTGATTCGGGTCTCGCCGGCGATCTCGCTGCGGTGCGCAGCGCGCTTGAAAGCGTTGAGGAGTTGGGCGACGACGGCGAGGGATCCGATCTCTCAACCGCGTCGGCACGTGTGGAGGCGCGCGACCCAGAACGGCTTGCCGAGCGCGACGCCGCGATCGAAGCGGGACTGACGCTGGCCTCAATGGTGTGGGAGTTCCGCAACGATGCCGACCGCGCCGTGCGACCGTTTACCGCTGAGTGGCCTGTCCATCGTCAACCGGTGATTGATCGGAATGCGCTGCGACTTGGGTGGTACGGATTCACGCATGCGGGCGACCCTGTCGCTGTTGCAATCGATGAGTCGGTTGAGCTCGCAAAGACGTTTTCAACCGAGAAATCCGGTGCTTTTGTGAACGCTGTTCTTGACCGCGTCGCGAAGGCGGTTGCTGGATCGGGTGGCGGAACTGGCGCCGTGGAGCGCGACGCATGAGTTTGTTTCGCTCGGCGTTTGCGGCGATCAAGAAGGGATTGCAGAAGACCGCTGAGGCGATCGGGGGTCAACTTCGAGGCCTGCTGTTTGGTCGAACGCTCAGCGAGGAGTTGATCGACGAGATCGAGTCGCGTCTGATTGCCGCCGACGTGGGCGTGAAGGTTGCTCGCGAATTGGCGGCCGGTTTGCGCGAGGAGTTTCGCTCGGGGCGCGTGGCGCGTGGCGAAGATGCACTGGAGTATCTGAAGGCAGGCATCAAGGCTCGGTGGCCAGCGCAGTCACGCGCGATCGCCACGTCGGCGTCAAAGCCAACGGTTGTGTTGGTGGTTGGTGTCAACGGCGTTGGGAAGACCACAAGCGTTGCCAAGATTGCGAAGAGCCTCAAAGACGAGGGGCGCAGCGTGCTTCTTGCAGCCGCCGACACGTTCCGCGCTGGCGCGGTGGCGCAGTTGACGGAGTGGAGCAACAGGCTCGGTATTGACATTGTGAAAGGGAAGGCAGGGGCGGATCCGGCTGCGGTTGCGTACGACGCTGCCGATGCAGCGTTGGCCCGCGGGAGCGACGTGCTCTTGGTTGACACGGCCGGTCGACTCCACACGCAGGAGAACCTCATGCGTGAACTCACGAAGATTCGCAACGTCTTGGCGAAGAAGATTCCCGGCGCACCTCATGAGGTGCTGCTTGTGCTCGATGCGACGAGCGGACAAAACGCTGTGCAACAAGCCCACCTTTTCGCAGCCGCCGCAGGAGTGACCGGCATTTTCCTTGCGAAACTTGACGGCACAGCCCGGGGCGGAATCGTGGTGGCCATTCGCGAGGAGCTTGATGTTCCCGTGAAGCTTGTTGGGGTCGGTGAGCGCCCTGAAGACGTACAACCCTTTGACCCGGATGCATTTGTCGAGGCAATGTTTGCGGCGTGAATGGTGGAGCTCGGCCGTTTGGTGCGACGCAGATTTCGGCTGCAAGATGACGTGTTTCGGCGCGAAGAGGCTTGGTGCGGGGCTCTATCTCGACGTACCATGTCGGCTTACATTCGCTGGCTTCTCTCCCGTGTGGGTGATGGCCAGACGTGGAGTGCCACGAAAGAGACGCGATGTCGACCTCTGTTTCTCAGACGCAACGTCCCCGGCGCGAGACCAGCGTCGCGCCGAACCTGGCGTGTGTATGCGCGGTCACGCGAGGTCGGGCGCAGTCAGCGCGTGGGCTGAGTCTTGTGGAGATGCTTGCAGTCATTGGGGTGATCGGCATCTTGATGTCGCTGATCGTGCCGACCGTATCGAGCATGCGGCGTGAGGCGCTTTCGGTTTCATGCCAAACGAATCTGCGGCAGTTGCACGGCGCGATTGAAATTTACCGATCTTCGATCCGCGGTCGTTTGCCGATGTGCGACTTCCTCCCGGCCTCGACGCCAGATGGTCCAGTTGGCGGCCTGCTTGAGGTGCTCGACGGAACCGTCGAGCGCGACTGCAAATGCTGGTTCTGCCCCGGTGACGATGACGAAGACGGCTCGATTGCCGCTGGGACGAGTTACGTCTACTTGCCCGGACTCTTGCGCTACTCGCCGCAGGTACAGATTCAAGTGGCGACGCTGATGGCGGCGTCCATGGGCGCGCCGAATCTCACGGAGCGGATGCGAGAGCGCCAACGTCGTGACGCAGAGGCGAAACTTGTCGGCGCGCTTTACGAGCAGAGTCCGAGTCGCTTTGCGATTCTTCTGGATAGCCAGGATCGCCACAAGATCGGTTCGCGCGTGCCGCGAAACGCCGTGTATCTCGACGGAAGTGTGGGTTTTTTGCGAGAGGATGACACGCCTGACCTCGATGACCCAGACAACATCGGTGGCTCAGGTGGCGGCTGAACCGAATCGAAGGAGCGTTGACGCATGTCCATTCTTCAAGACATGACAGACTGGCGTGACCGCGCCGACGAGGCGCTCCGTGATGCGTGGCAGTCGCAGCGACCGCGGATTTTCGGAGCCGTCGGCGGTGCGCTGGTTCTCGCGCTCGTCGGCTACGGCGTGTACTGGTGGGCTGAAGTGCGCTTCCGACCGCCGCCATCGATTTTCGATTCGCCGGTCGATGATGTGCTCGGCTACTTTGCGATGGATGACTTCTCAAAGTTGCCAGTCGAGGAGCGGATTCGCTTCCTCCGTGATTTGGCGGATCGATTTCGCGGGATGGGTCAAGCTGAAAGCGCAACCATGGCCGCATTCCTTGCGGGACTCGCCGGTCCGGCGCGTGAACAGGCAACGCAAAACGCCCGGTTGTTGGCGAAAGACGTCCTCGCACAGGGAGCAAACGAGTATTTCAGCTTGCCGGAGAGCGAACGTGGCAAGTTCATCGATGATTGGATGGTGAAGTGGCTGAAGACCGGTGAACGGATTGCAACAGGGCAAGACAGCGAGAAGTCAGACTCAGAACGGCTTGCTGAGATTCGCTCCGAGGGCGCGCGCGGTCGTGAGCGTGCTGCAAATCGCCCGCAAGATCGAATGCCGAGCTTGACAAACGATGGAGCGATGCGGTTTCTCGACTTTTGGGAGAGCGACGTTGAGAAGGCGTCGACACCAAAGGAACAAGGGCAGATTGTGCGATTCCTCGGCGACGTCCGGAAGCGCTTCGGCGGCTGAACGCCACGCGCGTGCTGTGAGCGCGCTCGCGTGGCGCGTGGCGTGCAGTGGATTGAATCTATCGCCACTCGTGGCGCGGGTAGCGGCGCCTGAGTTCGTTGCGCATCTCGGGGTAGAGCACACGCCAGAAGTTCGCGAGGTCCTGCGTCACTTGCAGTGGCCGGAAGTTCGGCCCGAGGATCTCGACTACGATCGGTACGCGGCCGCCTGCAACCTTCGGCGTCTCGTCGAGGCCGTAGAAATCTTGGATCTTCGCGCGTCCGCGCGGCGGGGCGCCAACCGCGTACTCAAGTTTCATGCGGTATCCGCGCGGCAGCGCAAGCGCGGCGGGCGCCATTTTCTCGACGAACTGGATCTCGTCCCACGACAGCGCGCTGCGCACCGTATCGAGAGCCGTCTTCGCCTCGACCTCGCGTGCGCGCACGCAGCCTGACGCGATCTCGGTACGGATGATGTCGAGGTCTTCGTCGGAGTAGTCGATGAGCTTTCGCTCTGGAAACCACTCCGCCACGCAGCGCACGCGCGCGATCCACGGTTCGCAGTGCTCTTCCCAGCCCTCGAGCTTCATCTCGCCCGACTTGATGCGCGCGACAAGCTCGCGCTCGACCTCTGGCGACGGCTTTGCGCTTCGTGCCTTGCGCGCGATCGGCGTGTCAAGGAACCGCTCTTCGTCGGCCACTTCGACCGCGCGCAGTTCCTTGTTCCACGCGGTCGCCGTCACCGCGCTGAAGGCCGCAGGCAGTGCGCGCTCGACCACTTCGCGCGGCACGGGGTGCGCCACGGGAATCGACACGAGCCTGTCGTGGTCGGGGCCCGACTCGCGCACCTCGAGCGCGACCACGAAGCCCGCCTCGTGCACGAGTGACTCCTTCGAAAGCTCGACGCGCCGCCGCCCCGCGAGCGCGCAGTGCGGCCGCTCGCGGTCGAGCTTGAACGCGAGGCGATCGACGAAACCGGCGACAAGCGCCGCATCGACGGCCGCGTTCGACGCATCGCTTCCCGTCTCCTTCACGCTGCGCGCGAGCTGGTCTGCGGCGAGCACCGCCTCGCGGCACGCGAGCCGATCCGCCGACGGCGGCAGCGCACGGCCTTCAGCCGCCGCGACCAGCTTCTCGCGCACGAGCGCATCGCTCGGCGGATCGCCCTTCTCGAGAAGCGAAAGCAGCGCGTTCGCGCCGACACCCTCCGCCGGGTCGCGGTCGCTGAGCGCCGCCGCGATGCGCGCCACGCGTCGCGCACAGCCAAGCCGCGCCGCCTCAACGAGCGCGCGCGCCAGCCGCGGATGCGCCGGCACGCGCGCCATCGCGCGGCCCGTGTCGGTCAGCCCGCGACCGCCCGCACCAAGCGCGCCGAGCGTCGTGAGAGTCTTCGTCGCCTCGTCGATGCGCGTCGCGTCGGGCGCGTCGAGCCACGGAAACTGCGCGAAATCATCGACCCCGAGCGACATCGTCTCGAGCATCGCGCTCGCGAGGTCGATGCGCGCGACTTCCGCCACCGTGTGCGCGTCGCGGCGCTCGTGCTCGGCAACGCTCCACAGCCGGATCGCGCGCCCCGGCGCCGTGCGACCCGCGCGGCCCGCGCGCTGCTCGGCGCTTGCCTTCGAGATCGGCTCGACGCGCAGCGTGTCGAGCCCGCGCAGCGGGTCGTAGCGGTGGATGCGCGCGAGCCCCGAGTCGATCACCGTGCGCACGCCGTCGATCGTGAGGCTTGTTTCCGCGACATTCGTCGACACGATGATGCGGCGGCGCTTCGCCGGGTCGACCGCGCTCACCGCGCGGTCCTGCTCCTCGGGCGGCAGCGCGCCGTGCAAGGGGAGCACATCGGCCGCGACACCCGTCCGTGCGAGCGCGATCTTCGCCTTCTCGCAGGTGCGCATGATTTCGTACGCGCCTGGCATGAACACCAACAGATGCCCCGGGTCATCCGCCTCGCCGCGCGCGTACGCGTCGAGGACGCGCTCGATCGCCGCACCTGCAAGGTCCCACGCAGCGTCGCGCGACGGCCGCGCGAGATGCTCAACCGCGACGGGATACGACCGCCCCTCGGCGAGGATCGTCTCACACGAGAGGAATCCCTCGAGCCGCTTCGCCTCGAGCGTGGCGCTCGTCACGATCATGCGGAGGTCCTTGCGCCGCGACTCCTGCGCGAGCTTCACAAGCCCGAGCGCAACGTCGACTGCGACCGAACGCTCGTGGAACTCGTCAAGAATCACCGCACCCACGCGCGCGAGCGCAGGGTCGCGCTGCATCTGCCGCACGAACAGTCCGTCGGTCACGAAGCGAATGCGCGTCCGCTCCGAGATTCGCCGGTCGTGCCGAGTTTCGTAGCCGACGACGCCACCGAGCTCGTCGCCAAGTTCCTGCGCCACGCGCGCCGCCAACATGCGAGCTGCAAGTCGTCTTGGCTCAAGCACCACAATGTCACCCGCGACGCCCGGCGCATCGAGCAGAAACTTCGGGAGCTGCGTGCTTTTCCCTGATCCGGTTGGTGCAACAACAACGAGACGATTGCACGCGGATACCGCGGTGCGGATGGCATCGCGCACACGCTGGATCGGAAGGTCTTCCGGCGTCTTCATGCAGTGGCCACGTGCGCGTCAGATCGCGCTCTCATGCCAAGCATCGCCGCCGCGACGGCGATGACGCGGGCCGCCGCGCGTGCCATCTCCAGAGACGCGCTCCTCTTCGTCGGTCGCGAAGCGGGGCAGCGTTGGCGCCACCACGCGCTGGCCGATGTGCGCTTCCCAGACAACGCGCACAGCTTCCTCAACGCTGTCGGTCACCGTGAAGATGTCGAAGTCGCCCGGGCTGATCGCTGAATATTCATTCAGAAGCGTCTTGCGCATCCAATCCAGAAGTCCGGTCCAGAACTCCTTCCCGACAAGAACCACGGGAAACGGCACGATTTTCAGCGTTTGAATCAGTGTGAGCGCCTCGAACAGTTCATCCATCGTGCCAAAGCCACCGGGAAATATGATGAAACCGCGCGCATACTTGACAAACATAACCTTGCGCACAAAGAAGTAGCGGAACTCGATCTCGACACTCTGATACGGATTCGGCTGTTGCTCCATTGGGAGCACGATGTTGAGGCCGATGCTGGTTCCACCTGCTGCGCGCGCACCCTTGTTCGCAGCTTCCATGATGCCAGGGCCTCCGCCCGTAATCACGCTGAAGCCCTTCTCTGCAAGGAGCTTTCCACACTCCTCCGCCTGCACATACGAGGGGTGCTCAGGCTTCAGCCGTGCGGATCCGAACACAGCGACCCCAGCCGGATAGCGTGACATTGTCTCGACGCCATCGACGAACTCGCTGAGGATGCGGAGCGCGCGCCAACTTTCGAGCGCAAGAGTCTGTTTCCGTTCGGAAGGCTGCATGTGGGGAAGGTACCGCTGTGCGGTCGCGACGACTCGGTTGGGCGGGGCTGCGCCGTTGCAATCGGCGGCGGGATAACACGTAAGTGCATTGCAGACAAGCACTTCAATGCAAAAATTTGCCTGCGCGCACTGGTTTCGCTATCCTTTCCGGTCTATGGCCAAGGACTCATCCGCGCGCGGAAAGCGCAGCGTTTCTGGTTCGTTCGCATCTGATTCAGACGGTCGAAAGTCGGTGGTTGGAGGCACAAGTTCGCGCGCAGTGTCGGGTTCGTCGCGCACCCAGGATGCCACCAAGGCGGCTGAGCGTGTAGCGGCGGCACGAACTCCTTCGCGGCTTCCCAAGATTGAGCCGCGTGGCACAATCAAAGTGGGGAAGGTCACGTCGCAAGAGGCGGGCGCAGCGAGCGTCAAGCCGGCTTCAGGGTCTGTCGCGAAGCCCGTTCCGTCCGCTGTTGCGAAGGCCGGCGCGAAGTCCGCCTCGAACTCTGATTCGAGCTCCAGTTCGAGCTCCGGTTCGAGCTCCGGTTCGAAGTCGAATTCGAAATCGGGCGCGACGCCGATCGCGAAGCCTGCAGCCAAGTTGTCGCCGAAGGCGGCTTCAGCGGCTTCGAGTGCTGCACCCGCCAAGTCGACTGCTCGCGTCGCGTCGAAGTCCAACGCGAAGTCCGCTGCCGCGGTCGAGCCGAAGGTGCGCACGGGGAAGTCGGTTTCGGAGTCCACGTCAGCGGTGTCCTCGTCGTCTCTCTCTGCGTCGATGCCGGAGTCGACCCGACGTGCGATCGCAGCCGCAACGCCGCGCCCGAAGGTTGACGAGCCACCCGCGCGACAGTTGGGTCTGCGCGCTACGCGTCCGGTCGAGGTTTCGAATGTTCGGCCGCTTGAGATGCGACAAGCGCGGCCCGGCGAGGGCAGACCGCCGAAGGGTTCTGCGGACATCAATAGCTACAGCGCGGCCGTGCGCTATCTGCTTGAGCGCACCGACTTCGAGCGGATGCGCGCGGTGAAGTACAACGAGACCACCTTCAAGCTTGATCGCATGGAGCAGCTTCTTGCGAAGCTCGGCAATCCGCACAAGCAGATTCGTACCGTGCATGTTGCGGGCACAAACGGCAAGGGTTCAACCGTCCACATGATCGGTGCCATGCTGCAAGCATGCGGCTACACGGTTGGCGTCTACACCAGTCCGCATCTTGTCGATCTGCGCGAACGGATTCTCATCAACGGCCAACTCATTGAGAAGTCGGCGTTCACCGACCTCATGAAGCGCGTGGCAAAAGCCGCCGAGAAGGCCGGAGTTGAGCCCACGTTCTTCGAGGCGATGACGGCGGTGTGCTTCCAGCACTTCGCTGAGCAGGCGGTGGATATCGCCGTGGTTGAAGTTGGACTTGGCGGGCGACTTGATTCAACGAATGTGATTCGTCCCGAAGCGTGCGTCATCACGTCGATCGATTACGACCACATGAAGTTGCTCGGCAATTCGCTCGAGGAGATTGCGCGCGAGAAAGCCGGCATTTTCAAGCAAGACGTACCGGCGTTCATCTTCGAGAGCGAGCCAGCCGTCGAGCGCGCCATTGCGGAAGTTGCGGAGAAAGCGGGTGCGCCGCTGCGAATCGTGAACAAGGACATCGACTACTCGGCGCGCTTCTGCGTGACCGACGACCTCGGGCCGCACACGCGCGTCTGTCTCTACACGAAGACCTCTCGGCTTGAGCACCTTCCAGTGCCGCTCCCCGGCGAGCACATGGCGTCGAACTGCGGCCTCGCGCTTGCTGTGGTCGATCACCTCAAGACGGTTGGCTTCGATTGTCCCGAGGACAAGATCACGGCGGGCCTCGCCGCGACGCGCGTCCCGGGCCGCATGCAGCTTGTGTGGGATCGTCCGCGGGTTCTCGTCGATGGCGCGCATAACCCTGCCGCGCTCGGTGCGCTTATGCGCTGCGCCGGCGCACATGTTCCGTACGACTCAATGATTTGTGTTTTCGGCTGCTGCAGCGACAAGGATGTGCCTGCGCTCATCGACAAGGTAAATCTCGGCGCCGACAAGGTGATCTTCACGCGCGCCGCGAGCAACCCGCGCTCGGCTGATCCTGAAGACTTGCAGAAGCTCTTCAACGAGCGCTCGGGCAAGATGAGCCAAGTGGCGAAGACGCTTCCAGAGGCGCTTGAGATGGCAACGCGCGCGGTGAGCCGCGAGGATCTCGTCTGTGTGACGGGTTCGTTCTACCTCGTGGGCGAGACGCTGAAGCACATCCAGCACTTTGACCGCTCAAAGGGCGGGAAGATCCCGGCGCAAGTGCCGGAGTTTTGAGCGGTCGCGGCTGCGGCCGCTCCCTTTGGCGATACGAGTTTTGAGCGGTCGCGGCTGCGGCCGCTCCCTCTGGCGATACGAGCACTGGAAGCCGCTCCCTCTGGCGATACGAGCGTTGGCGGCCGCTCCCTTTGGTGGTCAGGCTTTGGATTGAATCCAAAGGCCCGCCGGAAACGCGTTGCGTGATCCAGGCAGCGGCTTTCCTCCCCCTACAATCCGCCCCTTATGTCCGCCCCGCAGACCCAGGAAGCGAACGAACTCCAGCACCGCTACAGCGCGGCCTACGCCAATGCGCTCGAGGAGCGCTGGCAGGCATCGCTTGCATGGCCCGACGGCAAGGGCTACGGCTTCCGCCAGCCGAACCCCGGTGAACCCGGCTTCGACGCCTCGAAGCCGAAGTTCTACTGCCTCGACATGTTCCCGTACCCGTCGGGCGCGGGCCTCCATGTCGGCCACCCCGAGGGCTACACGGCCACCGACATCCTCTGCCGCTACAAGCGCCTCAAGGGCTTCAATGTCCTGCACCCGATGGGCTGGGACGCGTTCGGCCTGCCCGCGGAGCAATACGCGATCCAGACGGGCGTGCACCCCGAGGTCACCACCAAGAAGGCGATCGACAATTTCCGTCGCCAGCTGCGTCGCTTCGGCTTCATGTACGACTGGTCGCGCGAGTTCGCGACCATCGATCCCGACTACTACAAGTGGACGCAGTGGATCTGGCTGCAGGCGTACTCGTCGTGGTTCGATCCATCGGTGAAGAAGGCGCGCCCGATCAGCGAGCTCGAGGCGAAGCTCGCGCGCGAGGACGCCGCGATTCTCCTCGACGGTGGCGCAACGGAACCAACGATGAAGAGATGGTCCGCGTGCTCGAAGCGCGAGCAGCAGGCGCATCTCGACACGCACCGTCTCGCGTACCTCGGCACGCAGACCGTCAACTGGTGCCCGAAGCTCGGCACGGTGCTTGCGAACGAGGAAGTGATCGACGGCCGCAGCGAACGCGGCGGTTTCCCCGTGCTGCGCATGCCGCTCAAGCAGTGGATGTTCCGCATCACGGCCTACGCAGACCGCCTGCTCGAGGACCTCGCGTTCGTCGACTGGCCCGACATGACGCGCACGCTGCAGACCGAGTGGATCGGCCGCAGCGAAGGCGCCGAGATCCGCTTCGCGATCGACGGCGGCGCCGCCGACGCGCTCGCCGTCTTCACCACGCGTCCCGACACGATCTTCGGCGCGACCTACATGGTCGTCGCGCCCGAGCACGCGCTCGTCGCGCAGGCGATCGCACGCGACCCGTCGAACACGAAGCTCGCCGACTATGTCGCATGGGCGAAGAACCGCTCCGACATCGACCGCCAGGCGTCGAAGGAGAAGACCGGCTGCGCGACCGGCCTCTCCGCGATCAACCCCGCGACCGGCGCGCGCATTCCCGTCTGGACCGCGGACTATGTGCTGATGGGCTACGGCACCGGCGCGATCATGGCCGTGCCCGCGCACGACGAGCGCGACTTCGAGTTCGCGAAGGCGTTCAACCTCGCGATCGCGCAGGTCGTCGAGATCGACGGCACGCCGTACACGGGCGAAGCCGCCACCGCTGGCGAAGGCCGCGCGGTGCACAGCGCGAATCCAAGCACGATCTCGATCGACGGCCTCGCGACCGCCGACGCGAAGAGGGCGATCATCGCGTGGCT
>JBILDS010000021.1:0-23484 GCA_044352505.1 Phycisphaerales bacterium
TTCTGGTTCTCGCGGCTGCGATCAAGCCTTTCCTCGGCGCGCTTGCGTCGATGTTGGAGAAGTCACTCGTTGGTGACCATCTCGCCAGCGGTATTCGACCGGAAGAGGTCGCTGAGACATTGGTTCCTCCGCTGATCGAGGGGTTCTTGTCGGCCGTGCCCATCATTCTCGGCGCAACGCTTCTTGCCGTGCTCTCACACCTTTGTCAGGTGGGCTTTCTCGTGACATCGAAGCCGCTTGAGCCGAAGTTCGATCGGCTCAATCCGATCAGCGGATTCGGCCGGATTTTCGGCCTTCAGGGCGTCATCAAAACGGGCATGGACATCTTGAAGGTCGTGGTGGTTGCGTGGATCGCATGGAACTTTGGGGCCGGGTTGTTGCCGCATATTGCGGCACTTCCAGAAGTCGGTCTTTTGCGGGGTTTCGAAGAACTTGGATCGATGGGACTCACGATTGCGCTGCAGGCTGGCTCGGCGCTGATGGTGTTGGGTGTGCTTGACTATGCGCTCCAGCGCTTCAAGAACGAGCGCGACCTTCGCATGACCAAGCAGCAGGTCAAAGAGGAATTCAAAGAGAGCGACGGAAGCCCGGAGGTCAAGCAGCGACGAATGCGGATTGCGCGTGAACTCGCCACCCAACGACTGCAGACGGCTGTGCCGAAGGCAGATGTTGTGGTGACAAACCCTGAACACATTTCAGTGGCCATTCAGTACGACCCGGCAACGATGGCGGCACCGAAGATTGTGGCGATGGGCGCCGACGAGATCGCCCTCCGAATTCGTCAGATTGCGGCAAAGCACAGCATTCCGATTGTCGAACGAAAGCCGTTGGCGCGCGCGCTGTACGCAAAGGCGAAGGTCGGGCAAGAGATTCCGCCCGACCACTACACAGCCGTCGCAGAGATTTTGGCGTACGTCTATCGACTCAAGGGCAAGAAAGTGGCGTAACGCGCAGAGCGCGGCATTGTGGCATCAGAGCGAATGCGCGCAGCGCGCATCGCACGAAAGGGAAGCATGGCAGACACGATTGCAGCACCAAGTGACGGGATCCCACGGTTCTTCCACGTGGTGGCGAAGTACCGGCATCTGATTGTGCCGGTGTCGTTTCTCTTGTTGGTTGGTGTCCTGGTGGTGCCTCTTCCGCCCGCGGTGCTTGACCTTCTGATCTGCGTCAACATTGCCATTGGTGCGATCGTCTTGATGACGACGATCTACATGCGGAAACCGCTTGATTTCAGCGTCTTTCCGGCACTTCTCCTTGGAACAACGCTCTTCCGCCTTGTGCTCAACGTCGCTACGACGCGACTGATTCTCTCGATTGACTCGAAGGATCCTGTCCGTGCGGCCGATGCGGCTGGTCATGTCATTCAAGCCTTCGCGAACTTTGTCGCGGGCTCCAACGCGATTGTTGGAACAATCATCTTCATCATTCTGGTGATTGTGCAGTTTGTGGTGATCACGAAGGGCGCGACCCGCATGTCTGAGGTTGCGGCGCGATTCACCCTCGACGCGATGCCGGGCAAGCAGATGGCGATCGACGCCGATCTCTCTGCTGGAACCATCGACGAGAAAACTGCGCGCGCGCGCCGTGAAGAGATCTCCCGTGAAGCCGACTTCTACGGCGCGATGGATGGCGCTTCGAAGTTCGTGCGCGGTGACGCCATTGCTGGCATCATCATCACGATCATCAACATCATCGGCGGGTTCGCCATTGCAAAGTTCCAACTTGGTTGGACGGCCGGCGATGCCATGAAGACCTTCATGCTGCTTGCAATTGGCGATGGCCTTGCGTCGCAGCTTCCTGCCTTCCTTGTTGCTATTGCGTCTGGCCTCATCGTGGCACGCGCCGGCGGAGGCAAGACGGTGGGCGAGGAGATTCCAGCGCAGTTGGCCTCGCAGCCATGGGCGCTTTATCTCATCTCGGGCTTTCTTGCGCTGTTGGCGCTCACGCCGCTCCCGGCCGTGCCGTTGCTTGGTGCGTCCATGCTACTTTCGGGGACGGCCTACGCGCTTCAGTGGCGTGCGCGAAAGGAAGCGGAGAATGCTGTTGAGCACGAGCGGCGTGAGGCATCTTCGAAGCCAGTCGAGGCACCGAAGGTTGAGGAACTACTCACGGTCGACACGCTTGAGCTCGAGGTCGGTTACGCGCTTGTGGGGCTCGTTGACACGTCGCGAGGGGGCGATCTCCTCGACCGAATCGCGGGCACGCGTCGCCAACTCGCGGTCGAGCTTGGGTTGGTGATGCCCTCTGTGCGCATCCGCGACAACATGAATGTCGAGCCGAACGAGTATCGCGTGAAGATTCGTGGTGCGGTCGTTGCCTCGGGCATGGTGTACCCGACGCTACTCATGGCGATGGATTCTGGCTTGGCCCATGGTGCGCTTGACGGCTTGCGGACAAAGGAGCCTGCGTTCGGGTTGGACGCCATTTGGATTGAGCGAGGGCTGAAGGACAAGGCTGAGAGTTCGAACTGGACGGTTGTGGACGCCACCAGCGTTCTCGCCACACACCTTTCCGAGATCGTGCGGCGGCATGCCGACGAACTCCTCACCCGTGAGGAGGTCACGAATCTGGTGGCGCAACTGAAGCAGAAGACGCCGAAGTTGGTTGAGGATCTCATTCCGAACGTGGTGCGACCGAGCGATCTCCAGAAGATTCTGCAGGCGCTGCTTCGCGAACGGGTTGCGATTCGCGACCTTGAGACCATTGTGGAGACGATTGCCGAATGGGCGCCCCACACCAAGGACCATGACGTGCTGGTTGAGTACGTTCGCAATGGTCTGCGTCGCGCGATTTGCGCCCAGTACAGCGAGGTCGACGAGCGCGGACGTTCGCGGCTTCGCTGCGTAACCATGGATCCCGCGCTTGAGGACGTGATCTCGGGCTACATCGACCGCAGCCCATCCGGAACGACGTTCACGATTCCACCGGCGCTCGCGAATCGCATTGCCCGTGCGGTGGCGGAGTCGGCCCAGCCGCTGATCGCGGAGTCGCGGCGCGTGGTGGTGTTGGCGTCGCCGTCGGTCCGGGCCCAGGTTCGTCAGATCCTCGATCCCCAGATTGCGGAGGTTGCGGTCCTCGGGTACAACGAGGTGGTTCGCGGAACCGATGTGGAGAGCGTTGGACTCGTGCAACTCCCGGCAGGCGCAACGGCATCCGCCGTCGCTGGAGCCGCGTAGTTTCTCGTGTCTTTCGCTCGGTGAGGGCGTGGCGTACCTGTTCGCAGGACGACGCCGTTGGTGCACATGATGTGCATCAATGGATGGTCGGAGCCACATCTCTGAAACATCGCGTCTTCGGGCTGATTTTCCGCAGGTCCCCGCGCATGTTGTGTGCGCGCATGCGCTGAGGTGGTGGAGTTGCGCGGCGGAGTCCGCGCAACAAGCGGACACGCGTCGGGTTCGACGCAGGTCTGTGTGTGAGTGCGAGATCTGACGCAGAAGAACGCTGACAATCGTCAAGGACCGGCGAGTGTTGGCGGAGTTCCGAGTCAGACCGCGAAGAGGGCACCGACGTGAAACTCAGGACCTATCGAGCGTGGACCATGGCGGAAGCGCTGGCATGCGTCAAGGATGACCTTGGTGCCGACGCCGTGATTCTGCACACCCGCACATTCGAACGCGGTGGATTTTTCGGCATCGGCCGCAAGAGCGTGTGCGAGATCACCGCGGCGCGCGCATCGGACTTTCCGCAGGAAGACGTTCGGGTCGGAGGCGATCGGACGGGCGCGGGGGATGGCGCGGGCGCAAGGGCGACGGCGTCGGCCTCGGGCGCGGCTGCCGCGACTTCGGCGCAGAATCCTCCGTCGGCTCGAGCCTCCGCAGCGCGCCGCGCCTACCAATCGACGCTCGATTCGCCCTCAGGCGATCAGACTGGCGGTGCGCACACGCCTCGTGGCGCGGTGCCGGTCAGTCGCGCCCTCGATCGCGATCCCAATCGCGAGGGTGGTCGCGCAACCAAATCCGATGTGACGTTTGATTCCAATCCCGTGTTCAATCTTGAGGTCGAGCGAGAGAAGACGAAGCGGCTCGCGCAGGCGCTTTCGATTCAATTGGAGAAGCAGGGGGTCACTCGAACGAGCGCGCAGGATTTGGCGAATGCGAACGAGCGCGCCACCCTGCAAACGCAGAGCGGCGGTGCGCCGACGCACCCTGTCGCGTCCTCTGAAACGGTCGCGCAGCGCTTCATTCTGGTGCCGAAGCCAGTGTCGCGTGCGGACGCGCCCGCGAGTGCGGCGCAGCAGCCGCGTGCGACGGTTCGCGACGTTGCGCCTCGCGTTGCGTCTCCTTCTTCCACGGAGCACGGGACAGAGCGAATGACGGAGCGAGTTTCGGAGGAAGGTCTTGCGGGTCTCGTGAACCGCGTGCCCTCTGCGCACGCGCCGAACGAGTCGATCGAGCGGGTGTCGTTCGCGCCGGCTTCGCAGGTCACCGACGACCTCTCCGCGATTTCCGACTTTGTGAGCCGAGTTCTTGGCGCAGATGCGCCGCAACCTGAGGCCGGGCTCGCCAGGCCTCTGCAACAATCTTCTGCAGCTGCGGCACTGCAGGAGAGTGTTCGCGCGTTGCAGCCGCCGCCGATGCGTGAGGCGAGAGCTGTCGGCGGCGACCCGGATTTCGGCGACTCGCTGCAGGTTTTCTACGCCCGCCTGATTGAGCAAGATGTCGCCGCCGAGCTGGCCACGCGCATTCTTCGCGAGGTCGAGGGTGAGATGCAGGCCGCTGTTGACGCCGGTGCGGTGCCTTCTGAGTTGGCGGTTCGGGAGTCGATTGAGCGGCGAATTGCCGCCATGCTGCCCGAAGACGACGATGGTTTTGCGGCCATTGGCCGCGCGCGAAGCCGTGCGGACGGTCAAACTGCAAGGAAGATCGCGTTCATCGGCCCCACAGGCGTCGGAAAGACGACCACGCTTGCCAAGATCGCTGCGCAACTCAAACTGAAGCGTGGGCTGTCGGTTGGGCTGGTGGCGGCCGACACCTATCGAATCGCAGCGGTGGATCAGCTGCGTACCTACGCCGAGATTCTGGAGATTCCTGTCGAAGTCGCCGCATCGCCTTCGGACGCCGCACGCGCATGCGCTGCGCTTGAGTCGAGGTACGGTGTCGACGTCATCCTGATCGATACCGCAGGTCGAAGCCAGAACGATCGAATGAAACTCTCCGAGCTGCGCGCGTTTCTGTCGGCGGCGAAGCCTGATGAAACCCATCTCGTTCTCTCCGCAACCGCTGCGCCGAAGGCACTTGCCCGCGAGGCAGACGCATTTGGGTCACTGGGTGTCGATCGCTTGATTCTGACAAAACTGGACGAAGCCGCCACCTTCGGTACGCTGCTCTCCCTTGTCGAACGTCTTGGCAAGAGGGTGAGTTTCCTCACCCATGGGCAGGAAGTTCCCGAGCACATCGAAGTCGGGCGCGGTCGTCGATTGGCCGAACTCGTGATGGGACGTGAGGTACGTTGATGCACGATGGTTCCATGTCAGATCGCGCGCTTTCGCCGGATCAGGCCGAGCGGCTCCGTCGCATGGTGGCTGCGCCAAACACAGCTGTGGCGAAGGCGCTGCGTGCAAGTCACGTTGTCGACGCTGCGCCGCATGCGGTTGAGATGAGCGTGGGACCGGAGCGCGCACGCGAGCGCGCTCGACCCGTTCGGCTTGCCCGCGCGATTGCGGTGTCGAGCGGAAAGGGCGGTGTCGGGAAGACAAATCTTGCCGTGAATTTGGCCGTGAGCTTTGTGGCCCAAGGGCACCGGGTGGCGCTTCTCGATGCAGATCTGGGGCTTGCGAATGCCGATGTTCTCTGCGGACTCACGCCGCGGGCAACCCTTGAAGATGTCTTGACAGGAGACGCGACCATTGACGAAGTCGCTGTCCGCGCACCTGGTGGTTTTCGCCTGATTCCCGGTGCGTCCGGCGTGTCGCGGTTGGCAGATATGGGGCAGCTCCAACGACGCAGCGTGCTCGAACAACTCGTGCGCCTCGAGCGCTCTGTGGATGTTCTCATCATCGACACCGGCGCAGGAATTGGCACGAATTCCATGGCATTCGCAGCAGCGGCACACACGGTGCTGGTGGCGACCACGCCCGAACCCACCGCGATTGCCGATGCGTATGGCGCAATCAAAACCCTCGTGGCGCGCGGCGTTCGCGACGGGTTGCTTCTCGCCGTCAACATGACATTGAGCGCAGACGAAGGAAAGGCCGTGCATGTGCGGATGGATCGCGTGTGTCGCGCGTTCCTCAATGCGCGCGTTGGCTATGCGGGTTCGATCCCATTCGATCCCGCGTTGGCAACCGCCGTGCGTCGGCGGGAACCGCTCCTTGTGGCGGCACCGCATGCACCAGCGGCGCGGGCGATTACCCGCTTGGCGAGGGTGCTCGACGGCGCCGACCCTGGCGTCGATCTTGCCGATGCTCGGGCGGGCTTCCTCGCGCGCCTTGCCGCGCTTGTCGGGCGTCGGTGACCAGAGCTGCGGCTCGGACGGCTTTCACGTTGGACACCGCACAGTTGCAACGGTGGGCGGTGTCCAATGTCGGCGCGCCCGATGCTCAACCCGCCAGCGTGCACAAGCCGATAGATGTCTGCCCTGAACGATCGAAACGAAGATGGGTCTTCGCCGATTGTTGATTGGGCGGCATGCCGAAGTGAGTCGCGCTTCGGACGTATCGCGCACGCGTTGAATCTTGCGCATCATCAATCCCGTTCAAGAGATGTCGCTGCACAAGCCAACTCCAAGAATCCCCATTCCACAAGCTGCAGCGGGCTGCACGGGATTTGCTGCGTTTTCCGTGGCAATGATGGCAGGTGTGCTCTCGGGTAATCCCGCCGACGTGGTGCTCTCTCGAGCGCTCATCGCACTGCTCTGCGGTTTCGGCGGTGGGTTCCTGGTGGGAATCGTGTGCGACTGGATGGTTGGCCAAGAGGTTTCGCGCATCGAATCGGTTGTCGAGGAGGACACCAAGGAGATTGAGGCGGCAGCAGCGGGGCGATCGCCGCTTGACGGCGTCGAGGTCCTCGATGAGGACGCACTCGGCGCGGTCGAGGAGCGCGGAGCGCGCCGCCGGAATGGGTTTGACCCCGATGAACTCTCTGGCTCGGATCTTTCGGAAGAAAAGAGCGCGGCCTGATCGAAAGGGCCTTGCGGCCTTCGGATTCTCGTTATACTGACCTCGCTTCAGCCGGACAAGGATGTCTGTCTGAGGCGCTGTGTGTTGTTTGGGATGCGTCGCGCATTGCCTCGAAAGAGGTCGATTGCTCGAGGAGTTTCCGCAAGAACGCACGGGTCACGCGAAGGCGCGCAGTTTGCCTCGCGGTGTGGGTCGCGCGGAGAGCGCGTCCGAAGGCGAATGGATCTCGCAGGTTTGGTCGATCCTTGCCGACTTCACGCGAAGTTGGCCTAGACGGACGGCCGGATCACTTGAAGGCTCCTCGGAGCCGGCTTCCCAAAGCCTCCCTCGTCTTCGGCTCGCCTTACGCGCGTCGGTGGTTCGTCTGGAGTACGAACCACTGGAGCGGTTTCCCGTCGTCGTGCGTAAGCATGGCGGTCGAGGAAAGGTGAGCGGGCCGTTTCGGATTGTGATCCGCAGCGGCTCCGGAACTGAGGACGACTGGTCAAGGAGCCGACCGAATGTCCAGGAACGCGCAGGGTTCAACTATCGGAACGCCAGCCCGAACGGGCGGGAAAGTTGTCGCAAAGCAAGAAATCCAAGTCGACGCGAAGGGAGAGTTGACCGCACCGCGGAACTTCTCTCGCGCAACGAGCGCCGGATCGCGATCTGGTCGCGCACGTGCCGCAGACAAGGTGCAGGAGGCTACCGCCTCGAGGGGGCAGGGAGCTATCGCTTCTTCTGACCTCACGTCGGCCGCAGCGTCTGCTGAGGCGCCGCGTGCGGCGTCGAAGAACGCGTCAAAGTCGGGCGGGACAACGGTCACGAAGCGCGCCCGCGCAACAGCCCAAGCGGCACCTGCTGGAAAGGCGAAGACGTCGTCGTCCAGCGCAACGACCTCAGGCGTGTCGTCTGGCGCTCCGCGTCCAGCGAAGCCAGTTGTTGTTCGTGCGGTAGCGAAGTCCACATCGTCGGCCGCAGCCGCCACGCGCGCGGCGAAGGCGCCGCCGAAGCAGTTGACGTTGGCGGAACGGCCGATTGACCAGGTGTGGCGCGAGTATCGCGCGACACCGACCACGGAGGTGCGAAACTTCCTGATCGCGCGTCACCTTGAGCTCGTCGCCTACGCAGCGGAGCGCCTTCACAAGCGTCTTCCGAGCGAGGTTGAGATCAACGATCTCAAGAGCGCGGGCGCCTTCGGACTGATGGATGCGGTTGACTCGTTTGACCCGGATCGCGGCGTGAAGTTTGAGACGTTCTGCACGCAGCGCATTCGCGGCGCGATGTTTGACGAACTTCGCTCGATGGACTGGGTGCCGCGCCTTGTCCGCAGCCGAACCGCGAAGGTCGAGAAGGTTCGCAAGTCGATCGAGATGGAGACGGGCAGTAAGCCAACCGAAGATGAAGTGGCGGAGCGTCTGAATGTCTCAAACGATGAGTTTGAGAAGTTGCAGAAGGACTCCCGCCCGGTTTCGATGGTGAGCCTCACGCGCAAGTGCTTCGAAACCGACAGTTCGAAGGACGTTCGCGAGATTGATGTGGTTGAGGATGGACGTCAAGAGAGCCCGCTTCAAGCCGTGCAGAAGCAAGATCTTCAGACGCTCATCACCAAGGGACTTTCCCGCGCGGAGCGCTTGATCGTGATTCTCTACTACTACGAAGAGATGACGATGAAGGAGATTGGCGCGACGTTGGATCTCTCGGAGAGCCGAGTCAGCCAGATGCACTCGTCGATTCTCGCGCGCTTGAAGGCGCAGATGCAGCACCGAGAGGCTACCGCAGACGAGTGATGCGCTTCGCGGAGAGAAGCAGGTGCTTCTCTCGCGCAGTGTGCTCCACACATGAACACACATGAACAGGGCCCCGGCTTGCGCCGGGGCCCTTGGTCTTGGATAGGTTGATTGCGTTGCGGAATCCGTTCGGAGCGAACGACCGGATCAGCAAGGTCCCCACGAGCTCAGGAGTTCCGCGAGGTCGGGTGCCCCGACCACTCCGTCGCCGTTGAGATCCGCAAGCGGATCCGCAGTTCCCCATGCGCTGAGAAGGGTGGCGAGATCTGCCGCGCCGACGTTCCCGTCACCATTGAGATCCGCGCGGCACTTCGGAGCGCAGACAGCACAGGTTGAGACGGCACGCGTAGCACAGAGCTCATCCCACTCGGTTTCGCAGCAGAACGGATCGATTCCGCAGACCGCTGCGCAGCAGGCTGCGTCGCTGCAGTGGGTCGCGTCGTGCGGCGTGCAGCAATCGTTTGCGAGCGAGCCGCCGCAGGATTCGACGCAGAGGTTCGTGGCACCAGACACGCAATCGCTGTCCCACGCAGTCGTGCAGCAGAAGGGATCGACCGCGCAGACTGTGCTGCAGCACTCGGGGGTGTTGCAGTTCGGCGTGGGGTGCGCGATGAGGCAGTCGCCGTTGCTCGGATTCTCGCAACTCGGGCAGTCAGTGATTGCCCGGTTGACGCAGAACTGATCCCAGCGCGTTTCGCAGCAGAACGGATCTGCAGCGCACACGGTGGCACAGCAGTCGGCGCTCTCACAGAACGGGGTTTCGCGCGCCGCGTAGCAACTTCCCGCATTCGGATTGCCGCAGCCAGGGCAGTTCTCCGCAGCGCTTTCGGCGCAGAACTCATCCCATTCGTTGGTGCAGCAGAACGGGTCTTTGGCGCACACCGTTGCACAGCACGACGAATCGTTGCAATACGTGCCCTCGTGGGGCGCGTAGCAACTGGCGGTGTTACCCGGATTCTCACAGCCGGGGCAACTCTTGATTGCAGATGCTGCGCACGCGGAATCCCACTGCGTAGAGCAGCAGAAGGGATCGAGGTCGCACACAACCTCGCAGCACGCCGAGTCATTGCAGTACGTTCCGGCATGCGGTGCGTAGCAACTGGCTGTGTTGGCGGGATTCTCGCAGCTCGGGCACTCTTCAATGGCTCGATTCACGCAGAATTGATCCCAATTGGAGTTGCAGCAGAACGGGTCTGCTGCACAGACGGTGTCGCAGCACGACTCGTCGGCGCAGTACGGGTTTGGGCGTGACTCATAGCAACTGCCCGCATTCGGATTACCGCAGCCGGGGCAGTTTGCAATCGCTGCACTCACGCAGGCGGAATCCCAGCGCGTGTCACAGCAGAAGGGGTCAGTTGCGCACACGAGTTCGCAGCACGCCGCGTTCTCGCAGAAGGGGGTCGCCTTCGAGGTGTAGCAGGAACCGGTCTCCGGATCGCCACAGTTCGGGCACTGCTCAATCGCTTCGTTCACACAGAACTGATCCCACTGGGTGTTGCAGCAGAACGGATCGACAGCGCACACGGCTGCGCAGCACTCTGCATTGTTGCACGAGGGCGTTGGGTGGGTGGCGAAGCACGATCCTGCTGTGGACTCGCCGCAGTCGGAGCACAGGTTGATGGCACGGTTGACGCAGACTTGATCCCACGAGTTGGTGCAGCAGAAGGGGTCTTCGGCGCAGACGGCCTCGCAGCACGACGTGTTCACGCAGCCTTGGCCACCGTGGGGCGCGAAGCAGTTTCCGGGACCGCCGCAGCTTCCGCTTCCATCAGCGGAGCAGCGGAAGTTGGTGAAGGCGAGCCGAGTTTCGTTGATGGCGCGGGCGTTGTCGCGCGTGTTGGCAATACCAGTCGGAGTGCTCGCCCAGTTGACGAACGGAGACGAGAAGCGCGGAATGCGCGTGCCGGGCGAGTAGGCCATCACGGTGCGATACTGCTGGGAATCGGCTCCGAAGAATCGATGACCAACTGCGTAATTGAAGACGCCGCCGTCAGTGCAGCCGCCGCCGTCGCCAGGGGCATGGCAGCAGCCCATGTTGTGGCCGAGCTCATGCGTGAAGGTGCGATTCGAGAAGCAGCCGAGCGCTGTCACGCTGAATCCGAGGTTCGCATTCGCAGTGCTGTTTGACGGGAGGAGCCACGCGATTCCGCAGAATCCGCCGCCGTCGGCGCGGACGAGGGCGACAAGGTCGGCACCGGTCGAATCACGCAGCGCGTGCACGTTGTCGATGATGCCATCGGCGGTTGCGGTGAGTCGGTCGAGATCGACCCCCATGTCTGCGTTTTCAACGTAGGTTGGCAACAGCGACGTTCCGACAAGGCGCGCCTGAAGGCCGATGCCGGAGCCTGCGTAGATTGCATTCGAATCCGCGATGGCCCAGTTGATTGAGTCAAGGAGCGACGCTGATGAACCGGCCTGCGCCACGGCGGCGTTGGTGTAGACCACCAACACGTCAACCGTGCTGCCGTTGTCACATGGCCCTCCAGCCACGCCGCCATCACCCGCGCCACCTGCGCCGACGGGGCCGTCGACATCTCGTCGGAGGTGCCTGTCTTCGCAGCCGCAGGAGAGATCATTCAGTGCGTTCTCGACGCGCGCCGCAGAGAATCCCGCGCGCACGCTCGTGACGGTGGTGCGCATGTCGCCAGGGTGATCGATCACGCCGGTGAGACGGCCGTCGCGAAGCAGGAAGGTTGCGCTGAACGTTGCAAGCTCGGGGCTGCTGAAGACGTAGAACGCGCCATCGCCGCTCGACGTGCGCGACTCAAGGACGAGTCCCTTCGCACCGAGTGTGTTCAGACTTGCGGGCGCTGGGCCGCCGACGGTGAGCTCGAGAAACTCTGTGGGGTCGAATGCGACACCAAAATCGCCCATCGCCTTCGCGGCGATGAGCGGCGCGGAGATGGCGGTGGCGGTGGTCGCCGTTGCGGTCACTGCGGCCTCGCTCGCGGCGAGACAACAGGGGGCATTCCACGACGCCGCAAGTGCAGCGGCAATCGTGAGCCCTCGGAATTGTGAGTTGAACAGCAGCAAAACAGCCTCCTCAGTTTCTTGAGTCGTGGCGAGGAACCCCGAAAGAGTCACGCGACCGATCGCGTGGAGGCGCACCGCCGTACTGCCGAAGAAACAGGAGAATGGGTTCACGCCCTCGAAAAATGTGGCGTTTGCAATCCCGCGCGCAAGACCGCGCGCAAGACCTCGTGCGACCACTTGTACCACCGCGCTTCAAGCCACGCGGGTGGGATTCTCCGCGGGGCAAAGACGTAAGGGGCGTTCCGATCAGCGCTTGCGGACGCCGCGCGAACCCCGGTGAAGCCGCGCGCACCGCGTGATCTGGCGCGACTGGCGCACGACGTGCGTCAATCAAGCCGCTGGATCGAGACGTTGTAAAACTCTATCGGGCACCCATGGCTTTGGAGCGCGATCGGGCCCGATTTCGGCACACCCGGGAGCCTTGCGTCAACGATCACATGCTTTCCATTGAGCCAGACGTTCAGGATTTCGCCGACCATACGGATGCGGAAGCGGTTCCACTGGCCAACAGGCGCGTCGGCGGCGTGCTTTGGGGTGACGGCCGCCCGGACTTCTGCGGGCATGAGCGGATCGGTGCGGTAACCCCAGACTTCTCCCGAGCCAACGGGCCACGACCAAATGTTCACTTGGCTCTTCGAGTTTCCGCGCAGATAGATGCCGCTGTCGCGCTCCTCGACTTCGATGGTCTGGTCGCTGCCGTCTGCGTTCTTCACAACGCGGCCATCGGCGCCAATCACTGGTCGTTGCACTTTGCCCTGGTGCTCGCTTGTCCAGCGCCAATCCGCGATCAACTCAAAGTCGCCGTAGCTCTCATCGCTCCAGAGGTTTGAACCCTTCCCATCGAAACGCACAACACCATTTGAGACGGTCCAATGCTGGGGCGTCTTCTCGCCACGGTCGGCGCCTTCCTTCCAGCCCTTCATCATGAGCGCGTCGAACATCGGACGCATACCGGCGGCATTGAGATCCGCAATCATGTCGTTTGCAAGAGGAGGTGAAGCAGGGGGAAGCTCGCGAATCGTGAGATTCCGGAACCAAATCTCCGTGCCTTCGCTCTCAAGGCAGATGTAGCCCTTGCGCGGCGTGATATCTGACGCGCCGGAGACCTCAGTGCCATTCACTTCAAGTTTGACGGTGCCGTTGTTGCACGTGACTTTGTAGTGGTTCCACTCGCCTGCGCCTTTGGTGGTTCGCACGCTCGGAAGGCAGCGCTCCCATCCTGCAGGGTGGGGGCGATCGGGCGTCATGCGTGCACCCCAGATCGAGAAGATGTCGCCGTGACCTGTGTAGAGCGTGCGCCCTTCACCGTCGACGGCATCGGGGGTGAGCATGATCTGCACTTCGATCGAGCGCGAAAATGGCACCCCTTTCGCGCAGTACGGGTCGCTCCACACAAAGAGGCCTGCGTTTCCCGGGTCGGAAAGATGCTTCCACTCAAACTCGAGGACGAAGTTCTCGTAGGTCTTCTCGGTTCGAAGGAGGCCGGTTGGGATACCCGTGCACTTGATCACGGGTGTACCGGTTTCGTCTTTCGATACAGACCAAGTTGACGAAGACGTGTTCACGTCGATCCAGCCCGAGAGATCTCGTCCGTTAAACAGGGGCGATGTGTCTGTCGTAGGGCGAACTGCTGCCGTTTGCAGCGGCGCAGCAAGGAGAAAGGCGAGCGCGAGTGAAGTCATGGCGCGCACGGTAGCGCGTCTTTCGCGTGTGCGTCGAGACAGGAGAAAGCGTGGCACTGCAGGCACTTGCGAACGGAACACGCACGTGATTCGCACGCATTGCCCACGGGCTTCCTACGCGATCCACACACACGTGCGGCACTGTCCGATCGCTCAGACCACACGCCCGACGCGCTGACGGCTTTACACGTTCCAAACGGAACGCTGTCCGAAGTCAAAGAGGCTCTTAGCGGGCGGCGTTGGCTTGAGGAGTAGTTTCTGCCTGCCCGAACCGCGAGGTGCGCTTCGGGTTCCTTTCGCCCGTTCCTAGGACCCCTCAGAGAAGGATCGATTCAATCATGAAGAGCAACATCAGCAAGATGCTCGCGACCGCCGGCCTGAGCCTGCTCGTCGCTGGCGCCGCCAGCGCGGCCGACATCACCGTCACCGGCGACATCGCGACCTCGACCACGTGGACGAAGAACAACGTCTACAAGCTGAATGGCCAGGTCTACGTTCTCCCCGGCGCCACCCTCACCATCGAGGCTGGCACCATCATCTCGAGCAATCCAGCCCAGCAGGGGTCGCTTGCGATTACCCGCGGTGCGCGCCTCGTTGCAATCGGTACGCAGTCTGAGCCGATCATCTTCACGTCGGACAACGATCGCGCCACGTGGACCAACGGCGACTCGAAGACCGGCACCTGGCGTCCGGTGTGCAACGAGTGGGGCAACGTCACGATCATGGGTTCGGCGTACATTTCTGAAGACGCCACCCCGGGCAACACCCAAGGCTTCAACGCCAACAACGTCGCTGTGATGGAAGGCCTCCAGGCCCAGTTCCCTGGCGACACCCGCGTGCTCTACGGCGGCGGCAACGACGACGACAACAGCGGTACGCTGTCGTTCGTGTCGTTCCGCTACGGCGGCAAGGTGATCGGTCTCAACAACGAGCTCAACGGACTCTCGCTTGGCGGCATCGGTCGCGAGACCGTCATCGATCACATGGAAATCATGAACAACATCGACGACGGCATCGAAATCTGGGGCGGAACTGTCAACCTCCAGTACGTTTCGGTGTGGAACATCGGTGACGACAGCCTCGACATCGATCAGGGCTGGCGCGGCAAGCTGCAGTTCGGCCTCGTCGTCCAGGGCCACTCGGTCACTGGACAGGGCAGCTCAGGCTCGGGTCTCGGCGACAACATGGTTGAGATCGACGGCGCTGAGAACTCCTTCCACCAGCCGGTGTCCACGGGCGTGATGTACAACATCACGCTGATCGGTAACCCCGGCACGACGAACTCGAACGGTGGCGACCACGCGATCGCCTACCGCGACAACGCGCGTCTCCAGTTCCGTCAGTCGATCATCATGGACACGGGCGAGAACGTGGTTCGAAACGACAACTCGGACGGCGACGGCGGCGCGGGCTACGGTGCGAACGGCACGCACTCGTGGGCCTCGACGTGGACGACCAACTACAACGTGTTCCCGACTGTGAACGCTCCGGCCAACCCGTCGCTCTTCTACAAGGCGCAGGTTGACGGCAAGCTGAACGAGATCAAGGACACCGTGTTCTTCAACAACGTGTTCGCAACGGCCTACACCGAGGCGGATGCCCGCGGCGTTCGAGGCCCGAAGAACAGCAACGTGACTGCAGCCGTGAGCCCGATCGTGTCGCTCACCCGCGGCGCGGCTATCCAGCCTGTCACCGGTCTCAACTACTACGTGCGCCCGGTCATCGGCATCGATCCGCGCGCCGCGAACGACGCTGTGAACTCGGTCGGAACGGCTCCGAACGACGGCTTCTATACGCCGGTCAACTTCCGTGGCGCGTTCAGCCCCACTGAAAACTGGCTCTGCGATTGGAGCGCGGCGGACGCCTTCGGCTTCACCTCGCCCGCAGCCAACGAGTGCCCGGCTGAGTCGAACTGCCCGGCTGACCTCAACGGCGACGGCTCTGTCGGCGGCAGCGATCTCGCGACGCTTCTCGCGTCGTGGGGTAGCGCCGGTGGCGACGTCGACGGCAACGGCACGACCGACGGCGCCGACCTCGGCGCGCTGCTCGCGTCGTGGGGTTCTTGCGGCTAAACCCTGCAGCGAGACCTCGTCCGGCGTGCCCGCGCACGTTTGAATTGCAACTTGCGGCCTGGTGGCGAATACCCTTCGCCACCAGGCCTTTCCGAAGACCCACGCAAGCATCTGCGTGGGTCTTCGGATCGGTGAACCGCTCTCGAAATCCGCCCATGAAGACTTCCATGCCGCTCTCACTGATTGTGCTTCCACTGTCCATCGGATTGGGTGCAACGGTTGGTGCGGCTGAGCCACTGCTGCGACGAGATTCGCTCCAGGTGGCGAAGTCGGCTTCCGAGCCGACGGCGGCGCCGGAAGTCGCACCCTTCCGGGTCGAGTTGCTCGACCTTGGATTTGACGCAGCATGTGCGATACCACTGAACCCGCACGATCGCGATCGCGCGCGTGTGCAGGAAGTTGTTGCGTTGGCCACAGCGGAGCTTGGGCTTGTGACCAAGGCCGCTGGTATGGCAAACCGCATCGACAACTGGCGCCGCGGTTCCGTGTTTGGCGAGCTTGCCATCTCTGCTGCGAACACGGGGCAACCCGAGGCTGCAATGACCTTCGCGCGGTTTGCGGAGGCGGCGTTGTCGGGGGCTCAGCGCTGGCAGCAGGAACGTGTGCGCGTCAAGGTGGCGCAGGCACACGCGCTGATTGGCCAAGACGCAGAAGCGAAGCGCCTTGAAGCCGGTGTCGGCGAGCCAGAGCAAGGAAAGGTATCCGCGGCACTCGCGTCGCGCATGCCGGTCGAGAAGATCGACTCAGTTCTTGAAGAGGCTGAGCGCATGATCGAGACGAAGAACTTCGACCTTGCTGCCAACGCGCTGCTGTTGTGTTCGGAGATTGCGGAGAGACTGAAAGGCGATGAGGCGCGCTGGGCTCGCGTGGATGCCTTGGCGGAAAAAGCTGCTGGAAGCGTGGCGCGCGACATGCTCATCAAGTCGTATCTGCGGTTGGCTGAAGTTCGTGCCGAACAAGGTGGTGAAGCGGAAGCGCGTGCGCTGGTTGCGAAGGCCATTGCTGCCCGCGACGCTGCACGTTGGACTCCCGATATGTTCGTGCCCCTGACGGCGTCGATCGCCAAGACGATGGTGGTCACCAAAGACTCTGCCGGCGCCCGTCGTGAACTCGATGCCGCGTTGGCACAGTTCGATGCAGAGTTGACGCGCGTTGCGGACATCTTCCGCGCGCAACCGCTCTGCGCAGCGGCTGAAGGCTACGCCGCGCTCGGGGATTCCCCGAAGGCACTTGAGGTGTACAAGCGCGCCATCGAAGAAGGTTCGCGCAACCCAAACGCGCGCCCCCGTGCTGAGGATCTCGCCCAAACCTGTGCTTCGATGGCTCGCGCGGGCGTGGCGCCAGACGAAGCCGCCATGACCCAACTTCGCGCGATTCGGGCGGGGCTTGGCGATCCGTGGTGAGTGATCCGTGGTGAGTGACTTGTGGTGAGTGACTTGTGGTGAGCACGAAACCAAACCGGCTCCAGCGGCGTCAACTTTTGGTCAAGGTTGCGAGAAGCCGCTCTGCGGCGTCATATGTTCGCCACGGGTCGCAGGTTGGGTTTCCGCATTCGCGTAGGCGGGGTCTTGCTGCGTTGACCGCATTTCCGCGCAGCCAGAGGGCGTGAGACTCTCAGGTTCACACGTTCTGAACCAAGCAAGAATCGTTCCTGAACCGAGATCAAACGTTTTCAGCACTCGCCACGCGTGGTGCTTCTTTACCGTGCGCAACCCGTGACGGAGGGATTCCTCCCCGATCCGGATCGCATGTTCCACAAGGCGCACATTCTCACGGCAACGCTCTCGGCACTGGTGGCGACTTCTCCTGCAATCGCGCAGGATGTTGGTCTTCTCGGGGGAAGCGTGGTCGATCGGGACTTCGGCGGTCCGATTGACGGCGTGGCGGTGACGGTCGTGGAAACCGGTGCAAAGGTCCTGACCGACGCCTCCGGCAACTACTCGATCGAACTTCCTGATGGTCGCTACACCGTTGTGTTCGCGAAGCCAGGCTTCGTCCGCCAGGTGAAGACAGAGGTGATCGTGGGCGCAAGGGCTCGCACCGCGCTTGACGTTGAGCTCGCGGGCGAGTTCGAGGACATGGACGAGTTTGTCGTCCAAGAGATCGAACTCGGCGGAAGCGAGGCCGCGCTGCTGACGCTGCGTTTGGAGAGTCCGCAGCTCTTGGATTCGGTTGGTGCTGAGATTCTCAGTCGCGCGGGCGCAAGCGATGCAGCTGCGGCGCTGCTTCTGATTCCGGGTGCGTCGGTTCAAGATGGAAAGTACGCGGTGATCCGCGGGCTTCCTGATCGCTACGTAAGCGCACAGCTTGATGGCGTGCGATTGCCGACCGCAGACGCTGAGCGGCGCGCCGTGCAGCTCGACCAGTTTCCGACCGCAGTGATCGAGAGCGTGCAGGTCTCGAAGACCTTCACGCCCGACCAACAGGGCGATGCTTCTGGTGGCGCTGTCAACATCGATCTCAAGGACATCCCAGAGGAGAGTTCGTTCGAAATCAAGGCGCAGGCCGGGTTCAATTCGCAGTCGGCGTTTCGCGACGACTTCCTGACGTATTCGCCCGGCGGTGGCGTGAATACGTGGGGCAACAACGAGGGGCGTGAGATTCCTGTCGATCTGATTGGCCAGGGTTGGCCGTATCCGACAGGAACCACAACCACAAAGGCACCGCAGGACTACAAGTGGTCGGCCTCTGGCGGAGGAAAGTGGGAGATCGACGAAGACACCAAGATTGGTGGCTTTGCCAGCTTTTTCTACGACCGCGATTCGTCGTTCTATGACAACGGCATCGAGGATGCGTGGGTCGTCAATCCGGCCGACGGAATTGTGCCTGAGACGTCGCAGCGAACCGCGCTTGAAACCTTTCAGTCGAGTCTGCTCGACGTCACGCAGGCTTCAGAGAGTGTGCAGTGGGGCGGACTGACGTCATTTGGTATCGAGACAGAGAACCACAAACTCGGCGCCGCTGTTCTCTACACCCGTCTTGCCACAGACACCGCAACGTTGGCCACGAATACACGCGGCAAGGCCTACTTCGGTGGCCCGAGTTACGACTGGACGCTGCTTGGCTTCCCTGATCCGCTTCCCGAGTACGACCCGAACGACCCCTCGAGTATCGCGAACACGTTCCTTCTGGAGGCTTCTCCGTACCAACGTCTCGAAACGCTGAACTACACCGAAACCACCACCGCGTCGACGATTCTCAAGGGTGAACACCGCTTGATCTTCGGAGATGATGATGACACCGACGAGACAGGTGGGTTCCTCGCGCCGATCCTTGATTGGCGGCTCTCCCTCAGTGAAGCCGTCTACGACCAACCGAACAAGTCGCAGTTCTCAGCGTTCTGGACGCCGCCGTCGGACTTCGACCTCCCGGGTATTCCTGGTCGTTGGAGACCGCTGCAGCCGGCGGAGAACATCAATCTTGGTTGGGCGCAACGGATCTGGCAGAAGGTCACGGAGACGAGCACGCAAGTTGCTGTGAATGTGAAGCTGCCGTTCGAGCTTGACAACGAGCGTCGTGGGTACGTCAAGTTTGGTTTCTTCGGCGATCTTGCTGAGCGCTCCTACCAGCAGGAGACCTTCTCGAACCTCGGTGGTGGAATCGGTGGCAGCGGCTACGAAGGCGCGTGGGACGATCCGTGGAGCGCACTGTTCCCGAGCCAGTTGGCGCCCATGAATGCGTCGACCTTTGATGTTGACTACGACGGCACCCAGCGCATCAGCGCGGTGTACGGCATGTTCGACATGCCGCTTGGCGAAGAGTTCAATGTCATTGGCGGTGCGCGCTTTGAATCGACCGTTCTGCAGACGAAGGTGTTCGGCGAGGAAAATGCAACGTGGTTCCCGCCGGGCGCACTTGCACCGATCACTTTTGCGGGGAACCCGACCGCGGCCGACGTGAACTTTGAGCAGGGCGACGTTCTTCCCTCGATTGGTCTCCAGTGGCAAGCGCACGAAGACGTCGTGATTCGTCTGAACTTTGCACAGACGGTCGCGAGGCAGACATTCCGTGAGCTCACGCCGATTCTGCAACAGGAGTACCTCGGCGGCCCGCTCTTCATCGGAAATCCCGAACTTCGAATGAGTGCGCTCAAGAACTACGACTTCCGAATTGACTTCACGCCGTTCCAAGGCTGGCTCTTCTCTGGATCCGTGTTCTACAAGTCGATTGAGCTTCCGATTGAGTACGCGCAGTTCAATGCGCCGCAAAACTTCATCTACACGACTCCGATCAATTATCCCGAAGGCTTGATGCGGGGCATTGAACTTGAAGCGCGTGTCAAGATGGAAGTTTTCGATGAGCGCTTGAAGGGGCTCGCTCTTGGCGCCAACGCGACGGTCATCGACTCAGAAGTGACGTTGCCAGCCGATGAGCAGGAAGACCTCGCAAATCTTGGCTTCCCAATTTCGACGCGTCCGATGACGGCGGCGCCGGAGTATCTGCTCAACCTGAACGCAACCTACGACCTCGAGGAAACGGGCTCGCAATTCGGTCTCTTCTACACACTGCAGGGCGACACCCTCGAGGCTGGCGCCGGTGTGGCGCGCGAGAACTTTGTCCCGAGCATCGTCGCGTTGCCCTACGGCACGCTGAACTTCACCTTCCAGCAGTCGGTTGGTGAGAACTGGAAGATCTTCTTCCAAGCGAAAAACCTGCTGAATCCTGCGATTCAGACTGTGTATCGCTCGGAGTATCTGCCGGGTGACATTCTGAACACCTCGTACACAGCGGGCATCGACTTCGCCATCGGCGCCTCCTTCCGAATGGACTTCTGATCATCGCATGCGCAGCGAAGGAATAGACCTATGCAGCACTCTCGACGAATCCTCCGATCTCAAACGCTCACAGCAACCACTGGAATCGTCGTGTTCTCAGCGATGCTCGGGCTGACCGCGCCGCAGCAGACGCCCGCTGCTGAAACTGCATCGGCTGAAGATGTGGGCGCACGCATCGACTCAACGCGCGAGATACTCGATCGTTGGGTCGAAACGCGTCGCATCCTTTCAGAGGAGATTCGCGATTGGGCACTCGGCAAGGAGATCCTCGAGTCGCGCATCGATGTCGTGAAGCGCGACCTCGCGGGAGCGAAGGAGCGCGTCGTCGAGACGGAGAAGTCGATCACCGACGCCGACCGCAAGCGCGCGGAGCTGGTCGGGCAGAGCGAGAAGCTGAAGAGCGCCTCCGCCGAACTCGCCGCGACCGCCGCGGCCCTCGAGACGCGCGTCAAGGAGCTCGTCCGCCGGCTTCCCGATCCGATCCGCGAGAAGATCCGCCCGCTGTCGCAGCGACTGCCCGAGGACTCGGCGAAGTCTGAACTGCCGATCGCGGTGCGCTTCCAGAATCTCGTCGGCATCGTGAACGAGGTCAACAAGTTCTCGCGCGAGATCACGATGACGAGCGAGATCCGCAAGCTCGCCGATGGTTCGAGCGCGGAGGTGACGGTGGTCTACATCGGCCTCGCGCAGGCCTACTACGCGGGCGGCGGCGGAAAGGTCGCAGGCTTCGGCACCGCCGGCCCCGAGGGCTGGACCTGGACCGTCGCCAACGAGATGGCGCCGCAGGTCTCGAAGCTCGTCGCCATCTTGAAGAACGAAAGCCCCGCCGAGTTCGTGCCCCTTCCGCTGAAGGTCGACTGAACCCGCGCCACTCCAAGCACATCCGCAGGATTCCATCCATGCACACCATCGCCAAGACCATCTTCCTCGCAGCGTTCGCGCTCTGTGCGCCGGCCATTGCCCAGGACGCGCCTGCCGCGGCCCCGGCACCCGCCGAGCAGAAGCCGACCTTCGCCGCAGCCGCGACCGACATCCAGAAGCAGCTTGAGGACAGCCTCAAGGAGCTTTCCGCGCTGCGCGAGCGCGTCGCGGCGGAGCGTCTTCCGCTCGTCCGCCAGCTCGGCGACCTCGAGCAGGAGGTCGTGAAGGCGCGCCAGGACGCGCAGCAGTCGGCGCGGCTCCTCGAGACCCGGACCTTCGATCTCACCGGCATCACCCGAGACATCAAGGCGCGCGAGGAGGAGGTGTCGTACCTCGGCAACCTGCTCGTCGAGTACCTGCGCAACTTCGAGTCGGGCCTCCACATCACCGAACTCCAGCGCTTCCGCAAGGAGATCGAGGGCGCGCGTCTCGCCGCCGAGAACGACGAGCTTGCCAAGCAAGAGCTCTTCAAGATCCAGGCAGGCCTTCTCTCGACGAGCATCGAGCGGCTCCACCAGTCGTTCAGCGGCGCGAAGTTCGACGGCAGCGCCGTCGGTGCCGATGGCAAGGTGCTGCAGGGTTCGTTCGTCCTCGTCGGTCCGGCCGCGCTGTTCCGCTCGGCCGATGGCAGCGTCGTCGGTACCGCCGAGCAGCGCCTCGGCTCGCTCGAGCCGGCGCTGACCGCTTTCGAGACGCCCGAGGTCGTGAAGGCCGCGGGCGACTTCGTGGCGCAGGGCGCGGGCGCGATGCCGTTCGACCCGACGCTCGGCAACGCGCACAAGATCGCGCAGACCGAGGAGACGCTCTGGGAGCACATCAAGAAGGGCGGCCCCGTCATGTGGCCGATCTTCATCCTCGCAGGCGCCGCGCTCCTCGTCGTGCTCTTCAAGTGGGCCACGATGCTGTTCGTGCGCACGCCGTCGAATGCACGCGTGCGCGCCGTGCTTGCGGCCGTCGCCGCTGGCGACAAGGCGAAGGCCGTCGCGCTCGCGGAGAAGCTGCCGGGTCCGATGGGGCGCATGCTCCGCGCGGGCACCGCGTCGCTCGGCGGACCGCGCGAGGCGATCGAGGAGCAGATGTACGAGGTCATGCACCGCACGCAGCTGAAGCTCCAGTCGCTGCTGCCGTTCGTCGCGATCAGCGCCGCCGCTGCGCCGCTCCTCGGCCTGCTCGGCACCGTGACGGGCATCATGAACACCTTCAGCCTCATCACGATCTACGGCACGGGCGATGTGAAGACCCTCTCGAGCGGCATCTCCGAGGCGCTCATCACCACCGAGTACGGCCTGATCGTCGCGATTCCGTCGCTTCTCCTCCACGCGTACCTCTCGTCGAAGTCGCGCAAGATCGTGAACCGCCTCGAGACCACGGGACTTTCGTTCATGAACGAGGTCGCGAAGGCAGAGACGAAGGCCGCGGCATCCGCGCCCGTTTCGGTGGGAGCCGCCTGACCGATGACGGGCATGCTGAACATGCTTCCTCCCGAGTTCGCCGCGTTCGTCGGGCGCGCGTGGGAAATCACCGTCGCGGGCGGTAACGCCATGTGGGCGATCTGGCTCGTCGCTTTCCTCATGTGCGCGCTTGGCGCGAACGTGTGGGTCGGTATGACGGGAACCGGCATGCGGAGGCGTTCGTCGCGCACCGTCGAGCGCTGGGTCAAGGATCCGTCCCGTGCACGCGGCGCCGTCGGCCGGCTCGTCAAGGACGCGGTTGGAACCCGCTCAAAGGATGCTGCCTCGCTCACCTTCGCCGAGTACAGGGCCGACGCGCTCGAGCCATTCGAGCGGCAGCTGAAGATCATGAAGCTGTGCGTCGGCGTGGCGCCGCTCCTCGGCCTGTTCGGCACCGTCACGGGCATGCTCGCCACCTTCGCGGCGCTCGCGTCTGGCTCGGGTGGCGAGCAGACGATGAGCGACATCGCGAAGGGCATCTCCGAGGCGCTCATCACCACCGAGGCGGGACTCGTCGTCGCGCTCCCGGGCCTCTTCTTCCACTACTACCTGTCGCGCAAGCTGCGCGGCTACCAGAACTTCCTCGACGACGCCGAATCGCTCTGCCTGAAGGGCGTGTCGGCGACGGCCTAGCGCCGATTGGAGCATGAACATGGGA
>JBILDS010000157.1:0-7231 GCA_044352505.1 Phycisphaerales bacterium
GCCTGCTGAAGTACCTCGCTTCGACCGACCGCGAGAGCTACCTCTCGCTCATCAAGCGCCTCGGCCTCCGCAAGTAACCGTCCGCGCGCCGCGACCGCGGCGTGGCGCTGGTGCCTGCGTTTCGCCTTGCGCGAGTCCACTCGGCCCCGCGTCTTTTCCGCACTCGCGGCGCATCGCGCCGTTGCTGTCGCTTTCCCCCATCGGGACCGAGCAGCGCGGCGCGTCACAAGCCTCTTTCCATTCCAGACAGGGCGCAGGGCGCCCGAAACCGCCGCGATTGTCGCGGCATCAGGAGATTCAGTTCATGCCAGTCACCATCGTTGAAAAGGTCATCGGCGGGCGTACGCTCCGCTTCGAGACGGGCCGCGTGGCCAAGCTCGCGAGCGGCGCCGTCATCGCCAGCTACGCCGACACCTGCGTCCTCGCCACCTGCGTCCGCGCCAATCCCCGCGCGGGCATCGACTTCTTCCCGCTCACCTGCGACTACCGCGAGAAGACCGGCGCCGCGGGCAAGTTCCCCGGCGGCTTCCGCAAGCGCGAGGGCCAGCCGAACGAGAAGGAAGTCCTCACGATGCGCATGATGGATCGCCCGATCCGTCCGCTCTTCCCCGAGGGTTTCTGCGACGAGATCCAGCTCCAGGCGTGGGTCATGTCGCACGACGGCCAGAACGACTCCGATGTCCTCGCGTGCACCGCTGCGTCGGCCGCGCTCTACATCACCGATGCGCCGTACCTCGGCCCGGTCGCGACCGTGCGCGTCGCCCGCATCATCACCGAGCAGGGCGAGCGCTTCGTGCTCAACCCCACGCAGGCGCAGCTTGAGTTCAGCGACCTCGACCTCGTGCTGTCCGGCCACAAGGACGGCATCAACATGATCGAAGTCGGCGCCGCCGAGGTCTCGGAGGCCACCATGGTCGCCGCGATCAAGTTCGGCTACGACGACGGCATCAAGCCGATCCTCGAGATGATGGAGGAGCTCCGCACCAAGTGCGGCGCCCCCGCCGTCCGCATGGGCGAGCTCAACACGCCGAGCGACGAGGTCATGAAGAAGTGCAAGGAAGCGGCCTACGACCGTCTGGTCGAGGCGCGCAAGATCAAGAGCAAGAAGGAGCGCAACGACGCGGTCGACGCGATCAAGGGCGAGGTCATCAAGACCCACTTCTCGATTCCCGCGGGCATCGCCTACTCGGATCACATCGAGGCCGAGAAGAAGCAGAAGCAGGCCAAGGAAGCGCTCCGTCTCCTCGAGAAGAAGGTCACGCACTACCTGGTCGCGCAGCACTCGATCCGCGCCGACGGCCGCAAGCTGAACGAGATCCGCCAGCTCGACATGGCGGTCGAGGTGTTCCCGCGCACCCACGGCTCGGCGTTCTTCCAGCGTGGCGAGACGCAGTCGCTCGTCACCTGCACCCTCGGCACCGTGAAGGACGAGCAGATCGTCGACGGCCTCCTCGCCGAGTACGCGAAGAAGTTCTACCTTCACTACAACTTCCCGCCGTTCTGCACGGGCGAAGCCGGCCGCATCATGGGCCCAGGCCGTCGCGAGATCGGTCACGGCGCGCTCGCGGAGCGTTCGCTCCTCGGCATCCTGCCGACGAGCGAGGACTTCCCCTACACCATCCGCCTCGTCAGCGACATCACTGAGTCGAACGGTTCTTCGTCGATGGCAAGTGTTTGCGGCGGCTGCCTCGCGCTCATGGACGCGGGCGTCCCGATCCGCAACACCTGCGCGGGCATCTCGGTCGGTCGGTTCACCGACACCGACGGCAAGGTGCAGCATGTCACCGACATCATCGGCGAGGAAGACTTCTTCGGCGAGATGGACTTCAAGGTCTCGGGCACCCGCGAGGGCATCACCGGCATCCAGCTCGACCTCAAGGCCCGCGGCCTCTCGGTCGCGGAGATCGAGACGATCTTCGAGCAGGCAAAGGTCGGCCGTCTCCACATCATCGCCGAGATGGAGAAGGTCATCGCCAAGCCGCGCGCCGACATCTCGCCGCTCGCTCCGCGCATCACGATCGTCAAGATCGACCCGGAGAAGATCGGCAAGCTCATCGGCCCGGGCGGCAAGACGATCCGCGGCATCCAGGAGATGACCGGCGCCACGATCAACGTCGAGGAAGACGGCACCGTCTTCATCGCGTGCTCGGACGCCGCGAAGTCGGCCCAGGCCCGCGCTGCGGTCGAGGCGCTCGGCGCCGAGATCAAGGTTGGTGCGGTCTACACCGGCAAGGTCGTTGCCATCAAGGACTTCGGCTGCTTCGTCGAGCTCGCCCCCGGCACCGACGGCATGGTGCACGTGAGCGAACTGGCTCACGGCTACGTGAAGAACGTGACCGAGCAGGTCAAGGTCGGCGATGTCGTGACCGTCAAGGTCATCAACATCGACGACAACGGCCGCATCAAGCTGTCGCGCAAGGCCATGCTGCCTGTGCCCGAAGCCGCCGGAAAGGCCTGATCCGTCCGGGCGCTCGGGTCGCCCGAAGCACCCACATCGACCCAGATGGGTCGATTCAACCCCGTCTTCCGCGCGGGAACGGCACCTCAAGCCGTTCCCGCGTTTCTTTTTCCCTGTTTCTTCGTTGAAGAATCCGTTGTGCTTGCACACAGCCCGAAACCGACGCAGAATGGAACCGCGGGTTTCGTCCCCGCGGTGTGTACCCCGCTCCGTCTCCCCGGAGCATGTTCGATTCACGGAGTCCGATGATGGCGGATGCGCAGGTACTCAACGACATCGAGGGCGTCGTGAAGTGGTTCGATGCCCGCAAGGGTTTCGGCTTCATCGTCGGTCCCGAAGGCCAAGACATCTTCGTGCACTTCTCGGTGATCGAGCAGACCGAGGGCTTCCGCGCGCTGCGCGACGGCGAGCGCGTGGCCTACTCAGCGCATGAAGGCGACAAGGGCTGGACCGCCACCAAGGCGAAGTCCCTCGGGTCGCGCGTGCCGCCTGCGGAGCGCCCAGCGAACCGCAGCCGCGCAAGCAGCTGAGCCAGCATGGCGAGCGCAGTGGAACACGGAGTTGTCCGCCCGTTCGTGGGCGGCGAGATGCTACGTTGACGTCGATGGATTGGTTTGCTCTTGTTGTCGGCGCGGTGATCGGTGGCGGAGCGGCACTGCTCGCAACCGCAGTGGCGCTGCGTCGGCGGGTGGTGAGGCTTCGCGTTGCCGAGGAGCGTGCGCTGCGACAAGAGCGGCTTGCGGAACTTGGCGCACTCACCGGTGGGCTTGCGCACGAGATCAAGAACCCATTGTCAACGATCGGGCTAAATGTTCAACTTGCAAGCGAGGCGATCGCAGACTCTGCGCTCCCCGACGACGACAAAGCGACACTTGTGCGCCGCGTCGAGACCGTCGAGCGAGAGGCGACGCGACTCGCGAACATCCTCAACGACTTTCTTCGCTTTGCGGGTCGCATCAAGCTCGCTCCTGCAATGACAGATCTCCGCGAAGTGGTTGAGGAACTCGTTGACTTCTACAGGCCGCAGTGCGAACAGAGTCGGGTGGTGCTCCGAGCCGATCTCCCCAGTTCGCCCGTCGTGGCGCGCGTCGATCCGGCGTTGGTGAAGCAGGCGCTGCTCAATCTGCTCATCAACGCCACACAGGTGATGGCGGCGAACGACTCGCCAGCGCGCGAACTCATGATTCGACTCGTGCCCTCGCCCGATGTTGGAGCGAAAGGAACGCGGGAAGGCGCACTGCCAGAGGCCGCGATCCACGTGATCGACACGGGACCGGGTATCCCGCCTGAGAAGCATGCGGAGATCTTCCGCCCGTATGTGACCGGCCGAAAAGGCGGCTCAGGGCTTGGCCTCGCCGTAACGCGCCGTATCGTGGAGGAGCACAGCGGCCGCATCGATCTCTTCAGCGAGCCCGGCAAGGGCAGCGACTTCGTGGTGCGGCTTCCGATCGATGGCCCGGCAGACTCCTCACGCGCCGCCGCCGAAGATGACGACGCCCGCAAGACGCTGCTCGACCGCCTGTTCACCCGCGCCGAACGACAGGCGTGACTCAGGTGCCTGTCGATGGCGAGCGGTTCGCAGGGGAGGTCTCTCACGGAGGCACGGAGGCGTGGAGATCAGGGGAGGACGCGCGCCCTCCGCGAGGCAGGAGCCGGAGAGAAAGGATGAGCGGGAAGGAAAGAGTATCAACGGAATGGATCGAAGAGCCCACGCCATTCATCCCTACCCATCCCGCACGGCACGAAACAACTGAAAGACTTGGCCTCCGCGCCTCCGTGCCTCCGTGAGAAAATCCAAAATGCAAACGCTCGTCTTTGAGCGGTCGCGGCTGCGGCCGCTCCCTCTGGACGAACGCCGCGCGAGTGAATCGCGCGGCGTTCCGGAATGCGTCTCAGCCCTCGCGCGCGATCACTCGAGCCAGTCCCGCGCCTTCAAACGCTCGGGCACATAGGTTTCGGTCACATACGAGATGTCCTTGGTGATCAACGACTCGACTTCCATCTTGAAGCCGTTCGACAGGAGCGCGTTGATCTCCTTCTGCCAGCCGCGGTGCCCGTCGAACCATGGGTAGGCGAGGATCTCCCGCGCGCGCTTGATGTCGTTGTCGGTGAGGTCGATCTTCACAGCGTCGTCGAGGCCGCACTCGCGGAAGTCCTTCGCGCGGATGCCGAGGAACTTCGCGTCGGGAATCGCCAGGCGCGTGCTCTCGAACGCCAGCGAGATCGAGCCCTGCTTGATGACGCTGTAGATGTAGTGCCCCCACGGATCGTTGTCGAGCACGCAGATGATCGGCAGCTTCAGCTCCTGGTTCAGCCGCTGCAGCAGACGCCGGCATCCGCGCGGCGGCTGGCCCGCGCCGTGCGTGAGGATGCAGTTGTTCTTCTCCCAGAAGCGGTCCTCGTTGAAGCGGTTCCACACCGTGCCCTTCTCAACATGAAGGACGAACTTCGCCTCGCACTTCTTGAACTGGATGATGTCCGGCTCGACGATCGACGGCAGTGCGTAGCCGCCCGACCCCATGCGGCGGCAGTCGATCTCGTCGCCCTTGTCGACGATCGTGATGTTGCCGACCATCGAGCCGCGGTTCTCTGCGAAGACATGCAGCTCCTCGCGCAGCGCGCCGAGCGCCACCTCGAGATCCTCGAGGATCGGGTCCGACTCGTCCTGCGTGTCGAAGGTGTTCTCCTTCGTGCCAGCGACCGTGTGCTTCGCCTTGTAGAAGACGCCACGGAGGCTGCTTGTCTTCTGCGCTTCGATCAGGTCCTTGATCGTGCTCGCGTGCAGCATTGTCTGCATGAACTGCTTCGCGGTCTTCAGGTCGAAGAGCGGGCGCTCGGCCGTACCGTCGCCCATCTCGAGGATGCCCTTCTTCTTGTTCCAAATCGTGTTCGACTTGGTGCGCATCGGGATCTCGACGACGGGCTCCCGGCCCTTCAGCGAGCGCTGCGCGATCTCCTCGGCGAGCGCGAGGATCTTCTTCTGCGTCGCGACATCGCGCTCCTTCATGCGCGCGGTCGGCCCGCGGCCGCCGCCCTGTTCAGTCGTTTTCTTGGCCATGCTTCGTGTCCTTCGCGCAATCGGTGCGCGGATCAATCGGTGGAATCAGAAAAGGCGCGGGTCGTCATCGGAGAACGGCTTCTTCTTCGGCGTCGGTTTCGGCTCGGTCTCGGCCCGCGACGACAAGTCCTTCTTGGTCACGATCGCGGGCGCGCCCCTTGGCGCAGGCTTCTCCGAAGGCGCGGGCTTCTCTGCCTTCGCAGCCTTCTCCGGCTTCGCAGGCTTCGACTCCTTCGCGCCCTTCGTCTTCGGCGCGTCGAACACCGGCGGCGCGATCGGCGCCGCGATCTCGACCGGCGCGATCGCGCTCTCGACCACGATCACTCCCTCGCCGAAGTCATCCTCTTCGTCGTCCTTGACGACCTTGCCATCCTCGTCGAGCTGCTGGTCGGCGACCGCCGTCTTCCTGCGCGCCTGCTCGAGCAGCGCGTCGTAGATCCGCTTCGCGTCCTCGCCTGTGATCGCGTTGAGCGCCTTCGCGATCTCGCCGATGTAGCGCTCGAACACATCGCGGCGCTCGCCCTCGCGGCGCATCTTCTGGCGCTTGCGCAGATAGGTGCCGAGCTTGCGGCCGCACTCCATGAGCGCGAGTCGCATCTCCTTGCGGATCTCGTCGTAGTCGGCGATCGCCTCCTTCGACTCGCTCGTGAACGGCACCCACACGCTCGCCATGTGGATCATCACGACGAGCGGGCCGACGGGAAGGCTCCCGCGCGGCTGCTGCATCGCGTAGTTCTTCCATGGCGTCTCCTCGACGGCCTTGAAGCTCGAGCACGCGCTCTGCTGGAAGAGAAGCGGCACGCGGTTCGCGAAGCGGATCACGCGCGCGGCCTGGTCGCCGGGCAGGTCGCCGCCGAAGGCGATCGCGGCCTCGATCTGGAACGGACGCCCGCGATAGACCGCGGCCTCGCGCGTCGAGGCCGCGTAGAACTCGGCCTTCACGCCCTTCAGGAGGCCCGCGAGCAGCTGCCGCACGCCGATCGGCGCGAGGCAGTCGGTGGGCGGCGGCGCAAGCTTCTCGTCCTCGAAGACCTTGAAGAGCTTCTCGACCTGCTGCGGCTCGACGTCGCCCGCGCGCGTGCGGCTCGTCGCACCGATCGCGCTGCAGAACTTGCTGGCGGTGTTCGACGACACGCGGCAGAAGCGCGTCTGGAGGAAGTCGTAGAGGCTCCCCTTCTCGCTCGCCTCGTAGTCCTTCAGCATCTGCAGCAGGATGCCGAGCTCGATCCCCTTCGGATGCGGCTGGATCTCCTTGGTCTCAGGCGGAAGCTCGGTCACACCGCGCGGATACACCGTCACGCCGCCAGTCTCTGTGGTCTGCGCGGGCGCCTCAGTCTTCGAGCCCTGCGCGGCGGCTGCGCTCGTGCCGGGCAGCAGGTCGTCGACCTCCTCCTGCGCCACGCGCGACGGCGGCACGAACACGATGCGCGCGTGCGGGTTCGCGATCGCGGTCAGCTCGAGGAACTCGTCGACCGAGCCGCGGCCCTTCTGGTACTTGCCCTCGAGCTCGATCGACACGCTCGTGCCCGTCGCGAAGACCTCGGGCGACAGAAACACGCCTTCCTGCGACAGCTGCTTCGTGCCGGCGGACAGCGTGCGCAGCCGCTCGGGCGGGAAGTCCTTCGTCTCCTTGTCGAGCGTGACCTCGGCGCGGTTCGTCTTCGTGTTCATCGCCAGCTCGATGTGGTGCGCTGGCTGCTTCGCGTTCGGCTTCG
>JBILDS010000158.1:0-7205 GCA_044352505.1 Phycisphaerales bacterium
ACCGCCCAGACCCGTTCTGACTCATAGGGCGCGCGAAGAACGCGCGGCTGCGCTGGGCCACTCGTACAACCGCCCGCGAAGAGCGGAATCAAGACGAGCGCCAGGAGCGCTGCAACACCCGCAGGGGCCATGAAACGCGCCCTGCCGCCCGAAAATCGGGACGTCGGGGCGCAGAGACGGCACGCCAGCAGTCGGAAAGCCGTAGAAACAGCGTGGAAAAGAGCCATACAGGGGTATCGGCCACAATCGCCGTGCCAGTTGAGACGGCACGCGCGGTACGCCGCTCGCCCGAAGAAGCGTCAATCCTCGAACTTCGCGCCGGCCTGCTCCGCGCGGAGGAAATCGGGCGCGGGAGCCGAAGTCTCGGTGCTCTGCTCGGTCTGCGTTGCCGACGGCTTCGAAGACGACGGCGCGCCAGCAACCTTTCGCGACGGCTTCACAGCGCGCGACGCGGCCACCGGCGCGGGCGCGGAAGGCGCATCGCGGTCGACGGTCACGGCCCACACGTTCTCGATTCCGCCACGGTTTGACACAAAGTACACGCGGCCATCCTCAGCCCAGACAGGCTGCATGTTGCGGAACTGGTCCCGCGTCAGGCTCTTGCGACCGGTGCCATCGGCGTTGATCACCCAAAGGTCGGAACGCTCCGGCCAACGCGCGTCGGCGGTCGGGTCGGTCACGGTGGTGAACACAATCCGTTCGCCATCGGGTGCCCAGTTTGGCTGCAAAATGGCTGCGTTGCTGGCGCTGAGCACCTCCGTCGGCCGGATGCCCTCGCCGTTGTGGAGGTCAATTGTCCACACGCCGTAGAGCCGAGAGCCGCGCTGGCGCGCACGCTGGAAGAGAAGCTTGTCGGCCGACTCGACCGGCGCCCAGCGGGGCTGGAAGCCTTCGCACACGAAGTTGCGCACGCCGGTTGCGGTGGTGTCGATGATCCAAATCTCCCACGCACCGGAGCGGCCATTCAGTCGGCTGAACGCGAGGCGCTTGCCATCGGGCGCCCACGTCGGTTGGACTTCTTCGTCGGCGTCAAACGTGACCTGCGTTGGTGCACCGCCCGAAACCGGCATGGTGAAGATGTCCCAGTTTCCGTTGCGATTTGACGCGAATGCGATGGTGGTGCCATCGGGCGAGATCGCGGGCATCATGTCGTCGCTCGGATCATCGGTAAGAAGCGTCACGGTGCGGCCATCGACCGACTTCCGATAGAGGTCAAACGTCGAACGGTGCTGTGTCGACGCGTAGACCATGAAGGTCGCCTGTCGGTCGATATCGGGGGAGAAATCGCCGCCTTCGAGCGCGAAACTCACCTGCGCGAGATTCGTGGCACCCTCGCGCGGAGCTTCGTCGTCGGATGCGCGCGTGGGGAGATACGCGCCGGGAAGATCGAGCGAAGCCGTGCGCGTGGTGCGCGTGGACGCCGTCTCTGCGGTGGTCGAATCGCCGCCGCCAATGAAGAGCGGCGCGTTCACCGACGCTGCTTGGTCAGCGGTCGCGGCCGTCGAGGACGTCTTGCTGAGCGGTTTCGAGGCCGTTCCGACCTGCGCGAGCGTGACGTCACCCTTCGTCTTCGACGAGGTTCCGTCTGCACGTTGAACTCGACCAGCCTGCTGCGTCGTTGTGTGCACCGGGGTGCTGTTGGTGCCAACCAAGCGTCGTTCTGGCACCTTCGACTCGGGTGCGCTCAAGAGCGCGAAACCATCGGTCTGCGCGCTGGTTCCGGCGCATCCGACGAGCAACGCGTGCAGTGCAATCGACGCAACCGCAGCAGTCATACCGCGTGCCACGACAACGCCACCGCTGGCGGACGAGGGAGATGCGCTTGCGACGGACGAGAGCTTGGCGTCTGAGTTCATGGTTGCAGCATTCGTGGTTTGGAAGTTCATGGAAAGGCTCCTGCGGCGCCCCGCGGGTGGCCTATCGACCCGCGAAGGGGTCTGGTTGAGCGTCTAAGGCCGATTACTGAGATGCCGCGCGAACATGCGCCGAAACTGCCGAAGGGTTGGCTACAATGTTCCCCTTCGCGATTGCGTAGCTCAGTCGGTAGAGCAGCGGCCTTTTAAGCCGTAGGTCCTGGGTTCGAGTCCCAGCGCAATCACTGGCGTTCGTCGCGAGGCGGCGCGGTTGTCGAACCGGTGTTTGCGAATACCGGCAACTCAGAAGGTAGGCGTTTGAGGCTTTGACGTGCACCGCAGTTGCGGCGCCCACCGACAAGCCGACGCGTCGTTCGTCGGAAGTTCCACACTCATGATCGTTCTCCACGCCGTCTGGACCCGCGAACGCCTCCATCTTTGGGCGGAAGACGCAGGGCGCGCAGCACCCGCCTTCGCCACGCTCGACGCGAGTGCCCCCGCCTTGAACACCGCTGCCGCGTCGGCAACCGTCGTCACTGCGCACAACTTCGCGGTGGGTTCCGCGCAACTTCGCGCGGCACTCATTGGCGCAAACGTATGCGCAGGCGACGATCTTGCCGCCGACATGGGCGCGCTCCGACTCTCGCTGCCAGCAACCACGACCGAATCGGGCGTGGTCGCGCTCCCAAGCGACCGACTCGCCAATGCGCTCGGCCTTGCCGACGAGCCCATCGCGCATCTTGCATCGATCGAGGTACCAGCGGTCGCGGTGGAAAACCCTGCTGCGCTGCGGTTCCTTCTGACGCTCGCCGATGAAGAGCGCCCCATCGCTGAGGGCATTCTCGCTGGACACGATCTTCGCTTCTGGCGCGAACTTGCCACACTTGCCGCAGATCTGATTGCAGACCAACGCGTGGTGCCATCGCTGATTCAAGAGAAATCAGGCCGTTTCCGCGCAGTGTGGCAGCCGTGGCTTGCCGACGGTGCGCCTGCGCAGCGACTTGGTGCGCTGCTTGCTGCGATTCCTGCAAGCGCGCGCTGTGTCGACGATGAGTTCCGCGGGCAACCGTGGGCGATTGTGGAAGCTTCGCTTCTCGGCTTTGTCGATAGCGAAGCGCGCCGCGTGCTCGAAGAAGAGAGTTTCGGCGACGCGATTGAAGATCGCGATCCAACGAATGATCCGCATGTCGCGTGGCTGAGCGGCCTCTTGAACCGCAACGACACCGTGCAAGGCGTCAAGCACTCCGACACGGCGCTCATGCGCGGTGCGCGGCAGTGGCTGGCGTCACTCGACGCTGCCAGTGAGTCGCGCTTCGTGAGACTCGCGTTCGAACTGTACGAGCCGGATCCCACCAGTTTCGACGCCAGCGACGAACTCGGCCGAAACGCCGAGTGGACGGTGCAGTTCAAGCTCATCACCAACGACGATCCGCCCGTCATCATCGAGGCCGATCAAATCTGGGCACAGGGCAAAGATGGGCTCAAAGGTCTTCTCGCGCGCTTTGGTGGCGAAGGCGAGCCTGCGGGCGATGTGCTGCTGGCTGAGCTCGCGCGCGCCGCACGCATTTGGCCGCGCGTTGAGCGTGCGCTCGACAATCCAACACCTGTTGAGCTCTCGCTCTCGACGACCGAGGCATATGCATTTCTCCGCGATTTCCGCCCGATTTTGATGGAGTCGGGCTTTGTGGTGCTCTCGCCGAGTTGGTGGGGGCAGCCCGCAAGTCGCCTTGGCGCGCGACTCTTGATCGACTCCGGCGACGGCACGCTCCCCGTCGGCGGCGGCTCAGGGCCAGATGGTGAAGGAAGTCATCTCGGCCTCCACAGTCTTGTCAATTACTCGTGGCAGATCGCGCTCGGCGACCAGACGCTCTCGATCGACGCATTCCAACGGCTTGCGGGACAGGGGTCGCCACTCCTGCGCGTGAACGGGCAGTGGGTTGAGATCCGCCCCGACGATTTGCACGGCGCGGTGCGCTTCTTGAAGGAGCACCCGGGCGGGCAAATGACTGTGATGCAGGCGATTCGCCTTGGGAATGGTCTCGATGGCCCGGAGACAGGTCTTCCCATCCTCGGCCTTGATGCGCAAGGTTGGGTGAGTGAACTTCTTGGCTTCAAGGGCGACGAGCGCTTCACGATCGTCGATCAGCCCGAGCGGTTCCAAGGCACGCTGCGCCCATACCAGCAGCAGGGACTTTCGTGGCTCGCGTTTCTTGATCGCTTCGGACTCGGCGGCTGCTTGGCCGACGACATGGGTCTCGGCAAAACTGTGCAGCTCATCGCGCTTCTGCAGCACGAGCGGCAACGCGCGCAGAACCGGGTGGTCGGGCCAACACTTCTTGTGTGCCCGATGTCGGTCGTCGGCAACTGGAACCGCGAACTGCACCGCTTCGCTCCTGAGATCGTCGTGCACGTCCACCACGGACTCGAACGTCCGACCGGCGAGAAGTTCGTCGAGACGGCGCTGTCGTCTGACATCGTGGTGACGACCTACGCGCTCGTGGTGCGCGACAAGGACAGCCTCGAACGCGTGCACTGGCGACGCGTGGTGCTCGATGAAGCGCAGCACATCAAGAACCCGCCAACGAAGCAGACCGCGTCGATTCGTGCACTGCGCACGAGTCATCGCATCGCACTCACCGGTACGCCTGTTGAGAACCGCCTGAGCGAGTTGTGGTCGATTCTGGAATTCTGCACGCCGGGTTACCTCGGCACGCAAGGCGACTTCCGCAAGCGCTTCGCGTCACCCATCGAGCGCCACAAAGATCGCCGCCAGGCCGATCGACTCAAGAATCTGGTGCGACCATTCGTGTTGCGCCGCTTGAAGACCGATCCGACCGTCATCAGCGATCTGCCACCACTGGTCGAGACGCGCCAGAATGTGCCGCTCACGGCTGAACAAGCGCAGCTCTACGACTCAGTGGTCAACGACATGCTCAACCGCGTCGACAACGCGGAAGGCATGAAGCGGCGCGGCCTGGTGCTGTCGGCACTTGTGAAACTGAAGCAAGTGTGCAATCACCCAGCGCACTTCCTTCGTCAGGGTTCAGACGATGAAAAATCCATGCCGCTCCCAACCCTGAAGCCTGGCGAGAAGCTTTCCGCGCGCTCTGGCAAGGCGATGCGGATGATGGAGATGGTCGAGGAGCTCATCGCTGCAGGCGATCGCGCGCTCATCTTCACGCAGTACCGTCAGATGGGGCATCTACTTGTTGCGATGTTGCGGCAAGAGCTCGACACCGAAGCGCTGTTCCTCCATGGCGGAACGCCGCAAGCGAAGCGCGAACTGTTGATTGAGCGCTTCCAGTCGAATGATCCAGCGTGCCCAATCTTCGTGCTCTCACTCAAGGCCGGTGGCGTCGGTCTCAACCTTACGGCGGCCAACCACGTGTTCCACTTCGACCGTTGGTGGAACCCTGCAGTTGAGAACCAAGCCACCGACCGCGCATTCCGCATCGGGCAGCATCGCACGGTGAATGTGCACAAGATGATCTCGGAAGGCACGCTCGAAGAGCGCATTGATCAGATGATCGAGCAGAAGACGGAGCTCGCGCAGCAGATCATCGGTTCGGGTGAGTCGTGGCTGACTGAACTCTCGACTGGGCAACTGCGTGATCTTCTCACGCTGCGGCGCGAAACTCTGGAGGATGAAGAATGACGCCTGATGAAGTCAATCCTCCCGCGCGCGCCGTCTCGGCTTCGACTCCAACGCCGGGTTCAGCCGCAGTACCCGTGCCCTCCGCGCCGACGGCCTCAGCGCCAGCGCCTTCGCCGTTCGCACGAAACTCCTCGTTCAACACTGGGCCGGGCGTACGCCCCATGCGACGCCCCGACACGCCACGGCGTCTCAAGAACGGCCTTCGGTTGCGACGCCGTGAAGGGATCGAGCTCCTCGCGTGGCCTGCCGACGCGTGGTCGATGCTTCTCCTTGCTGGAATCGACGACGCGGTGAAGACCGAAGCGCTTGACTACGCGCGCGCTGGGCAGACTGCGACGCTCCAGATCACGCCGGCGGGTGTCGAGGCGACCGTACAGGGTCGGGCGCCGCGCCCATACACCGTCCAGATCGAACCGGAAACGCTCGCAGCCACTGATTGGGATCGCGTGGTCGCCATCATGGCGCGCGAAGCCGTGTACTCGGCCAAACTTCTCGCGGGTGAAATGCCGCCGCTTGTTGAGCAGCCGTTTGTGTCGCTCGGCAAGCAGCTCGTGCCCACCGATCCAATCATGCTCAAGCGCAGCTGCACGTGCGACCTGCCGAAGCCGTGCAAACACATCGGATGCGTCGGCGCGCTTCTGATCGAGCGACTGGCTGGCGACCCGCTGCTTGCCTTCACGCTGCGCGGACTCGACGGCCAGCGACTGCTCGAGCGTCTGCAGGAAGCGCGTGCGATCGCCACCCGCGGCCTCGCGCGCGCCCACTCGACACCACCAGCGGTCGAGATTGCGCCTGAGGCGCTTCCGCTCGAGCGTTCGCTTGAGAACTTCTGGCGGCCCGGTCGTCAGATCGATGTGATGCCGAGTGAAACTGAGCCGTTTGCGCCGCATGCGCTGCTCCGTCGACTTGGTCAATCGCCGTTGCAGGGGAAGTTCCCGCTTGTTGGGCTTCTCGCATCGATCTACGACTCGATGGCCGCGCGCGGGCGCGAACTGCGCGACCGCGACGTGGAATCTGCGGTAGACGAGCCGCATGACGACGGCTCGCGGTGACGGACGTCGAGGGTGCGTGAGCGAAACACGCGTGGAGACACGCGTGGAAACACGCGTGGCGATTCGATCACGGCAACCGCCTGAAAAACGCAGCTCATGATCACGCGTACACGGCATGCATAGCACTGCCCGACCATGCCACCGAACCGCTCGGCTCAGCTTCGCGTTGCAATCAGTTCCTCATAGTCCTCGATCGAGGCACGCACAACTTGCCACGCGTGCGTCACGCTGTAGGTGCCGCGGATCGCAACCTTGTTCTCTTCGCCTGGCATCGTTTTGTACGTTGCGAAGTAGTGCACCAGTCGATCAATCAGCGCCCTCGGCAGATCCTCAAGATCAACGGCGCGCCCATAGACGGGATCGCTCGGCAGAACGGCAATGACTTTGTCGTCGGCCTCGCCGCCGTCGATCATCTGGATTCCGCCGAGAATGCGCGCGTCCATGATGATCTCCGCGCGATCGACCGGCCGCTCAGTCACCACGCAAATGTCAAGCGGGTCGCCATCGCCACGTGCACTTGTGGGTGAAAGCGCGGCCACGCGCGCGCCACAATACGTGCGCGGCACGAAGCCATACAACGCGGGCGGAACGGAGCTTGACCGCTGTGGCCGGTCGACGCGCATGTAGCCCGATCGCTTATCGATC
>JBILDS010000159.1:0-7153 GCA_044352505.1 Phycisphaerales bacterium
GGTGATGGGCGCCTTGGATCGATTGAGCTCAATCACGATGTCGCCCTTGGTGGTGCGCATCACGGCGTACTCAAACACAGCGGCCGCGGGCGCAGCAGGCTTCTCGGTTTGGGCAGGTGCGGTCGGTGCCGGTGCGGGCGTTTCTTGCGCGAACGCGAGAGTGGCTGGCGAGAACAGAGCAACGGCGGTCACGATCGAGGCAATGAAGCGCATAGGGTCTCCGTTTGGTTGGAATCGGTGATGATATCGAAACGCGCGGCGAGGTTGACTGGTACGCGCCGCCCGCTTTGTTCCCTCGAGCCCGTCGGTCGCTCGATGGTTTTGACGTCCGCGATTACGCCAAACGCCGCGCGCACACCCGCTTGCTCGCATAGCATCGCCGACCCTCAGTCCGTCTCGATCGGAATCCCTCCGACCACCCCACGTACCCATGCCCAACGACGCGACCACCGCTCCCCAGGCCGCACCAGCCGTCTCCCATTCGTCCGAGACACACGACGTCCAAACGCCATGGTGGCGCCGCGGAGTTGTGGGCGCACTGCTCGACCTCTTCTCAAGCGTCAAACTCGGTATCTGGTTGATGGCGCTGCTCTTCGTCTATTCGTCGATCGGTTCTGCCGGCATCGTCTACCCCGAAACATGGAACATCTTCAAGACGGAGAACTGGGCGCATGACCAAATCCGCCAGTGGCGTGGTCTTGAGATGACGGAGTTCGAGTGGTTCCACTGGTGGCCGTTCGACCTCATGATGATCCTCTTGACGATCAACTTGGTCGTCACCACCTTGCGCCGCATTCCGTTCAAGCCCGTGAACTACGGCGTGTGGATGATCCACTCCGGCATCATCGTCCTCATCATTGGTTCGTTCATTTACTTCGGAACGAAGGTCGAAGGCGACGCGCCCGTTGCGCGGCGGAAGGTGGTTGCGCAGTACACGGTGAACAACGCCGATGGCTCGACTCGAACCGAGACGGTTGATTTCCTCGCGTCGCCGGGCATCAAACTTTTGCGCGGAACGGGCGCCGATGAGGTCAAGTTCGAAGTGACCTCGGTGGATCCAGACTGGGAACTTCTCACCGGCGAGAGCGAAGGCGATCGGACCTACAGCGTGACGGTGGCCGTGGAACGTGGCGGCAAGCGCTACCTTCGACAGTTGCTGGCGGGGCACCCGGATCTCACCGAAGACCTCATCTTCACCGCCGACCAAACGCAGCCGTTGAAGCGCGCGGTGAAGGAACTTGGCAAGCCGATCTTCGATGAGTCGATGTCGATGGCGCTCGAGTACGAGCCGCAAGAGTACTTCTTCCTGCGGAACGAACTGGTGAAGTCGTGGGCACTGTATGTGCGCAAGCCCGGCGACACTGAGTGGGTCGAGCGACCGATTGACGGCATGCCGATGTACAACGATTACGTGGCGGAGCCGTCGATGGTCTACCAGATGGCGGGCGACTACGTGTTGCCGCCTGCTGGTCTGAACATCGCCGTTCCGCCGACGCGCCCGAATGATCCGTTCGCCGATGTGACATTCAACGTGAGTGGCTATCTGCGTTACGCCATTCCGCAGAGCCGATGGGTTGAAGGGGATCTATCGGCGCCGGTGAATCGTGTGGCGCAGATGACGATCGAGGGGCCATCGCTTCCGAGGCGAAGTGTGACGATGGTGGCACGCGATCCGGTGCAGTCGGTTGCAGCCGACGGCCTCATGCGCTTTGCTGAGATTGACAACGAGAGCGCATTGCAGCGCTACACGCGTCCGCCCGTTCTTGCGATCAACATTCCCTCGAAGGGAATCTCGGTGCGCGAGGAGATTCGATTGACCGCCGCGATTGACGCGAACGCGCCGTTCGTCGAGATCCAAGGTTCGGAGAGTGAGGGCGGCGCGCCCTATGCGTATCGCGTGGTGAGCGTGCGCGATGATCTGCCCATTGCGGGGCGTGCGGTTTCCGTTGCAATCGTGCAACTCCGGACGCCGGCCGGTCTCTTCCGTCGTTGGGTCTTTAGCGACCCGTCGCTCACACGCGATGTCTCTGAGAACGACGCATCCGACGCCCACGGCGCGCCCACCTTGCGCGACCCGTCGATCGAACTTGGTTACGAGCCTGGCAGCGGCCTCGGCTCAATCGTGCTTGTGCACGGGCCCGAGGTGGGACGCCTCCGCGTGGTGACTGCGTTCGGCGCCATGGCGCGCGTCCAGGATTGCACGGTGGGAACACCGCTTCAGCTCGACGGCAACATCACGCTTCGCGTCTTCGACGTGCTCGAGCGGGGCGTGCTTGTGACCAAGCCGCTTGTGATTCCGAAGGAGCAGCGCGAGCGCGACGTGATGGAGATCTTCTCGCAGGTTCGCGTTGCGGCGGCAAACGTCGAGCCCACGTGGGTGCGCTTCACGCGATGGGTGTTTGAGGGTCCGGAGCGGGTTCTGCGCCGGTCGCCCTATGAGCCACACATCATGCGTCTCGCTGATGGCCGCGAGGTCGAAATGCTGTTCTCGCGCCAACGGCTTCCGCTGGAAACCCAAATCAGTCTCGATGAATTCGTGCTGACCGCGCACGTCGGCGGCTTCACCGGTCGCCAAGGCACGATCCGCAACTACACCAGTCGGGTGAGGTTCCGTGATTCTGCCGAAGGCACGTGGAGCGAACCTGCCGAGGTCAGTGTGAATGCCCCGATTTCGCGCCACGGCTACTGGTTCTTCCAAGCGCAGTGGGATCCGCCAGATTCTGAAGCGCCCGAGGGGCGCGCGCCCAGCCTCGGCCTCAACTACACCGTGCTCGGAGTAGGCAACAGAAACGGCGTGTACACGCAGCTTCTTGGCTGCTGTATCGCGGTTGCAGGAATGATCTACGCGTTCTACGTGAAGCCGGTCATCAAGCGGCGACGGCAAGCAGAGGTTCTCGCGGGTCTTGCGCGCGGCCGTGCCGCCGAAGGGACGAATCCATGACGACGTTCTCACACACGAATTTCACGCAGGATTGCAGTGCGGCGCGTGTCTTGCGTCGAGCACTGGCCGCGTTGTTGGCGATGGTGTCGTTCGTAGTTGCCGCGCCGACCGCTGCAGACGACCCAAAGCAAGCCCCTGGCTTTGTCGAGCAGGTTGACCTCCGGCCGTTCGGCACAATCGCGCTGCAGAACGACGGCCGCATCAAGAGCCTTTCGAGTTTCGCCCACGAAATGATGGGTTTCGTGAGCGGCCCGCGCGACATCGCAGGTCAAGATCCGCTCTTCACCTACCTCGACATGCTGTTCCGACCCGACGTCTATCGCGACGCGGACGTGATCTATGTGAAGGGCGGCGGCCCACGCAAGCGCATTATCGATGCTGTGTTGTCGGCGAACACCGGGACGCCCGAGCAACAGGCTGAACTGGTGGCGCGCATGAAGGCGTTCGAAGAGAGCGGGCTTATCAGCGAAACGCTCATCCGCCGTCAGGCTGTGATTGCAGTGCTGCAGGAGATGCGCAAAGACCTGATCCGCACCGCGAAGACGGTTGACGCGATCACCTCAGCGATTGCTGTGAAGAATCCGCAGTTCCTGCTTACGCAGCTGCGCATTGTTCCGCGTGGCGACGGCGACATGAACCAGCAGTGGCACGGTATCGCTGATGTCATGTTTGCCGATGGAACCAAGGAGCCGGTGCCCGGGCCAATGCTGCTTCTTGCGCAGCAGACCCAACCGCCAGCCGATCTCTCACCCGAGAAGCGCGCGGCCATCGCCGACGCGTGGCGTGCGCTTGTGAACGCGTGGATTGCGGTGAAGCCGCAGGAAGTGAACGAGGCGGTGCGCAGGCTCGCTGCGGAGTTGCCGTCGGTTGATTCCGCGAACTATCCCGATCAGGCGCGTTTGTCGTGGGAATACTGGTACTTCCAGAACGACCACATGACACGCGTGTGGCTTGTGTACATGGCGGCGGCGGTGTTCCTGCTGCTCGGGTTCGTGTGGAAGTGGCGAACGGCAACGTGGCTCGGCTTCGGCGTTTTCCTACTTGCAGTGCTACTCCACACCTTCGCGGTCATGCTCCGCTGGTACATCGCAGACCGCTGGCCGAACTCGAACATGTTCGAGGCGGTCACAACAAGCGCGTGGTTCGGCTGCCTGGGCGCACTCGTCATCGAGTGGTTCACTCGGAAGTCTGCCATGCGCGGGCTCTTCGCGCTTGGCGGCGCGGTGAGCGCGATGGTGGCCATGATGGCCGCGCACTTCCTTCCGGTGCAGCTCAATCCGAGCATCTCGAACATGATGCCGGTGCTTCACGACGTGTGGCTCTACATCCACACCAACGTGATCATCTTCAGCTACGTGCTCATCTTCATGGCCGCTGTGTCGGCGGGAATCTACATCGTCCACCGCTGGTTCGGCGGTGCGCCGGCCTACGCGAAGGTCGGCGGCGCCGCGAGTTTGATCGTGACTGGTCCGCACGGCGAACAGCGCATGGTCGAGGGCCGCGCAAGTTTCGGCGAGGTGCTCGACGGCGTGACGATGGTGCTCATGGAGATCTCGTTCGTCCTCCTGTGGGCTGGCATCGTGATGGGCGCCATCTGGGCCGACCATTCCTGGGGTCGCCCGTGGGGATGGGATCCGAAGGAAGTCTTCGCCCTGAACACGTTCCTCGTGTTCCTCCTGCTCGTCCACGTGCGGCTCAAGGCCAAGGACAAGGGCATGTGGACCGCATGGCTCGCGATCGTCGGAGCCGCGGTCATGCTCTTCAACTGGATCGTGATCAACTTCGTGATCACGGGACTGCACTCGTACGCGTAAGTTCCTTTCAGAACGATCCTCGCTTCAGGCCTGCGGGCGATCGCTCGGTCACGGTCCGGGTGGCGGAGTCTCGTCCGCAGGGATGCGGCATCCCGTGGCGCCGAGGTCGGTTTCGCAACCCGTCAGGCGAGGCTAGTCCGGACAGCCGATTGTGTCGCAAAACTTCGAATTTTCCGGCGCGCGCGACGTCGACTGTCGCTTTCATCTTGCCGGAGCCTGCCCCTGCGCTGGACCAGACGAACTCTGGCGCGGGCGGCGCAGCGCGCGGTGCCGCGCTCGGCGTACGGGCGACGGAGGTTGGCTGGTCCTGCGCCGTCCGTGTCGGCGCATGGCCGAGTTCGGATTTTACGGCATCGGCAACGAAAGGTGGCATTCGATGAATGGCTTGAAACTGACGTGTCTTGCGGCGGCGATCGGTGGCGGCCTTGCTGAGGCGAAGGCACAGAGCATCGTGCTCGACGGCGTGGCAGACGCCTCGTACGGTGCTCCACGTGTGATTCAAAACAGCGAGACCGGCTTCGGCGACTCCCAGGCGGGTCTCGTCGACTATGCGTGGGGCAGCGAACTGAACGCGGCCTACGCGAGGATTTCCTCAGGATCGCTGTTCCTGCTTCTCGCGGGAAACCTCGAGTCGAACTTCAACAATCTCGAGATCTTCATCGATGCCGTTCCGGGAGGGCAGAACCGGCTTCGCGGCGACAACCTCGACGTCGACTTCAACGGCTTGAACAGAATGGGCGACGACGGTTTTGGCACAGGCCTTCGCTTCGACAAGGGATTCGAGGCCGATCTGTGGGTGAGCCTCACGTGCGGAGGGGCGCTGTTCGGCGTCTACATGAACCGCGCCACCCTGCCGACGGGAGGATCGGGGACGGGCGGATACGTCGGAACCGGTGGTGCGGGTCTCGAGGGAGCGGTGCAGGACATGGCGTCGCAGAATCCAAGCGCCGCGGGGTTTGGTTTCGGGCTCGACAATTCGAACACGAAGGGGGTCGCGGGAGGCTTCGGGCTCGGAAGCGGCGCGGGGGTGTCGACCGGCGTCGAGGTGCGGATTCCGCTCTCGGCGATTCCTGGCTACACCAGCGGCGATCTCCGGATCTGCGTGTTCGTGAATGGTCAAACGCATGACTACGTCTCGAATCAGGTGCTCGGGGGAATCGGGGGCGGACCGAATCTCGAGGATCCGCGATTCGTGAACTTCGCGGCCATCGCCGGGGACCAGTTCTTCACCGTCGGAGCGGGATCAGGCGGTTCCTGCGTGGGAGACCTCGCGTCGAACGGATTCGTCGACACCGAGGATCTCGCGATCCTTCTTGCCGCGTGGGGAACTCCGGCATCCGACCTCGACGGCAGCGGCATGACCGACGGGAACGACCTCACGTTGCTTCTCGCCGGGTGGGGGGAATGTCCGTGAGGGGTCACTGACCTGCTTGGATTCATGCGGGTTTCTCGGTGAAACGCATGTGTGCGGCTTGGCTACACTCCGCTCCCCGAAAGAGCGGATCCCCGGAGCCACGCCATGTCTACGTTCGCCATCGAGACCGTCCACGCGCGTCAGATTCTTGATTCCCGCGGCAACCCGACGCTTGAGGCCGAGGTTGTGCTCGAGAACGGCATGGGCGGGCGTGCGGCTGTGCCGTCGGGCGCGTCGACAGGCGAGCACGAAGCCGTCGAACTGCGCGATGGCGACAAGAGCCGCTGGCTTGGGAAGGGCGTCATGAAGGCGGTCGACCATGTCAACGACGAGATCGCGTCGGCGGTCTTCGGCCTCGACGCGACCGACCAGGAGGGGATCGACACGGTGCTGCTCGAGCTCGACGGCACCGAGAACAAGTCGCGCCTTGGCGCGAACGCCACGCTCGCGGTGTCGATGGCGGTCGCGCACGCGGCCGCTGCGGCGACGCGCCAGCCGCTCTACCGCTACCTCGGCGGCGTGGCGGCGAAGACGCTGCCCGTTCCGATGCTGAATGTGCTCAACGGCGGCAAGCACGCCGACAGCAATGTCGACATGCAGGAGTTCATGCTCCAACCGTGGGGATTTTTCGATTTCGAGGAGTCCCTGCGCGCGGGCGTCGAGTGCTACCACGCGCTCAAGAAGGTTCTGCATGACAAGCACCTCTCCACCGCGGTCGGCGATGAAGGCGGCTTCGCACCGAACCTCAAGTCGAACGAGGAGGCGCTTGAACTCCTCGCGCTCGCGGTCGAGAAGGCGGGCTACAAGCTGGGCGAGCAGATCTTCATCGCGCTCGACCCCGCGATGAGCGAGCTCTCGAACGAGGCGAAGGCGAAGGGGAAGCAGGGCTACTGCTTCTTCAAGTCGAACCCCGACCGCATCGCCTCGAGCGACGAGATCATCGACATGTGGGCAGGCTGGTGCGCGAAGTTCCCGATCGTGTCG
>JBILDS010000160.1:0-7148 GCA_044352505.1 Phycisphaerales bacterium
GCACCGCACACCCCGCTGCATCGGCGCGCGTCACCACGCCGCAAGATCGCCAACGAGCGGCTCGACGAGATCCTTCATCGACACAATCCCAAGCGGGCGATCGGGGCGATCTGCAACGAGCGCCAACTGCGCACGCTCGCGTCGCATGGTTTGGATCGCGTCAAGCGCGGTCACCGTCGGCGACAGCATGACGATCGGCCGGACGAGCGACGACGTGCTGGCATCGGGTGCCGCGAAGTGATCGACCGCCACGATGAGGCCGCTGACCCGCCCGGTTGCGTCAACCACCGGAAGGCGGCTTGCGCCCGACTCAAGCAACACCCGCGCGCGCTCTGCAGGCGATGCTGAAATCGAGAGCGACGCCACATCGCGCCAGACGCGCATCTCCTGCCCCGTTGTGATTCCCCGCATCGTAAACACGCGATCGGCGAATCCAAGTTGCGCCTCGCTCAGCCCTCCGCTTCCTGCGCCCTCCGCAAGCAACGCCGACACACGAGCGCGCGCCTCAAGCAGCTCGCTGCCAGCGCGACTTCCACCGAAAAGTCTCGATGCAAGCGTCCCGATTCCAGCAACGATGGGCACGATTCCCGTGGCGCAAAGCAGCATTCGCAATCCGACGAGCACCGTCGAGTACCGCGGCATCCAACGATCCGCATGCACGCGGAAGAGGTCTTTCGGCAGAACCTCACCGAACAGGAACACCACCGGTAACAGCACCAGAAGATCGAGCAAAATCGCCTGCACAGGGCCGTATCCAAGGCCTGTGAAGATTTGTGACACGCCGAAACTTGCGAACCAGCCTGCGATTGCGTTCGCGACGAGCAGCGTTGAGAGCAGCCGCTTCGGACGCGCGTACTCACGTGAAAGCCGAGCGCAATCGACATCGCCGCGCGACGCCCGCACGGAGAGCCGCACGTTGGACATCGTGTACATGCCGGTTTCAAGGCCAGCAAACAGTCCGGCGCTGACAACGCCAGCCGCCGCAATTGCTCCGAAGCCGATCAACTCAGCAAGCGCATATTCGGACGCTGGTTCGATCACGGCGCACCTCCTCCGCTCCGAAGCGAAACAAGCACACTCTCGATGCGCGCGGCATCAACCGACTCCACTTCGATCACGAGACTCGCAAACTCCACGCGATCGCCAGGTCGGGCGATGCGCGAGAGCCGTTGCATCACGAGTCCTGCCACGGTACTTGCACGCGGTGAAATCTCACGGCTTCCGAAGAGATCCGCCCATCTTGACACGCTCATCTCACCGCTGACGCGCCACATACCAGGAGTCACCTCAACCGGCGCATCAACCTGCTGCTCACCAGGCGACGCAATGTCACCGACGATCTCCTCGACACAGTCCTCGAGCGCGACGATTCCTGCGGTTCCACCGTACTCGTCAACCGCGATCGCCAACTTCGAACCCGTGCGCCGGAAGTGCTCAAGAAGGTGCTCGAGCGTTGCGATTTCCGGCACAAAGCGCGCCGGTTCGGTGCACTGCTGCCGCGCAGGACGCAGCCGTGGCAAGAGGAACTTCTTGAGTTGCAAGATTCCTCGGACATCGTCCACGTCATCACCGACCACGGGAAGGTGTGTGAGTCGCGCTTCAGTCGCAACCTTGCGGATCGTCTCTTCATCATCATCCACGCGAACAAACGCCATATCCACGCGCGGAGTCATCACGTCCTTCACGCGCATGCGCCGAAGCCTCATCACACCCTCGATAGCCTCGCGCTCGCGAACATCGATCGCGCCAGCGCGCGCCGACTGTTCTAAGAGTGCGGCAAGTTCGGCGGCATCCACAATGCCGCCCCCCTGCACCGCCGCTGAGAGCCGTCCAATTGGCGCCAAAACAAACCGATCAATCGCAGAGGCAAATGGGCCAATGACGGCACAGAAGAGCGCCGTCGGCCGCGCCGCGAAGCGCGCCGAACGCACGCGATCCGCGTTTCCAATCAACTTCGGCAGAATCTCAGCGGAAAGCACCATACCGAAGAGCGAAGCGATCGCAAGGACAACCGAGACCACCACAGATGATTCGAATCGTGTGACCAACACCGAACTGACCACGAAGTACGAGGTACTCACAAGCAGCGCCCCGAGCATCGTGCCGACAAGAAGTATGCGCGGCTGCGCCAACAGCCCGTCGACAATCGCGCCCGCCCGAGGCGACACGCGCCGCAAGGCCAAACGCTCAGCCGGGGTGAGCGCGAAGTAGGTCGTCTCAATGAAACTAAAGAATGCGTACACCGCAAGCAATGGCGGCATCAGCGCAAACAGCACGACATCGATCGCACTGAGTTCAGGCAGCGCCGCTCGCATCTGCTCAATTGTCGACGCTGTCTCGAGAGAGGTCACGAGAGATGTCACGAGAGATGTCACGACGCATCCCCTGGGTCGCCCGCCTCGCGATCAAGTTGCTCAAGCATGCGGTCGAACGCACGAATCGTGTTGAGCTCGGCCAGAATGCGGTCGAGACACGCTGGATCGAGTGCCCCCTCAGGTGCCGCCGCGAAGAGCGCAGTCACATCCGTGATCGCGGCGTCGCGACGCGCCACCGCCTCTGCGCGCAGTTCCGCCAGCGCGCTCCCGTCGTGGGCACACGTGTCGGCGCGCTCGCGCAACTCCACCATCTCAAGGAGGAGTGAAGGCTGCATCTTCGGAGCCTCGACGCCCGCAGCACCACGCAGCGCAAGCAACGCATGGGCGCGGAGAATCGGATCGGAAAGAACACGCATTGCTTCATTCACGCGCGCACTCTCCTCAACCGCGCCTGCGGCGTCGGGATGAGATAGCGCTGCCTGGCGCATCCACGCGGCGCGCAACTCGCGCGGCGAGACGTCAAAACGGGCTGGAATCCCGAGCTCCGCGAAAGGATCTTTCGATCGCATCGGCTCAGATCTCCGGGCCTGACACGCGTTCGATCTCTTCGTAACTCGTGATGCCGTTCCCAACGAGTTGGAATCCGTAGCCCTGGAGCGATGTGAAGAGCCCTTGCTTGAGCACCTCGCGGATCTGCTGCATCGTCGGCTGCTTCAACACGACGTCGCGCAGCATATCGTTCATCTCAAGAACTTCGAAGATCGCCCGGCGACCGAGATAGCCCGTGTCAAGACAATACGCGCACCCGCCCGGCTCGAAGATCGTTGCCATACCTTCGATTGACTTGCCCATCTTCATCTGCTGCGCAAGCGTTGGCGCAATCTGTCGTCGACAGTTGGTGCACAGCAGTCGCACGAGACGTTGCGCGATCACGATATCCAGCGCATTGGTCACGAGGAACGGTTCGACCCCGAGATCGAGCAGCCGGAAGACCGAGCCGATGGTGTCGCGCGCGTGCACCGTCGAGAAGACGAGGTGCCCCGTCATCGCAGCCTGCATTGCGACGTTTGCCGTCTCAACGTCGCGAATCTCGCCGACGAGGATCACGTCGGGATCTTGCCGCAGGATCGACCGCAGCAGACCGCCGAAGGTGTGCCCTTGCTTTGAGTCGATGGGAATCTGTGTGGCGCCCTGGATCTGGTACTCGACCGGATCCTCAATCGTGATCGCATTTCGCTGCTCAAGATCAATCTCGCGCAAACACGAGTAGAGCGTGGTGGTCTTTCCAGAACCCGTCGGACCACATGCGAGCACGAGACCTGCGTCGCGGTTGCAAACCGTTCGAAGCTTCTCGTACATCCACGGCAGCATCCCGAGTTCGTGCAGTCGGCTTGGAGCATTCGCGGGGTCAAGCACACGAAGCACAAGCTTCATTCCATGCACCGCGGGCGTCAGGCTCACGCGGTAGTCCACGCGCCGAGACTTCACCTGCACGTTGAAGTGGCCGTCGAGCATCTCGTTCTTGACGCTCTGATCGAACTGACACAGCACACGAACCACGCCGATGATCTTCCTGAAGACGATGATCGGCAACTCTTCGACGATCGTGACCATCACGCCATCGACGCGAAGGCGAATGGTGGCTTTGTCGGCTTTCGGCTCAATGTGAAGGTCGCTTGCGCGCGAGCGGAAGCAGACGAGAAGCAGCAGACGGAACACGTGCACGCTCTCTGCAGGTGCGTCGCTGTCTTCGGAGGCGGCCGCGTGCAGCACGCTCCCGCGCGCATCGACAAGCGCGATGTCAGATTCGCCGAAGGGCTTCGACACCGCGCCATCGCAGACTCTCCGGATGGCGTCTTCGTAAGTCGTGGTGCCGCCGCCGTCGATCGTGGCCGCGTTTTGCGGCCGCTGAGCGGCAGACTTTGCCGTCAGCGCCTGCGGCTTCTGCACAGCTTCGGGGTTCACGAAACGAATCTCAAGGTTTCCAACCCGAACCACGTCACCCGATGCCAGCGCCGCCGTCGCGACTTTATCGCCGTTGAGCCGGGTTCCATTTCGAGAACCGAGATCCTGCACCCACCAACCGGTTGGCTTCTTCTCGAACAGGCAGTGCCGACGACTCAAGCCGTCGTCGTTGAAGACAATTTGGTTATCGGGATGTCGCCCGACAGAGACCGGATCCCCGGCAAGATCGATTCGACGCGTCCAACGGGGGCTGTTGACCTCAAGAAAAGGCATGATGGAAGTGTAACCTCAGGGAAATCGGAGTGTTGTCAGAGGTGCGAGATCAAAAATTGGGTATGCTGTCGGCGACCGCACCACTGACTGTCAGTCCCCTGCGCGTCGAGAATTCACTTGGCCACGATCATTCGTGGCGCGAACTGGCCTGGGAGGCCAGACATGTTCAAGATCTTTGTCGGAAACCTCAACTATCGTACGACGCCGGATACCCTTCGCGAGATTTTTGCAGCGCACGGGGAAGTGTTGGATGTCTTCATCGGAACCGATCGTGAAACTGGACGCTCGCGAGGCTTCGGCTTCGTGACCATGGGCTCGAAGGAAGCCGGAGCGGCCGCCATCGAGAACCTCAATGGTAAGGACTTCGAGGGTCGCGCCCTTGTTGTCAATGAAGCGCAGCCGCGCGCTCCGCGTCCTGCGGGCGGTGGCTTCGGCGGTGGCGGCGGCGGCGGTCGCGGCTTCGGCGGCGGCGGCGGCGGTCGTGGCTTCGGCGGCGGCGGCGGTGGCGGCGGTGGTCGTGGCTTCGGCGGCGGCGGCGGCGGTGGCGGTGGCGGCGGCGGTCGCGGTGGCGACTTCGGCGGCGGCCGCGGTGGTCGCGATCGCGACAACGAGCGCGAAGGCCGACGCGAGCAGCGCTTCGACGACAACTGGTGATCCCCGCTTCGCGGCGCGTCCGTCATTGGTGCGCCGAGTTGTGATTGGAACTGGTTTCTTGAAGCGATCGCGAATCTCTCGCGATGCGTTGCGCGACACCTCAGTTGAATCAATCGACCGCGCGTGCGTCATCTGACGCACGCGCGTTTCTTTTTGGCTTGCTCGATCATCTCAGAGTGCAGCCGCATCGACGATTCCAACGTCGACCCGTGCTCTATCGGCTCATCAGAGTCCAAACGAAATCGACGCGTGACAACTCCGTCGCACACAGTTGCGCTGACCTTTGATCACGTTCTTGCGCATGTCCGACTCGATCAGGGCGCGCGGCGATCGATGTGCATCACTGCTCTTCGTCTTCGCCTCGACGCTGCGTGTCATCATCATGACGCGGCGCAGAAGGTGGCGGAGGATTCGAAGGGCCTGAGGGGCGTCCGAATGGAGGTCGACCGGCGGAGCCACCGCCGAAACCAGTACCGGGACCAGAGAACCCGCCACCGCCAGAACTTGGTCCGCGCGGTCCCCGATTGAGGCCACGTCGGGCGCCGCCGAGTCTAGGCCCGCCAGCTCGCCCGCCGCCCTGCCGATTGAAGTGTGGACCGAAGGGTCCCTGGCGAATCTCTTTCGAGGCCTTCGCAGCGGCTGCGCCCTTCTTCATGACCTCGTTGATCGTCAGCGTCTTTCCGAGAAGGCGCTTCCCTTGCGTCGCCTTGACGGCGGCACGACCAACCTCTGCGTCGCGCACCATGACGATCGCAAAGCCCTTGGCCTTACCCGACTTCGCATCATTCACGAGGACTGCGTCCTCGATCACGGCAAACGGGGCGAAGAGCTCACGCACATGCTCGATGGTGACGCGTGGATCGAGATTCCCCACGTAGATTTTGAACATAGGCACGAGACACACTCCCAGCCCCATCTGGAAGAACCAGCGCGACCTCAAGCCGATCGGTCGCGGCCCCCTGAACATCGGAGCAGATCCGAGGAGCGGATCGATCCGAAGGCCTACCTCGCCTGGGGACATGGCGAACTGCGCACGTGTGTACCGAGCGCGGCGGCGAAAGTGTACACGATCAGGACGAGCTCGCCCGGCGCATTGCGTGCGTTCCCGGAGGAATGCAACGCGGTTTCTGATGGACTGAACCCTGATGAATCAGGAACCACCATGCCCCACGTATCGGCGCCCTGGGGTATGAAAGGTTCGGTGGGATCGGCGCAGGCTCGCCAAACTCTCAGCGCTTGAAGCCGAAGAGCCAAGCACCGATCGGAACTCGGACGAATGTCGAAACTGTGAGGAGGCCGCGGTACCGACGAATGTCCCGGCGGAGTCCGCGTCGACTGCCGACCACATCGAATTCAACGTGAGTTGGGTCGAACCCATGCTCCAAGCAGACTCGGAGCAATGACCGCACAGGGACAGGGGCGTTCCGCGGAATGAGAGTAGAAAGGTGCGGAACGACGTGCGTGGAACAGTGAAAAAAGAGAACCCCGCCAGGGGTTACCTGGCGGGGTTCATAAAGTCGGCGATAACCTACTTTCCCGCTGAGCAGTATCATCGGCGGCAAAGGCTTAACTTCTGTGTTCGGGATGGGAACAGGTGTGACCCCTTGCCTATGGTCACCGACAAATCCTCAGAGACCCTTCCGGGTCTGTGAGGCGAAAGCGCTGTGTCAACAATCGCACCAGACATGGCTGCACAAAGCGACCAAACCATTGCGAATCCGAATTCCGACCGGGGCTCGATGAGCCGTCCGGACACGGAAGCCGGTAGACGCGACAAAGTCTTTGACCGTTAGTACCACTTAGCTGAACGGATTTCTCCGCTTACACATGTGGCCTATCAACCTTGTAGTCTTCAAGGGGTCTCAAAGCAACACTTATCTCCGGGTGGGCTTCTCGCTTAGATGCTTTCAGCGATTATCCCTGCCGCACGTAGCTACCCAG
>JBILDS010000161.1:0-7101 GCA_044352505.1 Phycisphaerales bacterium
CGTCTGCGCGACGCCGAGCGCGGAAGCCGCGGCGGTCGCGGTGGCAGCGGTGGTGGCGGTGGTGGTCTCGGCGGAGCGGGAGGCCCCGGCCGCCGCTGATCCGTCGAACGATTGCAAGGTCTGATGGTCGCGGACCGCGATTGATTGTTGAATCACAGCAGCGAGCCGTGGAATCTGAACCTCTCAGCACGCGACCAACGTAGTGCAGGGCTCGCACAGAGGGAAGAAAGCCGGAGATGATCTTGAGAAGGACGAACCGATAGGGACGAACCGATAGGGATGACCTTATGAACATGCATCGATCGATTTTGCGTTCGCTCACGTCACTCGCCTTGTGCGCTTCATGTGCGTTGGGCACGGGTGCCGCCGTCGCATTCGCCAACGCCGTGACCGCACCGGCCTCCGCAGCTTCATCGCGATTCGCCGAGCGCGTTGGCTCCGACGTGAAACTCGCAGATGGCAGCGTCTGGAAGGGCGAGGTCGGCGAGAAGGTTCGTGTGACATACATGCTCAACGGTCGCGAAGTGACCATTGAGGGAACAGTCCTCAAGATTGATCCGAACGTACTTCGCGTCGAGATCTCCGATCGAGGTCGCACGTCGGTGCGAACGATCACGAGCTTCGACCTGAAGCGGGTCGAGTCGATCGCGAGCGATTCTGGGTCGACCACAGCCGCTCCATCGCAGTCGGCTCCAGCAGGTTCCGGTGGCACCGGTTCCGGGCAGTCCGCTCAAACCCCTGCGCAAACCTCCGCAACGGGCGCCGCGACTGCGAAGGTTCCGAATATCTTCGTCCTTCCGTGGGAAGGCATGGTCGGCATTGGCGCGCGCCACAACGAGATCGAAGAGATCGGCAAGGAAGCCGACAAGTTTGGCCCCGGCCAGATCATCGTGATTCTCATCGACAGCCCCGGTGGTCTTGTGATCGAGGGCGACAAGATCCACGAGACGCTCGTCGAGCTCAAGAAGCGCCATCGCGTGGTTGCATGGATCAAGAAGGCGATCTCCGCAGGCGCATTTACCGCGCTGCACCTTGATGAGATCTACTTCATGCGCGTGGGAGCTCTAGGTTCGATCACCATGTTTTCTGGCGACAAGTCGATCGAGGGCCGCGAGCTCGCCGACTGGCTGCGCAAGGTTGGTGAGGTTACCGAGATGGGCGGACGCCCCGCAGTCGTTGGTCAGGCCATGGTGACCCGCACAATCGAGTGCAGTTACGACCGCGATGAGAATGGAAACATCACGTGGTACCGCACAATTCAGGGGAAGTACGTGCTCTCAACGAACGAGGAGAACCTGACGCTGACGGCCGAAACCGCTGCGCACAGCAAGTTCTCTGATGGCACCGCGGATACCGTCGAGGAGCTCGCGCAGGTGCTTCAACTCAAGGAGTGGAAGGAAGTCAGCGACGCTGGCCGCCGCATCCACGAGCGTTGGCAGCGCACGATCAAGGAGGCGCAGGCCGTGAAGCCTCGCTTGGTCATGGATTGGATGAATCCAGCCGGAAGTGATGTTGAGACTCAGCTCGCCTCGCAGATCAAGGCTGGCACCGAGATCCTGAAGTGGTACGACCGTTGCCACCCAGTCATGTTCCTCGAGGCGCCGAACCTTCCCTACGAGAAGAAGGTCATTGAAGACGAAGTTGAGCGGATGAAGAAGCAACTGAGCCGAATCAAGAAGGCGCAGCGCCAGTAAGTAAGCCCAGAACCGTCATCCGCCGCCGCCCCTGCGTGAGTCGCACGGGCGGCGGCTTTCATTTTGCGACTTCACCGGGCATCATGCCCCCATGAGTGAATCAGCACACGGGTCAGACGGCGCGCCGAGTTCGATCCAATCCGATCCGTTTCAACCCTACGACGATGATCGTCGCGCGCGCCAGTCGCGCTGGCGCATCGTGTTCGGATCGCTCTCGCTTGTGGTGGGGGTGATGGGTTTCTGCATGCAAGGAATGGGGACAGGCATGGTTGTCTTCGGCGGACAGCTCTCGAAGTCGGCTGGCTTCGACTTGCCGCCGCCACCAGCAATCGTTGCGGGGGTCACGATTGCGCAGTTTGCCGTGCTGGTGATTCTCGGCATCGCGCTGATCGCAGGCGCGACGATGTTGCTTCGGCGCAATCCAGCGGGTCGCTCTATGGTGCTCGGCTGGGTTGTCGCACGGCTCATCATGGTGGTGGTGGGTCTTGCACTTGCGGTCGTGACGCTGAAGCCCACCGTTGATTGGCAGACCGAGATCGTGGTGACCATGCGCGAACAGATGCGTCGCAGTCCCAATGTGAAGCCGGAGCAGTTGCCCCCGATTCCAGAGCGCGAAGCCGCAGAGGCGCAGGCCATACGGGGTCTTGCGGTCGCGAGCATCTTTTTTGCAACGTGGCCGTTCGTAATGGCAATCGTGCTCACCCGGCCATTTGTGCGCCAGGAAATCGAGTCGTGGCGCCTCGAGCGCGAAGGCGCGCCCGATCGCGTGGTCTGATAGGACTGGCTCGACTCGACTTCATACAAGGCTCGGTCGGCAACGCGAGCGCTTGCTGTGGCGAATCAGCCCACTTCTCGTCGCTGGAAGAGCATCGTTGCAAACGACAGCAGTGCTGCAACCAACGCAAGCGCGTAGGGCACCGCGAACCCGATGTAATCAAGCGGGATCGTACGCTTCTGGGTCAGCGCATCCGAAAGCCAGAACATCTGGAAGTTTGGAAGAACCGCACGGCAGACCGTGAAGAAACCCTTCGTCGCTGCAGGGAGTTCTTCGCCAGATGCGAGCGGCTTTCCGAGCATCCAATCTGAGAGCAGTCCAAGCAAGAACACGCCCACCACGATGGTGAGCGTGAACACCTGCCCGAGGCGCGTGCTGGCTGTGATCGCTACGGCGTTCAAAACCAGAGCGGCCAAGCCCATCAGGAGAAGCGCCTTCCAGACCTCGGGTTCGAACTGCCGTTGCAGCGGAACGGCCTTCCATTCGGCGTCGAAGAAGAGCGCGAGGAGATACGCAAGCCCCAAGAACGGCACCCCAGCGCCCACCGTCCACGCTGCGAAGTTTCGGCCGTAGAAGTAGTTCATCCACGTTCCCACCAACACTGCGGCGCCGAGCGCAGACAGGCCGAAGACGATCACCGGCATGTGCGAAGGTGTACGAACGGTTTCAAGCGTGCCGTGCATCTCGACCAGAAGAAACACAAGACCGAGATAGAGCAATGTCAGCAGCATCGTCATCGAGACGCCAACGAACTTTCCGACGATGAAGATCGGTCGGGGAACGGGCTTTGAGACAACCGTCAGCACGGTGCGGTTCTCGATCTCCCGGCCGAGGACGTTGGTGGCGATGAAGGCCGAGAGGATTGCGGTCGCGAGGAAGACCGTGGCCAGCCCGAGGTCGATGAACATGCGTTGGTCATCGCTCATGGTCCAGGCGCTAAACGGGTTGCAGAGAACCACAAGGAGCGTGGCCGCCACGGCGACCACCAGCACGATCGGTTGACGGATCGACTCGAGGAAGGTGTTGCGGGCGATTGCCGAGAATTGCTCGAAGAACGAGAACATGATGTGCGGTGACTCGAGAGGCTCGTCGGGGGCGCTCGCGCGCCACCGGGCGAAGCGTACCCGCTCTGCGGCGGCAACGTCCTGCCTAGGCAGTGCCCCGACGGTTGATACGCGCGTCGTCGGCTGTCGCCGCGCTGCGGTTGCTCCATGGCGCGCTCGAGCCGCGTTCCGAACCAAGGGACACGTGGATCGTGGGAAGATCGAACTTCGACACAGTTTCGCTGCGTACCTTACAGTACCGCTGCGGCACTCCGGAGCCGCGTCATGTCTCCAACCGTGCCCCCGTGACTTCGCGCTCTGACCGGCCGAAGCGGGGCGTGCGGACCTGTTCACGAACGTTCGAACGATGCGCATCGACCATCACGCCTATCAGCGTGCAACACGTGTGGCCGCAGCAGGACTCGCAGTGCAGTCCGCGATCGCGCTGTTGCTTCTCCTTTTCGGTAAGGCCACCGGGCCGATCTTCTCAGAGGGCATGCGCCCGGGTGAAGATCCCGTCTCGCTCAGCGACTCCGCGAGCGTGATTGCATCTGCGTGGGCCTTCTCCGGCCTCGTGGTGTGGCTCGGTCTCGTGCTGCTCTTCCATCAGGCTCGGCTCGAGCGTCTTGAGTCGCTTGAGTTTGATGCCGGGCCGAAGATCGATGACCAAGGGCGCGTGTTCGCAGTCGATGACGCGCGCGTCGCTCGGCGGCGCCTGGATCTGATGCACCGTGTGTTGATGCCGGTGCTGAGCCTTGTGTATGCGGGGCTTCTCGCCGGTCTCGCATACGGCGTGATCGACTGGCTTGGCGCAGTCGGCAAGGAGGGTGTTGATCGCGGTCAATTCGGCACCACCACGCTTCCTGGTTGGCAACTCGCGGTCGCGTTTGGCGCGGCACTCATCGCATTCATCTTCTCGCGTTTCGTCGCGGGAATGGCGGTGCAGAAGGCTTGGACAAACCTCCGCGGTGGCGCGGCGGTCATGGTTGGAAATGCGCTTGTTTGCTCGGCCCTCGGTGTGGGAACGGTGTTCCGTCTCCTTGAGGAGAAGCCGCAGGCATCGCAACCGATTCTCGAGGGCATCGCGCTTGGCATTGCGATCTTCATGATCGCAGTCGCCGTCGAGACGGTGCTCAACTTCATTCTGAATCTCTATCGCCCCCGACGCGCGGGCGAGGCTCCGCGCCCGGCGTTTGACTCGCGGGTGCTCAGTTTGCTCGCGGCGCCCGATTCGATCGTGCGCTCGATCAACGAGGCCGTCAACTACCAGTTCGGTTTCGACATCACCAGTTCGTGGGGGTACCAGCTTCTGCTGCGCAACTTCGCGAGGCTGTTGGCAATCGGCAGCGTCGTGGTGCTCGCGCTCACCACATTGGTGGTCGTGCAGCCACAAGAGCAGGCGCTGCGTCTTCGGTTTGGAGCACGAGTCGGCGATGTCTACCAAGGCGGGCCGATGGCCAAGATGCCGTGGCCAATCGATACGGCACTCGTACTTGACGTCAATCGAGTGCGGGAACTGCCGCTCGGAATCGTGCAGCCGGTGCGCAAAGACGACTTCATTCGTTGGGGCGGAGATGATCCGGTTGATATCAACGCGAATCTCTTCCTCGTGGGGGCCGGAGCGCGCGTTGGGGCGACCTCGCTCTCGTTCGGTCTCGATCTTGAGAAGGGGGCAAGCGAGGCACAGGCCACCGACGAGTTTGCGTTGGTCGAAGCAGACATTGTGATCCAGTATCGGGTGCGCGACGGTGAACTGGCGAAGTACCTTGCGTTTACAAGCGATACCCGCAATCGCGGTGACCTCACCAACATGCGCGAGCGCGCGCTCAAGGCGATCGCACTTCGTGAGGTGACACGTGCGATGAGCGTGCGATCGCTTGACGCCGTGCTGAGTCCGCCGGTTGATGCGCCATTTGTCGACGCGCTCGCGCGCGCGATCCAGGCCGCGTACGACGCGGTCGACTGCGGCATCGAGGTGGTTGGTGTCAGCATGCCTCGCCTCCGCCCGCCGGGAACCGAAGGTGGAAAGTTCGAGGAACTGTCGATCGCCCGCCAGAACAGTCGGCGCCAGGTTGAGGCTGCGCAGAGCACCGTGAACACCAACCTCAGCATGATCATCGGCGACACTGCTCGCGCGGATGAAATCGTGAAGGGGATTGCCGAGCTCCAAGCGCTCGAGTCGCGTGTGGCGCGCTCGCCAGATCCGGCGGTGCGTGCGGAAGCCGATGCGCTTCAAGCTCGGCTTGAGCAGATGGTTCTTGAGTCGCGCGCACAGGCAGCAAGTGTGATTTCGTCGGCGCGCGCCCGCCGTTGGAGCACGCTCATGGAAGCGCAGACGATTGCACAGGACGTTGTGAGCCAGGCCTCGGCTTGGGACGCCGATCCGGAACTCTTCCGAACACGCAAGACCATGCAAGTGCTCGGCGAGGCACTCAGTCGAGTTCGGGTGAAGTACATGCTTTTGCCAGATGCCGAGCGCGTTCGCTTGGATATCGACATGCAAGAGCCAACGTCAGGTCTCAACCTCGCGGACTATCTCGAGCGGAAGACGGAAGAGTAGCGACGGCGCGCGTGCGGGCCGGAGCACGGCCCTCACGTGACACCGAGACGTGACAGACGAACGACACGTACGTGACGAAGATCAGGGCAGGCTTGGCCGCCCAATGAGTATGGAAGACAGAACATGAACAAGCGCACTTCGGCATTTGCCCTCGGATTTGTGATCCTTCTGGTGCTTGTGCTGTACAGCACCACCTACACGGTCAACTTCCACGAGTTTGCCATTCGCACCCGTTTCGGCGTTCCAGCAGGGGTCGAGCGAGAGGCAGGACTGCATGTGAAGTATCCGTTCTTCATCGACTCCGTCACGAAGATCGATCGTCGTATGCAACTTGTGGAGAGTCCGCTCCAGACCGTGCAGACACGCGATGGGCTGCAGGTCGTGGTGCGCGCGTACCTCTTCTGGCGCGTCCGCGATGATGACAAGGACGCGCAGGCGTTCTTCACCAGCTATCGAGGCTCGCTGCAAGATGCAGCAGCCAACTTGGAGCAGACGTTGGCCGGCGCAGTGAAATCCGTTTCCGGATTCAACTTCGACGAACTCGTCGGCCCAAATGCGCGCCTTGAGGACGCAGAGAAGGCGATTCTCTCAGGTCTTGAGGGTGCCAAGAAGACGGGCATTGAGCCGACGTCCGTTGGACTTTCGCAGATCGTGCTTCCACAGAAGACGACCGTGAGCGTGCTTGCTCGTATGGCGGAAGTGCAGAACACGCTCGCGTCGCTTGAGAAGGCGAAGGCGAACTCGCAGGCCGAAGCCCTTCGCGGCCAAGCGAAGAGCCAAGCCGACACGATCGTCGCCTTTACCACCCAATGGGCATCGCGCATCGAGGGCAAGGGCAGCGAAGAGGCAACGGCCTACTACGAGCGGATGAAGGATTACTCAGATCTCGCCACATTCCTTGCGTGGATCGATGCGCTGAAGGCAGGTTTGCGCGGATCCACGACCTATATCGGCGACACAACGCGCGCCCCATTCCACCTGCTCGACTTGGGCGCCAAGGTCGACGCGAAGGGCATTCCCCAGCCGCAG
>JBILDS010000162.1:0-7068 GCA_044352505.1 Phycisphaerales bacterium
ACCGCGCGCTTGCGGCGGCGCGGCGACTTGCAGCTGGTGGCATCGACTGGTGGCGAATTCGCATCGTGTCGGCCGGAAGCGGTGAGCGCGTCGAGCCGTTCCCCGAGAACGCGGCCGCAGACGCGAAGAACTCGCGCGTTGAAGTGCGAGTGCTGAACGAAGTCGCGCCACCGCGCGAACCCGCCAAGCGCTCGGATGACTCTGGTGTTGCCGGTGTCGGCACGCTTGGAACTCGCGTGCCGCGCGCAGCAGGCGTTCAATTGGATCAAGACGGTGACTCGGCGGCGGGCAAGGCAGCCCCAACTGGGGCGGAGGGAGAGAAAGACGGTGCCAAGCCCGCCGCCGGGGCAACCGACACATCCGGTGCGAGGTCCGGAAAGGAAGCGGCCTCCGGAGGCTCTTCTGCTGATGCGCCTGCCCCGGGCGCGCGCAGCGAGCGGAGGAATGCCGATCGGGGTTCGACGGCGCGATGAGAGCGAGTTGTGCGAAGGCAGGGCGCCGCGGCGTGGGCGCGAGGCAAATGATGATGGCCGACTGCAGGCGTTTCGCAGCCGCGCCTTTGCGAATGGGAAATCGGGTGCTAGTTTCTCTCTGATCGACCCGCGGGGTTCAGACGTCCGTTTCGCCGCTCGCTCGGCCGCAACGGAGCCAACCCGCAACGCTGCCGGCGTCTTGGTTGGCGTCGGCGAGATCGTTTGAGAGATTGGCAGGCCACGTTTCGCGATACCTCGCCTCGCAGGCCAGCTCAGCGTCGCGCACATGCAGGAGTCCGAATGAAGTCCGCAAACAGTTCAACACCATCCGACCGAGCCTTTGCGCGATCGATGCGCGTTGTAGGTGTGGCGCTTGCGGCTTCGCTCTTCGGAACTGCAGTTGTCGCCCAAGCCGACGTATTCACCGAGATTCGCTACACCGATCTTGTGGCGCGACTCGGCGCAAGTGTCCCGAGCGGCTCCAACATTCGCATGGGGCAAGTTGAGGCGACCGAAAACGCCCAAGGGTCCTACGCGCCCGACACGACGCTTGCTGAGTTTGCGGGAACCACGTTCAATTTGATGTCGGGTTCGACGCCGCCGGCAAGTTGGCACGGCACTGAGGTTGCGAAGTCGCTGTACGGCAACACGCTTTCGATTGTGCCCGGCGTGAATACCGTGCACGTGTGGAGCGTGAACCCGTGGCTCACATCGGGTGGACTGAACGTGGGCAGCGGCTTGCAGCCGCTCAATACTCCCGCGGGAGTGCGCGTACACAATCATTCGTGGATTGGGTCATTTGGAAACATAAGCAGCGACAACGACGCGCTGCGTCGTGTTGACCTCGTCGCGTCGCGCGACAACGTGCTCTTCACCGCCGGCGTGAACAACGGTGCGGGTAGTGCACCGCAGGCACTTGTCGCCTACTGCTTCAATGGCATCGCGGTTGGGCTGAGTACCGGCAATCACGCCGCTGCGCCAACGCCAGTTGGAATCGATGGGCCGGGTCGGCGGAAACCCGACATTGTTGCGCCCGGCGTTTTCACCAGCTTCGCAACGCCCGTGGTTGGCGCAGCGGCTGCGCTGCTGTTCGACGCGGCGCTTGTGGATCCTGCGATCAACTCGAACACGAACGCGTTTCGAGCACTCACCATCAAGTCTGTGCTGATGGCGGGAACAACCCATCGCGCGGGATGGTCTAACGGTGCGCCGATTTCGGGTGCATCGCGCGGTATCACAACGACTCCGCTTGATCCGGTGTACGGCGCCGATCTGTTGAACATTGATCGATCACACCTGATCTTGACCTCCGGCGAGCGCAACGGGAGCAGCACGCCGCAGTTCGCATCGTTCCTTCCAAGCACTGGGTGGGACTACATCCAATCGCAGGCCTCGGGCGCGAGCACCTACTACAGCTTCCGCGTACACGAACCCATCGACGAGGCGAGCATCGTGGCCACGTGGTTCCGACAGGTCGCCACGAACTTCAGCAGCTTCAACGTGCAGAATTTCGATCTTCGACTTTGGCGCGCGAGCGGTGGGGCGCTGCAGTCGATCTCCGGTGAGTCAGGCGTCGGTGTGTTCTCTTCGGGAAATGTCGAGAGCAAAAGCACGGTTGACAACACCGAGCATCTCTATCTACGCGATCTCGCTGCGGGTGATTACGTGCTCGAACTGCAACGCGTTCCGGGCACGCAAAGTTTGTTGCCCGTTGTCGTGTCTTGGTACATGCCGCGCACCGCGCCGGCCGCAGATCTGAACGGCGACGGTGTCGTCGGCGCTGCGGACCTCGCGATTCTCCTCAGCCAGTGGGGCGGTTCCGGAAGCGGCGACCTCAACGGCGACGGCATCGTGGGCGGCCCGGATATGGCAGCGCTGCTCTCGGTGTGGGGCTAGTGGTCTGCCTGACGGACCCCCTTGACGTCCCGAGTTGCGCCCGACGCAGCGTCATGCCCCCCGTGGCGCGAATTTGAGATCGCGGCCAGCCTCGCGCAGAAGCGGTAGCATCTCGACCCAATGCGTCCGTCCGCCCAGCGATTCTGGCTTGTCACATTGCTTCTCGTGGTTGGGATTCCGCTCCTGTACCCGATCTGGCTTGGGGTCGCGAGTGCCTTCGTCGACGAGCAGGGGCAGTTCACGCTCTTCCATGTCACAACCGTCTTCCGCGACCCGATGTTGCGCGACGGGCTTCTGAACGCGTTCGCGATCGCGTGCGGAACCACGACGATTGCGGTTCTGATTGCGCTACCGCTCGCTTTGGTGTCGGCGCGCACGACCTTTCGGGGGAAGGCGATTCTTTCCACGCTTGTGCTTGCGCCACTGATTTTGCCGCCGTTCGTCGGGGCGATCGGCATGCGCCAGCTGCTCGGACGAGAAGGAGCTGTGAATGCACTTCTGCTCGATGCACACCTGATCGGAACGCCGATCGATTTCCTCGGGAAGGGCGGCTTCTTCCTCGTGATCGCCCTTGAGGCCATCGCGCTCTACCCGATCCTGTATCTCAATCTTGTTGCAGCGATTGCGAATCTCGATCCGTCGATGGAGGAGGCAGCAACCAACCTCGGCGCAAGCCGATGGAAGCGGTTCTTCCGAGTCACGCTTCCGCTCATTCGCCCCGGGCTCTTCGCGGGTGGAACGATCGTGTTCGTGTGGAGCTTCACAGAGCTCGGCACGCCATTGATGTTGGAGTTTACGAAGACGACGCCGGTGCAGATCTTTAACGGCATCAAGGAGATGGAGGCATCGCGGCAACCGTACGCGCTGACCGCAGTGATGCTTGGCGCAACGGTGCTGTCGTACGCCGTTGGCAAGTTGCTCCTCGGCGGCCGTGGTCACGCGATGCTTGCGAAGGCGAGCGCTGGGGCTGGGTACAAGCCGTTGGTCGGCGTGCCGGCGGTGCTTGCGGCAACGGGATTTGCGCTTGTGGCATTCGTTGCCACGCTGCCACACCTTGGAGTGATCGGAACGGCGCTCGCCTCGAATGGTCAGTGGTACGGAACACTGCTCCCCACCAGCGTGACTGAGCATCACTTCGTCGAAGCGATCACACATCCGCTTGCATCGGGCGCGATTCGCAACTCGATCATCTTCGCGGGAATCGCCACGGTGCTGAACGTGGTCGTCGGCCTCTTTGTGGCGCGTCTACTTGTACGCGGAACGGTGCGCGGGCGGGGTGTACTTGACGCCCTCGTCATGATGCCGCTTGCGGTTCCGGGACTGGTGTTCGCGTTCGGTCTTGTCGCCGCGAGCTTGCGTTGGCCGTTTGGTGGAAGCGCACCCGACTTCCTCGCGGGTGTGTTCTCGATTCTTCCCACAGGCGCGGCGGAGTGGCTTTCGAATGCACCGCTTCGATTCATGGGTGACATTCTTGGACCGACGCCGAACCCGATACCGTTCTTGATTCTTGCGTACGCCGTGCGGCGATTGCCGTACGTGGTGCGTGCGGCGGCGGCGGGGCTTGAGCAGACGTCGGTGGCACTCGAGGAAGCCGCGTTCAACGCCGGAGCGTCGCGTTGGCGCGTGACCCGCAAGATCGTGCTGCCGCTTCTGGCGGCGAATCTCGCGGCAGGGGCGATCCTGGCGTTCTGCTTCGCAATGCTCGAAGTGTCGGACAGCCTGATCCTCGCGCAGCGCGAGGGCGACTACCCGATCACGAAGGCAATCTTCACGTTGGCCGAGCGCCTCGGCGACGGACCGGGAGTCGCAAGCGCACTCGGCGTGTGGGCGATGGCGTTCCTTGCAGTGGCACTCGCGACCGCTGCGGCCCTCGTTGGCAAGAAGGCCGGTGCGGCATTCCGAGGTTGAACGGCCGCCCGCGGAGGGGTCGATGCGAGGAATCGCCCGTGCGAAGTGCCTGTGAGGCGACGAGTGCCCGTCAGACAGAACCTATTCGATCATCGCGATCTCGTCGGCGAAGACCGCTCCGAAGTCGGCGTACTTCTTCTCGCCGATCCCGACGATCGCGAGGAACTCTTCCTTCGTTTGCGGCCGCGCCGCCGCGAGGGCTCGCAGCGTGACGTCGGAGAAGACAACGTAGGGCGGCACCCCGCGGGCATCAGCGAGGCGCTTTCGCAGTGCGCGCAGCCGGTCGAAGAGCGGGGCGTCTGCGGGCGCAAGCGGCGCAACCGTCCCACCGCGGCTCGGCGCGCGCTCGCGCGTGCGCTCGGCGGCGACTGGTGCGACCGGCTTCGTGACGCGGATCTCGCTGCGGCTCTTCAGCGCGTCGAGCCCACGATCGGTGACCCGCACCACCGCGAAGCCGTCGCCAGCGATCTCGAGGTAGCCCTCTTGAAGAAGCTGCCGCCCAAGTGATACCCATGACGCGCGGGGCCGATCTTTCCCGGCGCCGTACGTCGAAAGCTCGTTGTGAAACCAGCGTCGGATCTTCTCGGTGTCGGCGCCCGCGAGCACCTCGGACAAATGCTGCAAGCCAACGCGGAAACCACTCTTCTGCTCGATACGAAGCACACAACTCAGGAGTTTCTGCGCGTCGGTCGTGACGATCTCCGTCTCGCGCGGCGTGAGGCAGTTGTCGCAGCCGCCGCACGTAGATTCGCTTCGCGTCTCGCCGAAGTAGGCGAGGAGCTCGGTGCGGCGGCAGCTTGCGCACTCCGCAAACGCAACGACCTGATCGAGCTGCGCCTTCGCGAGTGCGCGTGCGCTGCTGTCGGAGATTTCATTGAGGAAGTGGAGATGTTTCGCAACGTCGCCGCGCGAGTAGAGGAGAAGGCACTCGCTTGCGATTCCGTCGCGACCCGCACGCCCGGTCTCTTGGTAGTAACCCTCAATGTTCTTCGGAAGATCGGCGTGCACCACGAATCGCACGTTTGGCTTGTTGATTCCCATGCCGAAGGCGATCGTCGCCGCAATCACGCGCACTTCGTCGCGGAGAAAGGCCTCTTGATTGCGCGCACGGGCCTCTTGCGCGAGCCCAGCGTGGTACGGACGTGCCGAGATGCCTGCGCGCTCGAGTGCTTCGGCCATCGACTCTGCAGTCTTGCGCGACTGGCAGTAGACGATGCCGGAGTCGTCACCGCGGGAGCGGACGAAGGCCACCGTCTGCGCGCGCGCGTCGTCTTTCGCGATCACGCGGTAGGTGAGATTGGGTCGATCGAAGCTGGCGATGTAGACCGATGGTTCGCGGAGTTCGAGCTGTGCAGCGATATCGTCGCGCACACTGGGCGTTGCGGTGGCAGTCAGCGCGAGAACGGGAACATGTGGGAATGCGCGGCGAACTGAGCGAATCTGTCTGTACTCAGGTCGAAAGTCGTGACCCCATTCGCTGATGCAATGCGCTTCATCGACCGCAAGCGCTGCCACGTTCCAGCGTTCAAGTTGCGTGAGAAACTCGGTCGTGACCAACCGCTCGGGCGCGACGTACAGGATGCGATACCCGCCGCGGTCGAGTGCCGCGCAGCGCGCGCGGTACTCAGCGAAGTCGAGGGTGGAGTTGATGAACGTCGCGGCAACACCCGCGGCCTGCATCTGGTCGACTTGATCCTTCATGAGCGCAATGAGCGGCGACGCAACCACCGTGAGCCCTTCGCGGACAAGGGCGGGCAGTTGGTAGCACATGCTCTTGCCCGCGCCCGTTGGAAGCACAGCGACCGCGTCACGGCCATCGAGCGAGGCCTGGATGATTTCGCGCTGGAGCGGCCGAAACGAGTCGTAGCCGAAGACAGTCTTGAGTGTGCGCGACAGCGGATCAGCTGGTGCGGAATTGTGGCTTGGAGCAACGAGCACCACGCGAAGATAACGCCGAGAAATGCGCTGAGTCGGGAATCGCGCGTGTTCCCGCGAGAATTCCAACATCCTGCCCAACCCCCTCGAACGGCAACTCCTCATTTGCTGCACGGCACGTGCCGTGCAGCAGTCGGGCGGGTGGCACTCGGGTGGGGTTGGGGCGCGCGGCCTGCGTTCGCGGATGTTCTTCAGTTGTGCGTGCGTTGCTCCGCCTCGATCCACGCATCGATGTTGCGCGCGAGCACGTCGAGCGGCAGCGGACCCCCGAGTAGGACTGCGTCGTGGAATCGCCGGATGTTGAAACTCTTTCCAAGCGCGGCTTCCGCCTTCGTACGCAGCGCTCGAATCTCAATCTCGCCGATCTTGTAACCGGTCGCCTGCCCGGGCCAACCGATGTAGCGATCCACCTCATTGGTGATATTCAGTTCACTCAGCGCTGTGTTCGCGCGCATGTACTCAATCGCCTGCTCACGCGTCCAACCGAACGCGTGGATTCCCGTGTCGACCACGAGCCGTGTTGCCCGCCACATCTCGTAGAGCAGTCTGCCGAAGTCGTCGTACGGATCGGTGAAGAGTCCCATTTCGATACCGAGCCGCTCCGCGTAGAGCGCCCAACCCTCAATGAACGCGGTTGAGTCAAGATCCTTCCTGAACTCCCGCACGCCTTCGAGTTCCTGCGCAAGCGCAATCTGGAAGTGATGCCCAGGAACCGCTTCATGCAGCGAAAGCGGCACGAACTCATACGTCGGTCGCTGCTCAAGCGCGTACGTGTTTGCGTAGAACCATCCCGGCTCGCCACGTTGCGGTGAACCTGGTTGGTAGTAGGCTGTGGTCTGTGCGGGAGCCATGAAGC
>JBILDS010000163.1:0-7047 GCA_044352505.1 Phycisphaerales bacterium
CGAGTAGAAGCCGACGCCGCCAGCCGGGTTGCCGCGCGGTTCGACGTCCGGGGATCCGTCAGACAGAACCTAGTCCACAATCAACATCGCGTCGCCATAGCTGTAGAAGCGATAGCGCTCGCGCACCGCCGTGGCGTAGGCCTCGCGCATCAACTCCATGCCGCAGAAACTTCCGACTAGGGCAAGCAGCGTCGAGCGCGGCAGGTGGAAGTTCGTCATCAAGAGATCGGTGAAGCGCCAGCGGAAGCCGGGCGAAATGAGGATGCGCGTGATGGCCTCGAAGTCGCTGTCTGCGGCGGGTAGGGGGTCGGGCAGGCTCTCGAGCGCGCGCACCGTGGTCGTGCCGACGGCGACGATGCGTTTGGCGCCAGAGGCACGCGCCGCGGCGGAGCCCGCGAGCATTGCAAGCGCCTCGCGCGGCACCATGAAGCGCTCCGCGTGCATGTCGTGCGCCTCAAGGGTGTCCGACTCGACGGGCTTGAAGGTGCCCGCGCCGACATCGAGCGTGAGCTCATGCCGCCCGACGCCGCGCGACGCGAGCGCGCGCAGGAGATCGTCCGTGAAGTGAAGCCCTGCAGTCGGCGCGGCGACCGATCCACGCGCGCTCGCCTTCGCGTACACGGTCTCGTACTCGGCGCGGTCGAGATCATCGTCGACCTCAATGCGCTGGTCGCGCCGCGCCTTCAGAATGTAGGGGGGAAGCGGCGTCTGGCCCGATCGCTCGAGGACTTCCGCGATGCCGCCGCCTGCAGGGCCCGCGACCACGCGCGCAAGCCACGCATCGTCATCGCGGCGCACGAGCTCGATCGCATCGCCATGCTCGCGGCCGTGGCCGTCGCGCAACGCAAGCCGCACGCCAGGCTCGAAGCGCTTCGCCTGCCGCACCAGCACGCGCCACAAGGGCGCTTCTGCGGAAGGTTCGAGCAGGAGGCCCTCCGTCTCGCGGCCGCGTGCGTGGTCGACGAGCGAAAGCCGCGCGCGCAGCACGCTCGTCGCGTTCACGACGAGCTCGTCGCCCGCGCCGAGGATTGTTGCGAGGTCGCGTACGGTGCGATGTTGAATCGTGCCGAGCGAGCGGCTGACCACCATCAGACGCGCGGCATCGCGCGGTTCCGCGGGCGTCGTCGCCACAAGCGACGGGTCGAAGTCGTAGTCGAGTTCATCGGTGCGCACGGCAGATTCCGAAGCGCGTCACTTCTTGCGCTGCTTGAACTTCGACTTGATCGACTGCGTGGCGCTCGAACCCTTCGTGCTCAGGCCCGGCAACCCCGCCATGCCGCCGAGGCCGGGCATTCCGCCCGACTTCGCCATGTCGCGCGCAGCCTTGATGCGGCCCGCCATGCCGCCAGAGGCGAGCGACGCCGTCATCTTCTGCACGGCCTCAAACTGCGTGGTGAGGCGGTTCACCTCGTTCGGGGTCGTGCCAGAACCCGTCGCGATGCGGCGTACGCGGCTCTTGTTGAAGAGCTTCAGATCCTTGCGCTCGGCCGCGGTCATCGAGTGCACCATGCCCTCGAGGCGGTCGAACTGCTTGTCGTCGATGTTGACATCCTTGAGTGCGCTGCCGACCCCGGGAAGCATGCCGAGCAGCTGCTTCATCGGGCCCATGCGGCGGAGCGACTTCATCTGCGAGAGGAAGTCGTCCATGGTGAGCTTGCCCTTCGCAAGCTTCTCCGCCATCTTCTCGGCCTCTTCCTCGCTGACCTCCTCGCGCGCCTTCTCAACGAGCGCGACGACATCGCCCATGCCGAGGATGCGGCCGGCCATGCGCTTCGGGCTGAACTCGTCGAGCGCGTCGAACTTCTCGCCCGTGCCGAGGAACTTGATCGGGGCGCCCGTCACGCGGCGCACGGTGAGCGCTGCGCCGCCGCGGGTGTCGCTGTCGAGTTTGGTCAGAATCACGCCGTCGACCTTGAGGCGGTCGTGGAAGGTCTTCGCACTGCGCACGGCGTCCTGACCCGTCATCGCGTCGACGACAAGAAGGATCTGGTGCGGCTGCACGGCGAGGCGCACGCCCTCGAGCTCCTTCATCAGCTCGTCGTTCACATGGAGGCGGCCCGCTGTGTCGAGGATGACGATGTCGTAACCCTCGCTGCGGCCCTTGGCGACGGCGCGGCGGCAGACGCCGATCGCGGCACCAACGGCCTTGCCGTACTCGGCGCACTGATCGGGCTCGCCGTGGAACCCGACGCGCGCGCCGCCCTTCGCTTCCGTGGCGACGCCCTCGATCACCTGCTTCAGCTGCTCGACGGCCGCGGGGCGCTGGAGGTCCGCCGCGGCGACGAGGCACGAGCGACCCGTCTTCTTGAAGTACGCAGCAAGCTTGCCGCAGGTCGTCGTCTTTCCAGAGCCTTGCAAACCGCAAAGCATGATGACGGTCGGGCCCGGATCAACGAGGAAGAGCTTCGATCCATTCTCCTCGCCCTCTGCGCCCATGAGCGCCACGAGCTCGTCGTGCACGATGCCGATCAGCTCCTGTCCGGGCTTCAGGCTCTTCGTCACCTCGCGCCCGACGGCCTTTGCCATCACATCGTCACAGAACTGCTTGGCGATCCCGAGCTCAACATCTGCCTCCAGAAGCGCGGTCTTTACTTCGTCGAGCGCTTCGCGCACATTCGTTTCCGAGATTGTGCCGCGACCTGAGAGCGATCGGAAAGCAGTCGAAAGGCGTTCGGTGAGATTTTCAAACATGGAACCGCCAGTATAGGGTCGAACCGCCTGAGTCCATCACAGCGGTCGCACCGCGCGCATGTCGTGCTTTGTTTCGAGCACGCTGCGAAGGTTGCAGAGGTACCAGCGCCAGCTCTCTGCGCTGTCGGCGACAGTCAAGAGCGTCTCCGGGTCGTCGCGGAAGGGACCCTGGCGAATGATCACCCGGGCGCCGCCGGAATCGCGCAGGGGCGACACGGCGATTTCGACCGGAACCGGAGCCTCGTCGAGTGGTGACGGATACCAGTCCCACTTGACGCGTGCCCGTCCATCGCGCAACTCATCGCACTCGTACTCAAGCACCTTCACCTCGGTCGTGCGGTTCCACTCGCGATCCCATGCAAGTTCGAGCGTTCGCCCCTCCTCTTCGGGGTACTCGGCGCCAACGGCGAGCCATCGGCATAGCCCAGCACTTGTTGCGATGCACGATGCAACCTCTTCTGGAGACGCGTGGATCTCCTCCTTCAGTGTGATCCAAACGCCGTCTTCCTCGCGGCCAACCATCAGCGAGCCTCGCCTTTCAAACTGGATCCGGTTGGCGGAAGAATCTCTACGAGCCGAGCGTTGAGCGATCCGCGTGAGTGAACCTGATGGCGCTCGCCTGCGGAGGCGAGTCGCGCCTGCGCTGCACGGAGCTTGTCGGCCTGCACATGCCCCGCGAACGCAAACACGCAGAGATGCGGATGGCCTAGTGCAGCGTCGAGGAGTTCTTCCGCCGATTCGCCTTCGGAAAGCTCGGCTTCAAGATCAAGAAAGTAATGCGTGGCCTGTGGCGCGTGCTGCACCAGTGCGCCGCGATTGCGCACGCCTTGTCCGCGAAGTCCCGCATGCTTTGCGGCGCCGAGAATCTTACTTCCAAAGAGGAGATCACTTGTGAACAAGATCATGCGTGCACCTCCTGTGCGTTCGCGAGCAACAGCGCGCGGGGCACTCGTTCGTGCTCAATCAACACGTCGTAACTTTCACGCTCGCGCACCATATCGGCTGTCGCGCCGGACACGAGCACCTCTGCAGGCAGTGGCGACGAGTTGTAGCGGCTTGCCATACTCATTCCGTAGGCACCGGCCGTGAAGACGGCAAGAAGATCGCCGCGCGCTATGGTTGCGGGCAGCGCGCGATCGAGCGCAAGGAAGTCTCCGGTCTCGCACAACGGCCCAACCACGTCCTGGAGCACTGTTCCTGCAAGTCCAGGGTCGGCCGCGCGGCGCGCGGGTGTCATGTCAACTCCGGGCGCAACTGGCCACATAAAGTGAAAGCTTCCGTAGTGCGATGGCCGGAGCAGTGCGTTCATGCCTGCATCGCAGATTGCGAAGCGCTTGTCGCCCGAGGTTTTTGTGTAGAGCACCTTGGTGACGAGGATGCCAGCATTCGCCACAATCGTTCGCCCGGGCTCAAGAATGAAACGCACGCCTTTGTCGTACAGCGGCTTCGCAATCGGAATGATCGCGGCGGCATACTCCAACAGTGCCGGCGATTGTGCGCTCTCGTAGTCGGCGCCGAATCCGCCGCCGAGATCGATCGACGAAATCGTGAAGCCGTCGCGCGCCAGCTCTTCAACGAGTGCCGCGGTCTTCATCATCGCTTCGCGGTAGGGGTCGACCGTGTAGATGGGCGAGCCGATGTGGAGATGAAGACCAACAAGTTGCGCGTGCGGATTGCGGCCGTAGGTTGCGAAAAAACGTCGCGCGCGTTCGAGGTCGACGCCGAACTTCGTCTCTTTCTTACCAGTCGAGGTGTAGCGATGGGTCTTTGGATCAACATCGGGGTTGATGCGAAGCGCCACGCGAACCGTGGCGCGCTCGGCGTGCGCCAGGCGTGCGATGTTCTCGAACTCCTCTTCGCTCTCGCAGTTGAAGAGCCCAAGCCCCGCGCGAATCGCGCCCACGATTTCGGCGTCGGTCTTGCCCACGCCGGCGTAGACGCACTTCGCAGCAGAGACGCCAGCTGCGCGCGCCCGGAACAGTTCGCCGCCCGACACGACATCCATGCCGGCGCCGCGTGCCGCCAAAGTGCGGAGCACGGAGAGGTTGCCGCAACTCTTCACCGAGTAGCAGACGAGCGGATCGATCGGCGCAAACGCTTCCACGAGTCGGTCGTAATGTGCCTCGAGCGTCTGCCGCGAATAGATAAAGCAGGGCGTTCCTACTTCCGCGGCGATGACGCGGACAGGAACATCCTCAGCGTAGAGCTCGCCATCTCGGTACGAAAAGCAGTCCATGTTGCGATCCTAACCGTTTTCGACGCCCGACTCGGGGGCGCATGCAGATTGGCGTCGCGCGGCCGATTCGCTCCGCCACGATTGGAAAATCCAACCGGCGCCCGAGAGCGCAAGCCACAACAGCAGCCACGCAAACGGCCGCACTGGTTCGTCACCGCGTTCGATTGCGCGCAGGAGAAACGGCATTCCGCCAACAAGCGCGAAGAGGGCGCCAACGAGACTGGTCAGAAACGCAGCCGCGCCGTGCGGTAGCCATGCGCCAAGCACAAGGCCAATGAATGCGCCGCCAGCGGCCGCGGCCTTCAGAAGCACCTGTACCTGCGGCGGCTCAGCGTGCCATTTCACATCGGCCCACGCAACGAGCGGGCGAATGGGTGCGGGCGATCGCTCGAGGAGCCGCTCGCGATCCGCAACATCGGCAAGCGATACCGCAGCCTGCGGTTGGGCATCTGAGCCGCGCGCATCGATGAATCCTGCGTTCACGCCAAGAAGCGCGAGAAGCGCGCAGCAGAATGCCAAGGTTACGCCGAGCGCGGCGCCAAGGAAGAGTCGCCACGCGATGGCTGCAACCAGTGCGCCCGCGAGTCCGCCGAGGAGGGTGAGCGCGAGTCCATGGGCGTCTGGAAGGAGCCGTCCGAGGATTGGCGCGCCGAGCATGGCACCCGCCAAGACAATCGCAGTGACAAGTACGGGGCGCAGAAGATGGCGGCCGAAGATGAGGAGCACGAAACCCAGCACGAACAGCACGCCTGCGGGCGCGAGGCTCGTCAACGGGAGGTCTTGCAACTGAAGACTGAGCGAGTCAAGGGTTGCGCCCGCCGATGGTGCAGCGTCTGCGGGAAGCGTGGTGGGAGTTGTCGTAGCCTGCGCGTCCATGCTGCAGCCTCCGGTACCGCGCCGACAAACGTCGACGACCTCGAAATGGTACCGCGCCGACAGCGGTCGCTGTTATCCTCGCCGCGCGCAACACCGCGTTTCCTCCCGATGTCTGCGAGTTTCCCAACGTTTCTGATGCCTTTGATGCCCACGGCTTTCCTTCGATCCCCGGTTTCTCCGATGTCCACGCCGCGCCCTGCTATTGATCGCTCTGCTCCACTGTTCCGTGTTGCCCTCATTTCAACGGGCGGAACAATCGAGAAGACCTACGACGAACTTGGCGGTGTTCTTGCAAACAACGTCAATGTTCTTGATCTCTTGCTTGCGTCACTGGATCTACACGGTGTCACCATCGACCGTGTGCCGCTCATGAACAAGGACTCGCTTGACATGACGGAGGCTGACCACGATCTGATTGCAGACACAGCAGAGCTCATGGCGCGCAACCACGACGGCGTGGTGGTTGTGCACGGCACAGATCGCTTGGCAAAGACGGGTGATCGCATGCACGAGCGTCTGACCGCGAAGGGCGGAGCTTCGAAGGCAATTGTGCTGACGGGTGCGATGCGCCCGTTTGAAATGAAGCGGACCGATGCTGCCCAAAATGTGACAGAGGCGCTACTCGCGGTGCAGATTTTGCCGCCGGGGGTGTACGTCGCCATGCACAATCGCGTGTTGAAGTTTCCCGGTGTTGTGAAAGACAGGGCGCGTGGAACCTTCGTGGCGTCTGCAAGTTGAGGCACGTCATCGCATCGCGAGACACCGCATCACGAGTCATCACGCTACACGCATATCGCATCGCAAGACATCATGCATGAGGTAAGGCATCGCAAGGAGCAACCAATGGCAGCAGATGAGAACGACCGCGGGCAGATGGGAATGTCGGAAGTTGGCGCGAAGCCCGGGCTGACAACGCGTGTGCTCGCCATCGTTGAGCGCGTGGGCAACCGTTTGCCCGACCCCGCCACACTCTTCGTGATGCTTGGCGTGGTGGTGCTTGTGATGAGCTTCATCGGTGCGCGACTTGGTTGGTCGGTCGCAGACCCGCGCGATCCGTCGAAGTCGATCGTGGTCGACAACCTGCTCGATGTCGAGAGCATCCGCTGGATCCTCACGAGCGCGATGCGGAACTTCCTCGACTTCCCGCCGCTTGCGATCGTGCTGGTCGCCATGCTCGGCATCGGCGTCGCGGAGCGCACGGGTCTCTTCAAGGCGCTGCTCAAGCTGCTCGTGGCGGCGATTCC
>JBILDS010000164.1:0-7039 GCA_044352505.1 Phycisphaerales bacterium
CGCGAACATGTGCGCGATGAGCCGCACAGTGGTCGTCTTGCCGTTCGTGCCCGTGACCGCGACGACGGGAATGCGCCCATCGTCGCCCGCGGGATAGAGGAGCCCGACGATCGCCTCGCCGACATTGCGGCCGCGACCGTGCGACGGCGACACATGCATGCGAAGCCCAGGCGCCGCGTTCACCTCGACGATGCCGCCGCCCTGGTCCTCGAGCGGGCGCATGACGCTCTCGCACACGACATCGACGCCGCAGACATGAAGCCCGACCATCTGCGCAGCGGCCACCGCACGCTCTGCGACGGCCGGATGCACCTCGTCGGTGACATCGGTCGCGGTGCCACCCGTCGAGAGGTTCGCGTTGTTCCGAAGCACCACGCGGCGCCCGCGCTCGGGCACCGACTCGGGCGTCAGGCCCTGCAGATCGAGCCGCGCGACCGCGATCTCGTCGAGCCTGATCTTCGTGAGGCTCGTCGCGTGACCCTCGCCGCGCCGCGGGTCCTCGTTGACCTTCGCGACAAGCTGCCGCACCGTGAGCTCGCCGTCGCCAACGACGAACGGCGGATCGCGCCGCGCGGCCGCGATGAGCCGGTCGCCGATCACGAGCATACGGAAATCATTGCCCGCAAGGCAGGTCTCGACCATGACCGTGCTGATCTCGGCCGCCGCGCGATAGGCGATCTCCATCATCTCGCGCGAGTCGACATTGACGGTGACTCCCTTGCCCTGGTTGCCGTCGACCGGCTTCACGACGACGGGAAGCCCGATCTCGAGCGCGACCGACCACGCATCCTCGAGCGATTCGACGGGACGCCCGCGCGGAACCGGCACGCCCGCCGACCAGAGCAGCGATTTCGTGAGGTCCTTGTCCTGCGCGATCGACTCGGCGACGACGCTCGTCTCGTCGATCTCCGCAGCCTGGATGCGGCGCCTGCGATGGCCCCAGCCGAACTGCACCATGCTGCCCTGCGTGAGGCGGCGATACGGAATGTTGCGCGCGACGGCCGCCGCGACGATCGAGCCCGTGCTCGGTCCGAGCCGCACTTCCTCGTCGAGCGCGCGCAGTTCGGCGATCGTCCGCGCGGCGTCGAACGGCGCATCGCCGACGACAGCCTCGATGAGCGCCTGCGCGTCGGCGATCGCCTTGCGGCCGACATCCTCCTCGGTGTACTCGACCACCACGAACGAGACGCCGTCTTCCTCGGTCAGATCGGTCGTCGAGAAGGTGACCGCACAGCCTGCGTCTTCCTGAAGCCCGAGCGCCGCAGCCTCGAGCACCTGCGCGAACGAGGTGTTGCCCGCGCGATCCTTCGGCAGCACCCCGATGTTCGGAAAGCGATCGCGCAGCCGCGCCTCGAAGCCCGCGATCTCCGCGATCGAGCGCTCGGACGGCGCGCAGTGCACGACGGCCTCGATGGCGGTGTGGCGGCTCCAGCGATTGGGCCCGCGCAGGGCGCGGATGCGTTTGACTTCCATGGTTCGCGTGTGGTTGGAGTGCGTGGAGAGAGTTGCGCGGGAGCGTTGCGTCGGGAAAGCTGGGCGCGATCAGCGCATGCGGCCGTCGCCGGGCGCGGCGCCATCGTCGTGAAGCATCTGCGAGTAGGGATCGAGATCGCTGCCGAAGGTCGCGACGCCCGTGACGATGACATCGGGATCGATGCCATGCATCCACATCGCGGCGACGCCCGCGAGCGTCGCCTCGTCGGTCTTCGCATGCGGGACATCGCCGTGGAGAAGGTCGGGCAGCGTGCTCTCGTCGTCGCCCGCCGCGAGCACGATCGACTTGCCGCGCGCAAACACCGCGCGACCGCCCGCTGCGCGATGCGCGGCGATCGCGGCATTCGCGCCGTCACGCGCGTAGAGAACGACCGCGCCGTCCGACAGTTCGGCCATGTCGACGATGCGCTCGTCGACCGCGTGCAGCACGGCGGCGCCGCGCGCAAGCACCGCGTCGACCTGCGTGCGCATCACCTTGAACATCTGCGATGCCTCGGAGACATCGAACTCGCCGAGCGCCTCGTGCCCATCGATGTCGTGCACGACGCCGATCTCGCAACGGTCGTACGGCAGGCCGTCGCGAAGAATCGCCGCGGCATCCGTCTCGAACACCGCGGCCTCGACCGCGTGATGCGCAAGCAGGCGCCGCGCCGAATCCCAGCGCGTGCCATCGCCACGGTCGACGCGGCGGCGGTCGAAGCAGAGCCCCACGCGGCTCGCAACCCCGACATAACGGCCGCCGAGATGCATGATCCACGCGATGAGCCGCACGATGCGTCCTGTGCAGCGCGAGCCAGCGACGCCGATCACGGGAATGCGTCCGTCCTCGGCCTCGGGATAGAGGTGGTCGACGATCGCGCGTCCGACAGGCCGCGGCTCGCCGTGCGCGAGCTCGAGATGCATGCGGAGCGCAGGCGCTGCGTGCACGGCGATCACGGCGCCGGACTGCTCGGCGAGCGGCCGCGCGATGTCCTGCGCGGCGACATCGACGCCCGCAAGATCGATGCCGACCACGCGCGCGGCAAGCGCCACGACGCGCGCGACCTCGGGGTGCACCTCGTCGGTGCAGTCGACCGCGTCGCGGCCGATCGACTGGACGAGCACGACGCGGCCCGCCGTCGGCGCGGCATCGGCCGAGAGCCCCTGCCGCTTCAATGCGCGCACGATCTCGGGATCGAACGCACAGAGGATGCGCGGCGCGGCACCCGTGTTGAGCTGCGCGTCGACGAGTTCCTGCACGGTCGAACGGCCATCGCCGGTCACCGAGGTGCCCGTCCCCTTCACGGCCGCGATCAACTTGCCGCCGACCACGAGCAGCCGATGCATCGCGCCCGGGATCTGACGCTCGACGATCGCGGGAGCGTCGTCTGCGAAGCTCGCAAACGCCGCGCGCACGGCATCCTCGCCCGCAAGGTCGACGAGCGTGCCGCGCGTGCGACCCGACTCGCTCGGCTTCATGATGACGGGAAGCCCGAGCGATTGCGCAGCCTCCCACGCGTCGTCGGCGGAGTGCACCACGCGGCTCTCGGGCACGGGCACGCCGCACGGAGCGAGCTGCGCGCGTGAAAGCGCTTCGTCACGCGAGATTTCCTGCGCGATCGCGCTCGTCTGGCCGGTCTGCGATTCCCAGATGCGGCGCTGGCGCGCGCCGTAACCGAACTGCACGAGGTTGCCCTTGTCGAGGCGGATGTGCGGAATCCCGCGGTCGGTCGCAGCGGCGACGATGCTCGCGGTGGTCGAGTCGAGATAGCTGCGTGCGATCTCGCCGCGCACCGTGTCGACCGCGGACGCGACCTCGAAACTCTCGCCGCGCAGCACCGCGTTGAGCAGCCGATGGCCCTCGGCGAGCGCCGTGCGCGCCACGCGCTCGTCGCGCGCGCGGAAGACCATGCGGTAGACGCCGGTCTTCGAGGTGCTGCGCGTCTGGCCGAACGCCGTCGGCATTCCCGCGAGGTTCAGCAGCTCGATGACGACATGCTCGAGGATGTGGCCCGCGTAGGTGCCCGACTCGAGCCGTTGGAGAAATCCGCCGCGCTCTCCGACACCGCAGTGGTGCTCGGCGAGCCCGGGAAGATGCGACACGAGGCGCTCGTTGAAGCCGGGAATCGTGTTCGACGGCCGCTCCTCGAGCCGACCGAGGTCGAGCCAGACCTCAAGCGCGGGTCTGTAGGTCCAGATGTTCGGACCACGCAGGTGATTCACGCGGAGGAGACGGAGGTCTTCCATGGATGGCTGCTGTGGAATCCCACCGTCGGACGCACGGCGGATCGGAAGCGACGAACCAACCATTATGTCAGGCTGAGGGGCAGGTGTGGGCATGGTTCGTCGAGCCGGCGGGGCGGGTCGGGCTCGCCGTTTGCGAAACTCCGACTCGGGAATGAGAAACCGCGCCCCCAATGGGGCGTGGTTCGGCGACAATGACCGACCCGCCCCGCGGCTTGTTCCTCGATCGCGCGCCCCAAAGCGAATATTCTTGCCGTTCGCCCGGCCGACTCCGTTTCCTGCATGCCAGAGCCCGTTTCCAACCCCGCAAGCGTCCCCTCGGTCCCCGCCGGCGGGTCGCTTGCCGCGCTCGAGGTCGACCTCGACCGGCGGCTGCAGTTCGCCCGCGGCCGGGTCGAACTCACCTCGGACGCGCTCATCGACAGGACAGAAGGCGTGGAGAAGGTCTGGCCGCTCGGGCGCACCGCCGACCGCGCGCTGACGCTTCGCCACAGCGACCACGGCGGGCTTGGACTTCTCGAGCTCATCGAGCATCGCGAAGGCGAAGGCGACCGGCGGCTTCAGTTCTGGCGCTTCACGCTCGACGCGAACGCCGCTGCGATCCGGCTCGCCACGCAGTTCGAGGCCGCGCAGCAGGCGATCATCCACGGCGCGCCGCCCGCCGCGAACGACCTTCCCGCGACCTGCCCCACCTGCAACGCCACGCTGCCTGGCGGCGGCGAGACCTGCGCAGCATGCGAGCGCGAGCTGCGTTCACCGCCATCGACCTGGGTGCTGCTGCGGCTCTGGCGCTTCGCGCAGCCGTACCAGTGGAAGCTGCTCCTCGGCATCACGCTGATGCTCGGCAGCACCGCGGCGCGGCTCGTGCCTCCGTACCTCACGATTCCGCTGATGGACGAGGTGCTCGTTCCGTTCCAGACGGGCGTCGAGATCCCGCCCGCGAAGGTCGCGTGGATCCTCGCTGGGCTCCTCGGCGCGGCGGTCATGGCGTGGGTGCTCGGGTGGATGACGACCTGGCTCCTCGCGATCGTGTCGGAGCGGATCGCTGCCGACATGCGCACGGCGTCGTTCGAGCATCTCCTCGGCCTGAGCCTCGACTACTTCGGCGCGAAGCGCACCGGCGACCTGATGGCGCGCATCGGCTCGGACACCGACCGAATCTCGATCTTCCTGTCGCTGCACGCGCTCGACTTCATCACCGACGTCGTGATGCTGGTGATGACCTCGGCGATCCTCTTCTCGATCAACCCGTGGCTCGCGCTGGTGACGCTCGTGCCGCTGCCCGTGATCGGCTGGCTGATCCAGGCCGTCCGCGCGCGCCTGCGCATGGGCTTCGAGAAGATCGGCCGCGCATGGAGCGACGTGACGAACGTCCTCGCCGACACGATTCCCGGCATCCGCGTGGTGAAGGCGTTTGCGCAGGAGAAGCGCGAATCGCAGCGTTTCCGCGAGGCGAACCGCTCGAACCTCGCGGTGAACGACCGCCTCAACCGCACCTGGAGCCTCTTCTCGCCGACGGTGACGCTGCTCACCGACATCGGTCTCCTCATCGTGTGGGCCTTCGGCATCTGGCAGGTGAGCCACGGCGAGATCACCGTCGGCGTGCTCACCGCGTTCATCGCGTACATCGGGCGCTTCTACGGCCGCCTCGAGTCGATGAGCCGCATCGTGTCGATCACGCAAAAGGCCGCCGCAGGCGCGAAGCGCATCTTCGACATCCTCGACCACAACTCGAGCGTGCCCGAGCCCGCGCAGCCCGTGAAGATCGAGCGTCTCGACGGGCAGATCTCGATGCGCGGCGTCGGGTTCCGCTACGGAAGCCGCACGGTGATCCGCGGGCTCGACCTCGACATCAAGCCGGGCGAGATGATCGGGCTCGTCGGCCACAGCGGATCGGGCAAGAGCACGCTCATCAACCTCATCTGCCGCTTCTACGACGTGAGCGAGGGCAGCGTCCAGGTCGACGGCATCGACGTGCGGCGCTACGGCGTGTCGGACTACCGTCGCCACATCGGCCTCGTGCTGCAGGAACCGTTCCTCTTCTTCGGGACGATCGCCGAGAACATCGCCTACGGCCGCCCCGACGCGACGCGCGAGGAGATCATCGCCGCCGCGCGCGCCGCGCGTGCGCACGAGTTCATCCTGCGGCTTCCACAGGGCTACGACAGCCTCGTCGGCGAGCGCGGACAGGGGCTTTCGGGCGGCGAGCGCCAGCGGATCAGCATCGCGCGGGCGCTGCTGATCGATCCGCGCATCCTCATCCTCGACGAGGCGACCTCGAGCGTCGACACCGAGACGGAGAAGGACATCCAGGCCGCGCTCGACAACCTCGTGCGCGGACGGACGACGATCGCGATCGCGCACCGCCTGTCGACGATCCGCAAGGCGGACCGACTCGTGGTGCTCGACCGCGGCAAGGTGGTCGAGGTCGGCGGACACGAGGAACTCATCGCCGCGCGCGGCGCGTACTGGCGCATTCACGAGGCGCAGGAGCGCGACGACGCGAAGGCGCGCGGCGGGTCCGAGACGCGCACGGGCGAACTGCGGGAGGCGACCTCATGACGACGCCTTCGTTCACGCTCGAACGCAATCCCCGCGGCCGCCTCGTGTGCACGCTTCCCGACGGCACGCGTCGCGAGGATGTCGTGCCTGTGCGCGCGTTCCCGCTGAGCGCGCCGAACGACGGCATCTCGATCGTCGGCGCGGACGGCCACGAACTGCTGTGGATCGCACGGCTCGACGCGGTGCCCGAGGCGCTGCGCGCGCTGATCGCCGAGGAACTCGCGGCGCGCGAGTTCGTGCCGGTGATCGACCGCCTGCTCGCGGTGTCGACCTTTGCGACGCCGAGCGTGTGGACGGTAGCGACCGACCGCGGCGAGACGAAGTTCACGCTCAAGGGCGAGGAAGACATCCGGCGGCTTCCGAACGGCGCGCTGCTGATCACCGACTCGCATGGAGTCGGCTATCGCGTGCGCGATCGCTTCGCGCTCGACCGACACTCGCGCAAGCTGATCGAGCGGTTCTTGTAGCGTCGGCGCGCGGCGCGGACTCGGGGCTCGGATGCCGACGGCGAAGCCGGAGCGGGGTGCGGGGGGTCGACAGCAGTTCGGGCTTTGCCCTCGACGGCCCCCGCTATCGCCCCAGCCGGTCGTGCTTGGTGGCGTTTCCCTTCGACAGCGCCACGGGATAGCGCTCTGCGTTCTTCGCGAGCTTCTTCTCGACGGCCGCCGCGAGATCGATCTTCGTCACCGCAGCGAACTCGAGCAGCAGGATCATCACATCCGCCGCCTCCTCCTCGACGCCCGCGCGCGTCTTCGCGTCG
>JBILDS010000165.1:0-7025 GCA_044352505.1 Phycisphaerales bacterium
GATGTGCAGGAATCGAAGGATCTCCCTGCGCACAAGCGGTTTCTCGCGCGCGGCGTCTCGATCCTCGAGGGTCTGCGCCTCGCGCATGTCGCGGCGGGCGAGTACGAGCTCGTCGCGCTGCCTCTGCCGCTCGTCGGCTTCGACGCAAGCCCCGTGCGCGCCGTGCTACGCTCCCTCGCATGAGCGACATCGTGTCATCGCGCGCGCCCGAACCCGTCGGCGCCTACCCGCACGCCAAGCGCGTCGGGAACCTGCTGTTTCTCTCGGGCGTCGGCCCGCGCAAGAAGGGCTCGAAGGAGATCCCGGGCGTCACGCTTGGTTCCGACGGACGCATCGTCGCGAAGGACATCGAGGCGCAGTGCCGGTCGTGCTTCGACAATGTGAAGGCCGTGCTCGACGACGCGGGCGTGCCGTGGGCGAACCTCGTCGATGTGACGGTGTTCCTCACCGACATGAAGAACGACTTTCCGACCTACAACCGGGTGTACGCCGAGTACTTCGCGGGCCCCGGGAACCCGAACCCCACGCGCACCACGCTCGGGATCACGAGCCTCCCCACGCCGATCGCCGTCGAGGTGAAGGCGATCGCGGTCGTTCTCTGAGCGCTCGCAACTTTCTCGCCTCAACGCTCCTGCTTGTTGAGCATCCGGTCGATGTGATTTTCTCACGGAGGCACGGAGGCACGGAGATGAGACGCTGTGAAACTCTGCGCCACGGCGCCTCATCAAGGGGATTTCGGGAACGGAGATGACGCAATCGGGTTCGAAACCTCGGATCGGCGGCGAGCAGGGCCAGCCAACTTCTCCTCATCCCGCGCGCCGCGCGATGGAACTGAAAGGCTTGCCCTCCGTGCCTCCGTGCCTCCGTGAGAAACAACCCAGACGCCGAGCTCACCGCGCCCAACCCAGGATCACCACGCTCCGCCGCACGCCGTCCATCACGCACGCGTCGGGCAAGGTCCCCCACTCGGTGAAGCCGCGCGAGCGGAAGAGCCGCAGGCTCGGCTCGTTGTGCGCGAAGCAGATCGCGAGGATGCGGTCGATGCCGCAGCCCGGCGCACGCGCGAGCAGCGCATCGAGCATCGCGCGCCCGACGCCGCGACCCGCCGCGCGGTCGGCCACATACACCGAGATCTCCGCAGTCGGCGCGTAGGCAGCACGGTCCTTGAAGTTCGTGAACGCGCCCCACGCGCAGACGCCCTGCGCATCGACCGCGACGAGCACGGGCCGCGTCGCGCGGTCGCGGTTCACGAACCACGCGCGGCGCGCATCGATCCCCTGCGGCTCGAGGTCCGCCGTCGCGATGCGCTTCGGGATCGACTCGTTGTAGATCGCGCGGATCGCCTCGAGATCGGCCTCGAGGTCAGCCTCGAGATCGGCTTCGCCCGCATCGCGGATCTCGATCACGGCGCTTCCCCCGTCGCGATGCAGACATTCGACACATCGCTGAAGAACTTCAGCGCCTCGTGCCCGCCCTCGCGGCCGATGCCCGAATCCTTCACGCCGCCGAACGGCACGCGCAGGTCGCGCAGCATCCAGCAGTTGACCCACACGGTGCCGGCATCAAGCCGCGCCGCGATTCGATGCGCGCGCGACAGGTCGCGCGTCCACACGCTCGCCGCAAGGCCGTAGCGCGTCGCGTTCGCCATCTCGACCGCGTCGCGGTGCCGGTCGAATCCGTGCACGGTCACGACCGGGCCGAAGGTCTCCTCCTGCACGCACGCGCTCGAAGCGGGCACGCCGAGGAGCACCGTCGGCTCGAGGAACGCGCCGTTCGTCACGCGCGCGGGCAGCCGCTTCGGAATCGCGCCGCCGCACGCCACCACGCCGCCGTCGGCGACGCCGCGCTCGATCGCCGCCATGACCTTCTCGCGATGCGCCTTCGAGATCAGCGCGCCGGTGTCGGTCTCGGGCGACAGCGGGTCGCCCACATTCATCGCGCGCACAGCGTCGACGAAACGCTCGGTGAATTCCTTCATGCGCGCGCGATGGACGAGGATGCGCGACGAGCACAGGCAGATCTCGCCCTGGTTGAGGAACGCGCTGCGCGCGATCTCGGGCACCGCAACGGCGAAGTCCGCGTCTTCGCACACGATTGCGGCGTTCTTGCCGCCGAGTTCGAGCGACGCGGGAATCAACCGCTCGCCGCAGCGCGCCGCGAGCCGCCGCCCCGTCACCGTTCCGCCCGTGAAGCTCACGGCGCGCACCGCCGGGCAATCGACGATTCCCTGCCCCGCCTCGGGCCCGAGGCCGTGCACGATGTTGAGTACACCCGCAGGCAGCCCCGCGTCGCGCGCGATCTCGCCGAGCACCGCCGCCGTCGTGGGCGTCAGCTCGCTCGGCTTCGCGATCACGCAGTTTCCCGCCGCAAGCGCGGGCGCGATCTTCCACGTGAAGAGATAGAGCGGCAGGTTCCACGGCGAAATGCATCCGACCACGCCGAGCGGCTTGCGCAGCACATAGTTGATCGCGCGCGCGGGCCGCTCGGTCGCGAAGCTCTCGCTCGATTCGTGCAGGATCGCCGTCGCGAAGAACCGGAAGTTCGCGGCCGCGCGCGGAATGTCGAGCGAACGCGCAAGCGCGAGCGGCTTTCCCGTGTCCTCGCACTCGAGCAGCGCGAGTTCCTCGAGCCGCGCGTCGATGCCCGCCGCGATCCCAAGCAGGACGCGCGACCGCTCGGCCGCAGGCATGCGCCCCCACAGCGCAAACGCACGCGTCGCGGCGTCGGCCGCGCGCGCCACATCGGCCGCGTCGCCGCGCGCGATTGCGCGCAGCGGCTCGCCCGTCGCAGGGTTCTCGCGCGCGATCCGCGCACCCGACGCAGCGGGAACGAACGAACCTCCGATGAAATGGTCGACTTCGCGAACGGGCATGCTTCACTGCGCCGCGAGGCGCCCTCCGTCGACAGGCAGGTTCACGCCGTTCACATAGCTCGCCGCGGGCGACGCGAGAAACACGATCGCAAGTGCCAGTTCGCGCGCGTCACCAAGGCGCCCCGCTGGAATCGTGGCAATCGCACCTTCCTCGACCTCGTCGACCGTCGTGCCGCCGCGCGCAGCTTTGCCCTTGAAGAGAGCCTCGAGCCGAGCGGTCTTCGTGAACCCGGGCATGACATTGTTCACGGTGATGCCGAAGCGGCCGAGCTCGCTCGCGAGCGTCTTCGTCCAGTTCGCCATCGCAGCGCGCACGGTGTTCGACACGCCGAGCCCCTTGATCGGTGTAAACACCGACGTGCTCGTGATGTTGATGATGCGGCCATAGCCCGCCTCACGCATCAAAGGCGCGCACGCCTGCGTCCAAGCCTGTGCGCAGCCAAGGTGCATCGACATGGCAGCGAGATAGTCGCGCGGCTTCGCCTCGATCGCAGTGCCCGCAGCAGGCCCACCCGTGTTGTTCACGAGAATGTGCACGGCGCCGAGGCGCTGCACGGTCTCGTGGGCGACGCGCTCGGTGCCGTCGAGATCGCTGAAATCGGCCTTCACCGCCTCATGCGCGGCCGACGAAGCGGCCTGCAACTCGCCAAGCACCTTTGCAAGCCCGTCTTCGTTGCGGCCGACGATCACGACCCGTGCACCCGCGCGTGCAAACTCAAGCGCGGTCGCACGCCCGATGCCCTGCGTGGCGCCGCAGACAATTGCGGTCTTACCTTCAAGCGAAAATGGAGAAGTCGTCACGCGGCGCAGGATAGCACCCGCGTGTCGACCGACAACTTGCGCCGAGCGAGCGATTTGTCAGGGGAATTTCTCACGGAGGCACGGAGGCACAGAGGTCAAGTCTCCTCCGCAAGATGCTGCGCAGGAACGAAGCATCTCAAGGAACGGAGCATCTCAAGGAACGAAGCAACTCAAGGGACGAAGCAACTCAAGGAACGAAGCAACTCAAGGAACGAATTGTTCCCTGCATCCATGCCTCCGCTTCAATTCTGTTCGTGCTCTCGAGCCCCAGCCAACTCCTGAGAAGTCGGCGACAAGTCACGCCACTCCTCCTCCGTGCCTCCGTGCCTCCGTGAGAGAATCCGAAAGCACTCAACCAAAGTTGTTCAGCAGAATCGCCATGTCCTGCGCGTTCACCGTTCCGTCACCATTGAGATCAGCTGGCCCGTCTTTACCCCACGCATTCAGCAGTGTGGCAAGATCCGCAGCGTTCACCACGCCATCACCATTCAAGTCACCCGGTATACCGCATGAACCGGCCGTTACGAACGACTTGATCGGACTGGTCGACTCGTTGCCCGAGACATCGCGTGCGCGCACGAAGTACTCGACCGTCGAGCACGCGTCCTGCGCAGGAATCACGCCGCGCCAGAGGCTGTTGCCCGACCACGCCATCTCCACAGTCTGCGGCTTGCCACCGCCGACCGCGTAGACCAGGAAGACTCCATCGTCGTCGTAACCACGATCACTGGTGACACCATCAAACACCGCCGTACGTACGACGAACGGACCCTTGGCGCGCGATGGAACCTGCTCGACCAACTTGATGCTTGGTGCAATCGTGTCTGCAGAGCCTGTGTTGATATAGATTCGATTTTGAAACTGTCCGGACTCACCTTGCGCTGTCACGATGTCAGGTTTGCCATCACCGTTCAGGTCGCCAACCTTCACATCAAGTGAGCTATCAGAGAGCGTGGGAAGCACACCGGACACCTGCGTGAACACACCAGCACCATTGTTGCGATACATGCGGTCAGGCCCGCCCAACGCCGCAATCAGAAGATCCAGATCACCGTCGTTGTCGTAGTCGATGAACTTCGAATCGTTGTCGTCCGACGTCGGGTTCGGCGAGATCTGCGTCGAAATGTTGGTCCACGACTCACCGGCCGTGTTGTTGCGTAGGAGCAACTCCGCATTCGACACCCCCGCGTTGACGCCGATCAGATCCAGATCGCCGTCACCATCGAGATCACCAAAGTCATACGAGTAGCACGATGCGTCGGTGACGAACGGCGTGATGCGCGAGAAGTTGCCAGCGCCGTCGTTCTTCCAGAGTTGACTCGAACCCGTGCCGCTCGCGCGCGTGCCGATGTGAAGATCAAGATCGAGATCGTTGTCGAAGTCGCCGAAGATGATGTCCATCTGCTGGGAGAGTGCCGTCGTCGGGAACTGCGTCGTCGACGCATCGGTGTAGACACCCGTGCCGTCATTGATGAAAAGTCGTGGGCGACCCGTCGACGCAAAGCGGTTCGTTCCTGAATTGCAAAGGACGATGTCGAGATCACCATCATTGTCGACATCACCAAACTGCCCGCGCGCGGAGCCCATGGTGATGTTGGGCATGCGCGCGGCGGTTTGATCCACGAATATGCCCGACCCGTTGTTGATGAGAAGGAGCGGTCGACGGTTGTAGTCTTGCGCAAGCAGAAGATCCCAGTCGCCATCCCGATCGACATCACCGGCCTCGACACCACGGAAACAACCTGTGATCCCAGCAACACGCGCGTCGGTCTCGTCGGTGAAGACGCCCGCGCCGTTGTTCACGTACACGCGCGGCTTGAGCAGCGCACCGAGGCTCGAATATCCCTGCCCGTTGGCAAACACAACGTCCAAGTCACCGTCGGCATCGATGTCGACAAAGGTGCACTGATTTGAGTACTCAGACTGGACGGGAAACCTCGTTGAGGTTTGGTCGACGAACTGCTGCGCAGACGCCACACCCGCCACGCACAACGCCATCCACACGCCCTGATTCTCGGTCTTCATGTCTCAAAGCTCCAGGCAGATATTGCGCGGCAACACGCGTCGATGCGCTTCGTCTCAGAATCTACTTCGGGAACCGCGGATCGAAAGCACGTTCCGCCAAGATTCCGCAACTCGGACGTGCCCCACGAATGGGCGGACGTTCCGCGCGCGCCAGGCGGGGCTTTCCGATCCCGCTCGAACAACCGCGCAACGCGGCGCATTCCGCACTTCGACTGCAATTCCACCTTCCGGCAACCGATGCAAGACCCATGGTGTGTCGAGGGGTTGTGATCGTGCTCGGTCTGTCTCTCATGGCGTTGTGCAACGCCAACGCTGTGGCGCGGTCACCTGACGACCCACCGAATGCGCCGACACCGATCGACGTGACGACATCTCCGCGCGATTCGGGTGCTGCCGAGATCTACGACCGTCTCGGAGAGGCCTTCCGCAAGCTCGACGCGGACTTCGTTGCCCGTGTCGGCTCGAACACCACCGATCCGCGATTGATCTATCTCGAAACGGGCTCCGCGAGTCCGTTGGTTGAGCGCTGGCTCGTCGCAGCGCGACGTCTCGGCGCCGAGCTCGCGGAGACGAACGCGCTTGTGTACCAACGCGAGATTGATCTTCGCGCTGGATACACACTTGGCCCAGCGCACCTCGCGTCGGTTCGAACCATCGGGCGATCTCTCGCATTCCTCGTCCAAGATGCGGCGCTTCGCGCGGATCGCACCGCGATTACCGAACTTCTTCGCACACAAGTTGCGCTCACGCTTCGCTCCGCGAGCGATGGCACATTGCCAACCTCAATGCTTGCAGTTGTGATCGCGCAGGAACATCTGGCGGCCGTCGATGGCTTGCTTGAGCGCGCAGCGCTCGACGCGGCCACTGCGCAACAGGTACTCACCATACGTGCAGCACTGTTGCCGCACGCCGATCTTGGCCTCATCACAGCCGCGCGCGGCGAGATTGTCGCCTTGCAATCCGAAGTGGACCGACTTCTCAGCGTTCCGTCGGCAGAGCGCCCGACGGCTGTGATTGGAATCCGAGGCACAATCGCAGCGGACTTCGACGACAACCGCCTTCTCGCAGCGCGTGCTGGCGCTGACGTGTATCTCCACGAGGCTGCGGAAGCGCTCGAAGACAACGACCTTCAAGGCGCCCGCGCGGAAGTCGCAGCGCTGCAAGAGCGTCTTCGCGATGGCGCGTTCGGCGATCTCCTGAAAGTGCTTGCGCCGCACCTTGTTCCAACGATTGACATCCTTATTGAGATCGATCGGAGACTCGCGGCGCAGGGCGCAGCGCTTGAGGCAATCGCGCAAGGTCATGCGCACCCGGCGACCTACGCAAA
>JBILDS010000166.1:0-7017 GCA_044352505.1 Phycisphaerales bacterium
CGCACCCCATATCGCCGACGAAATCGGCGCGAAGCTCGGGATCTCGTCCACGACGCACGAAGGCATGCGCGTGAGCCTCGCGAACGAGCCTTGGCCCGAGGTCGACCCATTGAAGCTCGTCGACGACGAGGTCGAGATGCCCGTCCAGATCCAGGGCAAGATCAAGGCGCGCCTCATGGTGCCTGCGAAGACCGACGCCGCCGAAGTCGAGGCGCTTGCGCTCGCGCACGCCGATGTCGTCGCCGCGATCGCGGGCCGCGCGGTGAAGAAGGTCGTCGTGGTGCCGGGCCGCATGGTCAACATTGTGGTTTGACGGCGGAAACAGCACGATTTCGCCGGTTGGATGGCAGCGACGACGCAAATCGCCGTGCGCATGCATCACGCGTGCAAGTTTGGATTCCACCCGCAACCGCGTTACGCTTTGTGCATGTCGACGCGTGCGCATCGCCCTCAGAACCGCATGCGTGGCGTTTCGGCGGCACTCGCGGTGATTCTTGGATTTCTCTTTTCGGGATGCGACAGCGACTCGAGTGAGTTCGAGCGCATTGCGATGCCGGTGCGTTTTGCACAGCTCCGCGACACCGCCCGATGGGTGCCGGAGTTTGATCCGCTGTGGTGGACGCCGATTGATGAGGCCTACGCCGAGTACGACCGCGAGATTGAACGCATCGTGGCCGAGCGCTGGGAACCATTTCTGAACGAACTTTCGACAGCACCCCGAAGCGCGGGCACGCTTGCTGCGGATGAGGTCGGGACGCTGCGCGCGCGTGGCCGTTCCATCGATGTTGCCCTCGCGGCGGCTGAGAAGGCGTTCATTGCTCGGCTCGAGGACAGTTTGCCGCCCGAAGCATCGCGTTTCATCGAGTTGTTTGCTGCGCGCGTGGAGTGTGCGCGCGCCACCGCAGTTTGGACTGATCGCGGACGACCGTTGCCGCTACCGCTTGAGGAACTCTCACGTGTAGGAGTGACGACTGGAGACGATGCGATTCTCGCGAGCGCTGTTGTTGTCTATCGCGACGTTGCGCGCGAGGCACGTCGGCGCTCAGAGGAACGCGCGAAGGAGTACGTTGCGTGGGTCGAGGATCTTGCAGCACTCGACCGTGCGCGCACCGCTCTCGTACAAGCGAGCTCAAATGGAGGCGGGAAGCAAGTCGAACGTGCAAGCAAAGATATTGAGCGCCGACGCAACGAATTGCGTGCATCACGCGCCGATGCAACGGAGTCGCTCCGCGTGCAGCTCTTGAAGTCAGGTGATGGGTTTGCCGGGGCCATCGCCGATGATTCGGTGCGATCTGAGTTTGTTGAGCGCCTCGAGGCGGATCTCCACGAGGGCATGTCGACCACGCGCACGATGGAGATGTATGCGCGACTGGCTGAACGCGTGCTGACACGCGCCCATCCCGACGACAGCGCGAGACTCGAGGAGTTCCGCGCCGATGTCGCGCGCGGGCTTGAACTGCAGCGTACGAGGCGCGTGCTTCTTCGCTCGCCGGATCCCGCTGAGCGTAAGGCGGCGTATCAGGAACTCGCACGAATGCCTGCGCAGATCATCGAGAGCGCCGCGAAGAAACTTGACAGACGTCTTTCGCGTCGGTTGTTTCTGCAGGCAGTGCGGGTTGATCTTGGTCAGATCGACGAAGAGGGCGCCGTCGCGGCTGTGTTCGGACGCGATCTGCCTCAAGTTGCCGATACGCAGCGCGCCGATGCGACAGATGTGATGACGAAGGCCGCGAAGGGGGCAGAACGATTGACATTCCTCGGATCGGCGCTGTCGCCGCGCGTGCTGGCGACGCTTGCGGAAGCGCTCGGTCTTGCAGATGAAGCGAAGGTTGAGTTCGACGCGCTCGTCGAGGCAGAGACAGCGCGCGTGGCCACGCTGACAGAAGCAGAGGCTGAGCGCATCAGTGCGGCGCTTGATGGTCTCGGGAAGGACGAGTCCATTCGGAGCGACGATCGGAGGCTTCGCGAGTCGATCGATGGCGCGATGCGCGCGGTTCGCGCCGGCATGGCATCAATGCTCTCACGAAATCGGGAGGCGAATGCACGGATACTCGATGCCGCCATGAGACTTGCGGGCCAATCGGAGGACGATCCGGCAATCGTCGAGGCGCGAATCGAGCTCGAACTTCTCGCACATGTTGGTTCACGTGGTCTCGGTCAGTCGGCAGGACGCCAAGAGTTGGAGCGCATGGCGGGAGTCACCGTTGAGTGCTACTCGAATCCCTTTACTGTGGCCCGCTTGATGGATGTGACCGAGGGGGAACGGGAGGCAGCGATTGCGCTGATTGGCTCGCGCGGTGATGAACTCGTTGCAGCGGCACGTGAGGTTCGCGAGCGCATGGTTGCAAACCTCGGGGGATTTCTGCGGCGCATGATCGTTGAGGATCGATCGGTGTTCGACGGTGAGCGGGGCGCGCGGCCACCCCTTGCTTCAGCAAACGCAGTCAAACTCCGCTTTGAACTCGTAGACGAGCTCGAAGCCGTGCTCGGTCGCGCGGTTGCGGACGCGTATGAGGAGTCGTGGCGAGGGATCGAGCAATCTCCGCTTGAACCGCCGCGATCATCGCAATTCGAGCGTCTCGAAGCTCGGGTACATCGTGGAGTTGACGACGTCCTGCTTGATGCGTCGTTGCGCGCCGCAATCGCGGGCGCGCAAGAGAATCGCCGCGCGGCATCGCGTGCGGCACATCGCTGGCGTGCAAGCAATGTTGTCATGGGGTCGCTGCGCACAGACGACGACTGGCGAATGGCGAACTTCAGCGAGCCACTTGGCGCGCTTCTCTACAGCCGCATCGCGGATGCGGATGATCGCGGGGTGGCAGCGTGCGAGGCCATCGTGGCGCTGGTTGGCGCGCGCGCAGGCTTCGCCGACGCGTTCGAAAATCGGGAACGTCCGATCGTGCGTACGTTGCGGCCGCGGTGAGCTCGTGGAGGATTGATTAAAACAAGAGCGAGACGAGTCGCCACCCGATTCCGAGCGACGCTGCGGTGGTGACGAGCCCCGGGCGGGGCCTCAACGCGGGTATCGATCACGCGGTGCGTGTAGTTGACCCCGTGGCCCCGTGACCCCGTGGCCCCGTGACCCCGTGGCCCCGTGACCTCGTGGCCCCGTGACCCTGCCCCCTATGGAGCGAGCAATCGAACGATGGTTTCCGTGCCATGAGCAGCGACCTTCCGGCCCTGAGGGCCGACTACACGCATCGACTACACGGAATGCGTGATGTCTGCTCAATCCACGGCGGATCGGTAGAGTGGGGAACCGTCGGTTTTCACCGATGATTCCCGCACTCTCAGGCAAGTCGGGCTGGCGGGATTTGAACCCACGACCTTTTGACCCCCAGTCAAACGCGCTACCAAGCTGCGCTACAACCCGAGAAGGTCGTCGAGTCTAGCACAGGTTTCGCGAAATCGCATCTCCTTGGGTTCTCGCGGCGCGAGGTTATCCGCGCAGTACGTGCGAAAATCGGCTGTAATCGCAGGCTCCATGACCCTGCTCGCGCTCTCCGTGATTCTCGCGATGCAACCGCTTCCCCAGACCGCACCCGCCGTTCCGCCGCCCGCGCCCATCGGGCCGCTGCCCACCGCGCGACAGCTCGCGTGGAAGGACCTCGAGTTCACGGGCTTCATCCACTTCGGCCCGAACACCTTCACGGGCGTCGAGTGGGGGCACGGCGCGGAGCCGGCGACCGTCTTCAATCCGACCGAGCTCGACGCGCGGCAGTGGGTGAAGGTGATGAAGGACGCTGGCATGAAGGGCGTCGTCATCACCGCAAAGCACCACGACGGCTTCTGCAACTGGCCGACGAAGCTCAGCACGCACTCGGTCGCGTCGAGTCCGTGGAAGGGCGGCAAGGGCGATGTGCTTCGCGAACTGAGCGACGCGTGTCGCGAAAGCGGACTGAAGTTCGGCGTCTACCTCTCGCCGTGGGATCGCAACAACCCGAAGTACGGCACGGGCGAGGAGTACAACGCGTACTTCCGCGCGCAACTCCGTGAGGTGCTGACGAACTACGGCGCGATCTTTGAGGTCTGGTTCGACGGCGCGTGCGGCGAAGGCCCGAACGGCAAGCGCCAGGTCTACGATTTCGCGAGTTTCCACGCGGTTGTGCGCGAACTGCAGCCCGATGCAGTGATCTTCAGCGACATCGGCCCGGATATCCGCTGGGTCGGCAACGAGCAGGGCTGGGCGGGCGAGACCAACTGGTCGATGCTGAAGGCCGAAGGCCACGGGATCGGCGACGACAACCCGCCGCCGATCAAGTCGCTGACCGAAGGCGACGAGCACGGCGAATCGTGGATTCCCGCGGAGGCCGATGTGTCGATCCGTCCCGGTTGGTTCTACCACGCACATCAGGACAACAAGGTGAAGACGCCCGCGCAGCTCTTCGATCTCTGGGAGCGCAGCGTGGGGCACAACGCGAACTTCCACCTCAATCTTCCCGTTGATCGCCGCGGCCTGGTGCACGAAAATGATGCGAAGGCGGTGCTCGGCTTGCGGAAACTGATCGATGCGACCTACGGCGACGGCACCGATCTCGCGCGTGGACGCGCCGCATCGAGCGGCAACATCCGCGGCTCTCTGGCAGATCGCGGATCTGCGTATGGTGCCGACAAAGCGTTTGACGGCGACCCGACCACCTATTGGGCGACCGAAGATGGAACGACGGCCGCTTCGATCGAGGTCGAACTCGACGCCGCGAAGCCGTTCGACCGAGTGGTACTCGCGGAACCAACGTGGCTTGGTCAGCGCGTACGGAAGTTTCGCATCAGCGTGCTTCCGCCACCTGACGCCCACGATCGCAGCTGGAGCGTGATCGCAGACGGCACCACGATCGGGCACAAGCGCATCGTGCGCGTTCCTGAGACGCGCGCGGAGCGCTTGCGGGTCGAGATCCTCGATGCGCGCGCCTGCCCGTGCCTCACGACGATCGCGGTGCACAAGACGAAGGTTCCGGGCTGACGCGTGGCTGCGCGAGCGACGCCTTCCGACGCTGTGCTGCGCATCTCGCGTGCGCTGTCGCGCAAGGTCGACGCGCTTCGGTTTGGCGCGCCGGTTGCATTCGTCTACAACCCGCTCGTGTACGCACGCGCACCGCACGAGCTGTACCTCTCTCGCGCGCGGCGAGGTGTCGACGCGCTCTACCTCGGCATGAATCCCGGCCCGTTCGGCATGGCGCAAACGGGCGTGCCATTTGGCGAAGTCGCTGCGGTACGCGAGTTTTTGGGGATCTCGGAGCGCGTCCGCGCGCCGCGCACGATGCATCCCAAGCGGCTAATCGAGGGCTTCAACTGCCCGCGCAGCGAAGTGAGCGGTCGGCGCTTTTGGGGTCTGATGGCGCGTGAGTTTGGCTCGGCCGAGCGCTTCTTTGCGCACGGATTTGTGTGGAACTGGTGTCCGCTTGCCTTCATGGCCGAGAGCGGGGCGAACATCACGCCCGACAAGCTTGCACGCGCTGAGCGAGAGGCGATCGAGATCGCGTGCGACACTGCACTCCGCGCGATCGTCGAGGCGCTCGCGCCGCGTACAATCGTCGGGGTTGGAGGCTTCGCATCGAAGTGCGCACAGCGCGCGCTTGGTTCGCAGGCCCCGGCGATCGTGACGATGCTGCATCCCTCACCCGCGAGCCCCGCAGCAAACCGAGGTTGGGACACACAAGCACAGCGCGTTCTTCGGGACATTCGACGCTGATCTCTTCGCTGCACCGCGCGCGCACAGAGTGCGGCCAGCACCGAACCACAGCCACGTCCGGCTCGCCGCGCGGATCTTTGGTCCGGGGGATCCATCAGACAGAACCTAGAACGGAGCCAATTCCGCCCGCCGACCCGTTCGGCAGACGGGCGTTCGCATGCGGCGACCGCACCAGTAGCAAGAGGAACGGACAGGGGGAGATTCGAACTCCCGATACGACGAAAGCCGTATACAGCATTTCCAATGCTGCTCCTTCAACCGCTCGGACACCTGTCCTCGAGAAGGGCGGGAGTGTAGCGGAAGTGCCCGATGCACATCGGGATCTGCACGATCGCACGCCCGACATTTCGCCGACCTCACGGCATCTCGCCCGCGCAGAGGGTCGTACAGAACGGACGTTGGTGGGAACCCATCCGCGAATCTCAGAGTTTGTTCGCCGATTCTGAGGATTCACCCTCGCGAAAGATGTCCCGTCCGATTAAAAAGTTAGGTGGACTTCGACCGTCGGGGGCTTTCGGCACCGAACCATACCGCCTGCAGTGCTTGACTCGCCCCGAACCAACTCCCCCCTTGGCGCAGTCGCGCGCGGTGTCTACCGAACCTTGACGGTTGCCACGCTTGTGCTCCTGCTGTTGGTGCTGGCAGGAGTTGTCTACTTCCTCTCCACAGACCCGGTGGCGTATCAGAAGATCATGGCACTCCGAGTGGGAGTGCCGGTCGAGCCCGACTGGGATTCCGCCCCAGACGCGTTTGACGCGCCGCGCGTGATCGGTGCGATTCCGTACAGCGGCAACGCAACGCTCGCGTACGTCCTGCCATCTGAGCTGTACGAAGCAACGCTTCTGAACGGCCTTGGGAACTGCGCAAATAAGTCCCGCGGTCTCTCCTACTACCTTGAGCAGCGCGGTCTCCCGTTTCAGCGCATTGAACTTCTTTCCGCAGAGGCCTACCTGCGAGGGTCTGGCCACGTCTTGATTCGCACCAAGTACACCCACGCCGGAGAAACCCGCGTCGGCCTTGTCGACATGCTCGAAGGTGGACTCCCAGCGAAAGGTGTGCGACCGATTGATCTCGACGAGCTCAAGACCTCCGAGCCGTTCACCATCTCGATTCTTCCGTTGAACAATCGTTGCGATCGCCACTCGGACTACTACGGAACGTTTCTCGACTCTGTGGTCTTCGCAACGAGCCAGTCCGATGAGATTCGCCGCTATTTCCGCTGGGTCGAGCGCATCTACGTTCCGCTCGGGAGTCCCGTCTTGGAGCGTTTCGTCTGCAATGCGTCCGCCATCGTGATCGGGCGGTTTCCGGGTCTCTTCGTCTCGCAG
>JBILDS010000167.1:0-6987 GCA_044352505.1 Phycisphaerales bacterium
GAGGTGTACAAGCGCAAGATGCTCGCGGAAGGCAAGCCTGTGTTGCCGACCATTCCGGAGCAGCTTGAGGAGTTTGAGCACGACCACGACGACGATCACGACGACGGACACGAGAGCGAGAGCGAGAGCGAGACCTGACGCCACTGGCGTGGGCGGCGGACGCTCCCTGCGGGATCGTACAGATCAAGAAACTCGTGAAGATCGGCGGACGATTGCGCATGCGGCTCGTTGCAGGCACTCTCTGGTTTGTCGCGGCATGCGCGCTGGTTGCGGGCGGATCGGGCGCGTTCATACCAGCTGCGGACGCCCAAACCAGTGCGCTTGAGAACCCGTCGCATGCAAGCCCGTCGCATGCAAGCCCTTCGCATGCGAGCCCTTCGGATGAGATGCCCGATGCTCCGCTCGGCACCCCCTCCGCCGTTGCGCCGAACGACGTACAGCATGATCGCGACAACGTCGTGGTGTCTGAGTCGGCTCGCGTTCGGACTTCGAGCTCCGACTCGACGGTTTTTCTGCGTGATCTCGATGAAAACGGCGTGCTCCAGATCGTCGGGCGCGACGATGGCGCGCCAATCACGATTGATCTCGCGGGGCTCCACCTTGTCGGCGGACGCGGCGCAGCCGACGAGTTGTCGGGCATCGGCATCTCCGTGCGCGGGCGAAACGTCACGCTGCGGAATGGTCGCATCAGCGGCTTTCGGATCGGAATTCTTGCGGCGCAATGCGACGGGCTGGTGCTTGAGGATCTCGACACCAGCGACAACTACGCGCAGCGCCTTCGATCGCGCCCGTGGGCGGAGGATCTTGCCGACTGGCTCTTTCCCCACGCAAACGACAACGGCGAATGGGCGCGGCAACACGGCGCTGGAGTCTCCGTTCGCGAAGCGCGCGGCGTGACGATTCGTCGGATCACCAGCCAGCGAACCCAGAATGGAATGCTGCTTGATCGCGTTGCGCGATCTGCGATCTACGACAACGACTGTTCATTTCTCTCCGGCTGGGGACTTGCGCTGTGGCGCTCATCTGGCAACACCATCTGCCGAAACAACTTCGACTTCTGCATTCGCGGCTACTCGCACGGCGTGTACAACCGGGGGCAGGATTCTGCGGGAATCCTGATGTTTGAGCAGTGCTCGCACAACATCATCGCCCTCAACAGCGCCACCCACGGTGGTGACGGCGTGTTCGGATTCGCCGGTCGAGAAGCACTCGGCGAGGTCGCGAAGGACGGAGTCGGATCGGAGTGGTACGAGGGGCGCGGATCAAACCGCAACCTCTTTCTTGCAAACGACCTCTCTTTCGCCGCCGCGCACGGACTGGAGATCACGTTCAGTTTCGGCAACCTGATCGCACGCAATCGCTTTGAGTCGAACGCGATCACCGGAGTCTGGGGCGGCTACTCGCGCCAAACCACGATCGCTGGAAACTCATTCTCTGGAAATGGCCGCACGATACGCGGAGCTGAGCGCGGTGGAATCAACATGGAGCACGCGCGCGACACGCTTGTGGTCGCCAACACGTTCGATGATGGCTCTGTTGGTGTGCGATTCTGGACCGATGCAGACCCACACCTTGCGCGGCTGCCGTGGGCGAGCGCCAACGGCATGGGGGCCACGCGAAACGTCGTCGAGTTCAACACGTTCTCCAACATTGATCGACCGCTTGAGATTCTTTCCGCAACAGAGACAACCTTCGCGGAGAACTCCGTGTCTGGTACCGACGTCGCGGTGTGGGCCGACACGGCAGACGGGCTGGTATCGGAAAGCCAGAGCGGGCACACACCGGAAACGTCCGACGCGGAACTCGACACGATTCTTGCGAGGCTCCCTGGGGTTCGGCAGGCGATCGGGCTCCGTGACCACCTGCGCGGACGGGACAAAATCATCATGCTTGATTTTGGCCCATACGCATGGGATCAACCGGTCATTGTTCGCGAGTCGAAGGGCATGTCTTCGCAGACGTTTCGCTTGCTCGGTTTCGCGGAAGGCACGAGTATCGCCGCGCAAGATCCTGCCCGCGTGGAGTTGGTGCGAAGCAGCGACGGCGCGCGCGTGACGCTGCGCTCAGTGGCCAGCGCAAGCGCGCAAGGTGCTGGCGCGCGCGACGGCGTCATTGTCCCCTATCGACTCGAAGCACGGACACCATCGGGTGAAGCCGCCTCAATCGCAGGTTTGCTCGCGACGGGAACATGGCAAACCGTTGTTGAAACGCATCCCCGCAGTCAGCACGATGGCCACCCAGCGCACGAGATCACGGAGGCGATCGAGGTGCCCGAACTCAACCTCGCCGTGCTGCCGAGCGACGTGATGGCACGCGTCCGCGACGCGAGCAGAGTTCTCGTCTCAAGCCGAGGACGTCTGTACCACGCAGCCGGACGGTATCGAATGCTCTTCCGCCACAGCGGTGTCGTGGAGGCGTCTCTGGACGGCGGCACGCCCGGCCCGATCGCGTCGCGCGGCGGAGCCACCATGCACGCCGTCTCCTACACCGTCGACTCCGCACGCGAAGTCGACGTTGTGATTCGGTTCACCCACGACGCCGACGCACACCGCACCGAGCCAATCCTCGAGGCGTGGTTTGAATTCGATGGCGATGGCGCACTCGGCAGCGGTGGCGGCGACGCGCCATCCGAGCCGTAGGTTTTGTCGCACGGCCACTCCCGACGGATACCCGCGAACGGAATCGTGAGAAAATGATGCACGCGACTTGATTTCTATGCAGTCGGCTGTATATTCTCTCGCTTCCTTGGATATCGATACACTCCCCACTTCCACTTCGTTCCGAACCGTGAAGTCACGACGCCACGCAGTCCTCCGCAAGCTCATCGCCGCCGGCGATGTCTTTAGCCAGAATCAACTGGCGGTGCTTCTCGCACAGGAGGGCATCGAGGCCACGCAGGCGACGCTTTCGCGCGACCTGACCGAACTCGGCGTCCTGAAGGGACCAGACGGGTATCAACTTCCAAGCGCGAATCCCGCAGTACTTCCACCCGAGGCATCGCTCGCGCGCACACTGCGCCGCGAACTCGTGTCGATGGATTTGGGCGGAACGATGGTGGTGCTCAAGACGCCAAGTGGTCACGGCAATGCGCTCGCGATCGAGCTCGACCGCGCCCGCCTTGAAGGCGCCCTTGGGACAATCGCCGGCGACGACACCGTGTTCCTCGCTGCCCGCAGCGAGTTGGCTGCACGCCGCTTGGTCAAGGTTCTGCGCGAACTTGCGGATTTCCGCTGAGTTTCCGCGATTCGCGCCCCCCGCCGCCACACTATTTCAACCGCAGTCCCCGACGTCTCGATACGCCAGATCGGCTCGCCTCAGACCCTCTTCTAACCTTGCCACACAACACCACACGTACCCCCTCCGACGCCACCTCGCGACCCATCCGCACCGCCATCGTTGGCGCAAGCGGCTACGCCGGTGCAGAGCTTCTCGCCCTCCTCAGCGCGCACCCCTTGGTCGATGTTGTCGCACTCTTTGGAAGCTCCCGGAAGGCCGAGGAAGGTATCCCAACGGCGGCGGATCTCTTTCCCCGATTTGAAGGGTCGACCGCCGGAGCACTTCCGATCGGTCCGTTCAACGTGGCGCACGCGTCCGCATTGGATCTCGACGCCATCTTTCTCGCCACGCCGCACGAACTCTCGCACGAAGTTGCCGAGGCGCTCGTCGAGGCGGGTATCGTTGTCTTCGATCTTTCGGCCGCATTCCGACTGTCAAACCGCGCCGTGTTCGAACGCAACTACGGGTTTGCGCATGAGTTTCCGAAACTGCTCTCTGAGGCCGTGTACGGACTCGCCGAGTTCAACGCCGAGGCGATCAGCCGTGCCCGACTGATCGCAGTTCCGGGCTGCTATCCGACTGCGGCGATCTTGGCGATCCGCCCCGTTGTCGAGGCCGGACTGGTAGACCCCGCGCGTCCGGCAATCGTCGATGCAGTCAGCGGTGTTTCAGGCGCAGGTCGAAAGGCAGAGGTCAAGAGCCTCTTCTGTGAAGTTTCGATGCAGGCCTACGGGGTGTTCAAGCACCGCCATCGCCCGGAAATCGCTGAACACGCGCGAATTCCGGCAATTTTCACGCCGCACCTCGGTTGCTACGACCGTGGAATTCTGGCAACGTCACACCTGAGTTTGTTGCCGGGCACGACTGAGACGCAGGTGCGCGCGGCCTTTGAATCGGCCTACGCGGAGCGGCCGTTCGTCCGAGTTCTCAAGGCGAGCCGGTGGCCGAGCGTTGCCGGTGTCGCGCGTACCAACTACTGCGACATCGGCTTCGCGACGGAGATCACGGATGCGGGAACGCATCTCATCATCGAGAGCGCGATCGACAATTTGGTGAAGGGCGCTGCGGGGCAAGCCGTGCAGTGCATGAACATCCGGTTCGGATTCGACGAAACACTTGGGTTCATGCACGCTGTCGGAGCACGCCCCCTCCGCGCTGCGGTGACCGCAGGAGGTGTCGCGTGACGCGCATTCCGCATCCGAGTACTCCAGTTGAACTCCAGTCGTACCGCGCGCCCTCTTGCGCTGTGGGTCCGCTCGTAGTCAAGATTGGCGGGGCTTTGCTCGAGTCGGCCGAGGCGTACGGCGCGGCCTTCGACGGGTTGGTCGCGCTGCACGGTGCGCATCGCGCGAGGGGCGGCGCAGGGATCGTGCTCGTTCACGGTGGCGGCGCCCAAGTCGATCGCCAACTCAATCTTGTCGGCGTCGAAACGCCGCGAATTGACGGCATTCGCGTCACCCCACGCGAGGCGATCGACCAGGTGGTCGGCGTTCTCGCAGGCTCTGTGCACGTGCGGCTTCTCGGCCTCCTGGCAGCACGCGGAGGTGCGGTTGTTGGACTGACACTTTCCGATGGCGGGCTTTGTCAGTGCCGACACACCACCCGGTACGCATTCGATGCCGGCGAAGTTGGAGAGATCACGGGCGGTGATGGCGCGATCGTCCACACACTTCTGAAGGGTGGATTTTTGCCCGTTGTGAACTCGATCGGCCTGTCGGCCGCGGGCGATCCGCTGAACGTGAATGCAGACGAAGCCGCGTGTGCGATCGCGCGCATCATCGATGCGTCTGGGATTGTCCTTCTCACGGATGTCGCTGGTGTACTCGATGCAGAGAGGCGGCTGATCGCTGAGCTCGACGCCACGCGCATTGAAGCGTTGATTCGAGACGGCACGATCTCCGGCGGAATGATTCCGAAAGTACGCAATGCGCTTGAGGCAGCTGCAGCGGCCGGTTGCCCGGCAACGATCGCATCGTGGCGCGACGCCGCAGGAATCATCGACGGCGTTGGCGGCACACGCATCATCGCTTCAATTGCTGAGGCTGCGCACGTCTGAAGCACGAGAGTCTCGATCATCGGGCGTATGGAACCTTGGGCAGGATTTGTAACGATGGCAACGCATCACGATCACTCCATTCTCGACCGTTCGAATCTCGCCGGCAAAGCCCGCGATCATTCGCCCCTCGCGTCGTTGCGAGGTCGCTCGGTTCTTCGCATCACCGATCTCTCCGCGGCCGAGATTCGCGGGGTGCTCGCTCTCGCTCAGAAACTGAAAGCCGACTACCGCTCGTTTCACGCTGCGCTTCCACAGCGCGCGCTTGTGATGCTCTTCGAGAAACCCTCGCTGCGCACGCGGCTCTCGTTCGAACTCGGCTTCCAAAAACTCGGCGGATGTGTGTCGTTCCTCGATCATCGCGACGATCGAATCGGCGCACGAGAGTCGATCGCGGACTACGGGCGCAATCTTGAGCGACTCGCCGACGTCGTGGTGGCGCGCGTGTATCAGCACGAAACGTTGGTTGCGCTGCGAGACTCTTGCACCGCGCCGGTTGTCAACGCACTCAGCGACATCGCGCATCCATGCCAAGCACTCGCCGATGCGCTGACGCTCGTCGAGCATGGCGTCGCGCTTGAGTCGTGCCATCTCGCGTGGCTCGGCGATGGCAACAACGTCTGCATCTCGCTTATGGAACTCGTCGCACTCATGGGTGGTCGGATGACGGTCGTGACCCCAGCCGCGCTTCGTCCTGCCGCAGCCCTCGTCGCCGAGATCGGCAGTATTGCCGCGAAAACGGGCGCAACCATCACGCTCACCGACGACGCTGCCGCGATTGCTGGTGCGAGCGCCGTCTACACCGACACCTGGATCTCCATGGGCCAGGAGCGCGTCGGCCATGAAGATTCGGCTCGGAAAGTCGAATCCCTGCGCCGTCTTTCGGTGACGCCCGCGATGATGAAGATCGCAGGAGCCAAGGCGAAGTTCATGCACTGCCTGCCGGCGCATAGAGGCGACGAGGTTGCGGACGCGGTGATCGACGGCCCGCAGTCGATCGTCTTCGACCAAGCAGAGAACCGCATGCACGCGCAGAACGCGCTGCTCCTTGCGCTGCTTGGCCCACTTCCAGCAGGCACGCAGTCGAGACCCCTCGCGATACAGGCCTGAAACCACTTCGTCCGCGTCGCGAAGATCACTACCATTCCCGCCTTCCCGCACAGATCCTGAGAAAGTAGAAAGACCGATGTCCCAGACGAAGAAGCCAACCCGCGTGTGCGTCGCCTACTCAGGCGGCCTCGACACCTCCTGCATCATTCCGTGGCTCGTCGAGACCTACGGCTGCGAGGTCGTCGCCTGCGTCGCCGATGTCGGCCAAGGCGCGCGCGAGCTCGAGGGGATCGAAGAGAAGGCGATCCGCACGGGCGCCAAGGAGTGCCATGTCGTCGACCTCAAGAAGCAGTTCATGGAGGAGTTCGTCTTCCCGATGTGCATCTCGGGCTCGGTCTACGAAGGCCGCTACCTGATGGGCACCTCGATCGCGCGCCCGATCATCGCGCGCGCGCAGGTCGAGGTCGCGCTCAAGACCGGTTGCGACGCGCTCTGCCACGGCTGCACGGGCAAGGGCAACGACCAGGTGCGCTTCGAGTCGACCTACGCGTCGCTCGCGCCGCAGCTTCCCGTGATCGCGCCGTGGCGCATCTGGGACCTCAAGAGCC
>JBILDS010000168.1:0-6946 GCA_044352505.1 Phycisphaerales bacterium
GACACGGCCGTGCAAGCGGCGGGAACAGACGCGATCAGAACAGCGGCGAGAACGCGAATCGAAGTCATGGTGACGCCATCCTAGCACGACGAACGGCGACGTTTGCGCGGTTTCTTGGCGCGATCAGCCAAGCACAAGCGACTCTGGAAGCGCCCGCGCGCGCCCATCTCGATCGAGGCACGCAAGCGTGGTTCCGCCCTCGGCAAGCAACTCATCGCCGCGAAACAGTCGGTACGAATGCTCGATCTTGACGGGCCCCGCCACAAGCAGCTCCGTCGTCAATCGGAGTTCGTCGTCGTAGCGCGCGGGTCGTCGGTAGCGAACCTCGAGGCGCACCACGGCGAGGAACACACCGGTCGCTTCGAGATCGCGATAGTTGCCGCCACTTGCGCGCAGCATTTCGGTTCGCCCGATCTCAAACCAGATCGGATACGTGGCGTGGTGGGCGACTCCCATCGGGTCGCACTCCGGGTACCGAACGCGCAGCGTCGACTGATGACTGGCGAGGGGCGTCCGACGTTCGTGCGAGCTGCCCATGGTGATCACTTTCCGATGCAGAAGCGTGAGAACACAAGTCCGAGCACGTCGTCGGGATGAACCGGGCCAGCGATCGTACCAATCGCATCGAGCGCTGCGCGCAACAGCCCCGCGATGAGTTCGGGGTCACGCACCCGGTCGCCGCGATCGCCGTCCGCGCCCGCAAGTGTGGCTGCGTCGCGCAAGGCTTGGTGGGCATGGTCGAACGCGGCGTCGTAACGCGGAAGAATCGCGGCAAGCTGCGCGCGACGCAGCGCGCGATCGCTCCGAAGTCGCGCTGCGAGATCATGCTTGAGCGCTGTGATTCCCGTTCGTTCGCGCGCACTCGTTGCAATTGCATCCGATGGTGCCACAGCATCGGCGCGGTCGCACATCGAAGCGACCTCCACAACGCCGTCGGCCCGCGCAATTGGCACGCGCGCAGCACCCGCTGGCGTACAACGCACCACAAGATCGGCGACAGCGATCATCTCTTGCGCGCGCCGCTGCATGGCTTCTGCAATCTCCTGTGGCGCGCGCGCTGTGGCTGTGCGCTCAAGGCCCGCAAGATCGGCCACATCAACTTCGATCGCTCCGGGAAGCGCCACGCGCGCAATCACAGCATCACGCGTGGTGCCCGCAAGCGCGCTTTCGACGCTTCGGGCGCGGCCGATGAGTGCGTTGAAAAGCGAGCTTTTCCCAGCATTCGGCGCACCTGCGAGGACAACGAGCGGCACCGCCTGCGCCCGCGCACCGCCGCCCGCACCGCGGAGGGTTGCGATGTCGTTGGCAAGTGTGGTGCAAACTGCGTGAAGTTCGGCGGCGCGAATCGACACCACGTCTTCTTGGTCGGTGAAATCAATGCCCGCCTCGACGCGCGCGAGAAGCTCTGCAGTTCGTGTGCAAAGCTCAGCCGCGCGCGCACCGTACGCCCCACGCGCAGCATCGGCACTGGCGGCAAGTTCAGCATCACTCGTTGCCGCAATGCGCGCCGCAAGCGACTCTGCCTCGTCCACATCAAGCCGCCCCGCAAGATGCGCGCGCCACGCGAACTCACCTGGCAGCGCCATGCGCGCCGCGTGACCAGCGGCTACTGCATGATCGATCAAACCGCGCACGATGCGCTCGGCAAGCTCCGGCGCGCCAGCACAGGAAAGCTCCACTGCATCTTCACCGGTGAAACTCGCTGGCGACTCCATCCAGAACGCAAGCGCGGGGCACTCAAGCGCAGGCTCGTTGCGTTGGGCGCACAAACGAACGCGCGCACGAATCACGCCGCGCGCGCTGGGCACAAAACCAAATGCAGCATGCGCCACATCGCGCACCCCCGGTCCCGACGCCCGCACAAGCACCCGCAGGCCGCGACCTGGCGGCGACGCAACCGCGACGATCGTGTCGCGCACCCCGTGCATCGATGGCTACCGACCCTTGCCGCGCGGCTTTGCGCCGCGGCCGCCCTGCTTCTGCTGCTGGGCCGCGCGCTCGAGCGCCTGCTCGTACACACGCGCAAGGAAGCCCTTCTTGCCCGATTTCGCAGGCGGCGTGGAGAGATCCATGGCGTCCACCTGCTTCTTGATGATGCGGCTTTCCACAATGCCAATGCAGGTCGAGGTCAGGATGTAGAGCGTAAGTCCACTCGGTGCGATGTAGGTCATGATCGGGAACATGATGACCATCATCCACTTCATGATCTTCTGCTGCTGAATCTGCTCTTCGCTCATGTTCGGCGTGATGGGCGGCGACATGTACTTCTGCTGGAAGTAGAAGACGATGCCCATGAGAATCGGCAGCAAATTGACAGACGAGAGACTGAAGAGCCACAGGTCGATCGGCTTCGGGAAGAGGAAGAAGTTGTCCTGCGCGGAGAGATCCGCAAGGAACGACCAACCGCCAAACTGCTGGAAAATGCCGAAGAAAACCGGCTGCTGCCGCAGATCAAACGCAAAGAACAGCACCGCGTACAGCGCCATCCAAATCGGCATCTGCGCGAAGATTGGCAGCATGCCACCAATGCAACCCGCCGGGCTTACGCCGCGCTCGCGGAAGAGGCGCATCTGCTCTTGCTGCATGCGCGCCGGGTCATCCTTGAACTTCTTCTGAAGCGCATCGAGTTCGGGCTTCATGGCGGTCATCGCGCGAGAGAAGCGCTGCATGGCGATCTGCGACTTCTTCTGCACCGGGTGCAGAATCAAACGCACAACCACCACAAGTCCGATGATCGCAAGTCCCCAGTCAAACACCACGTAATCGTGGATGAACGCAAGGAACCAGAGGAGCGCGTCGGCAAGCCACGCAAACGTGCACCACGAGCAGCAACCGCCCATGGTGTACAGAATGAGCTCGCCCATGTTGAGGCCAAGGAACGGCTCGACGCGCTCAAGAATGCGTGGATCAAGTGGACCCGCGTACACACCCATATCGAAGCTGGCCGCGCTGTCTGGTGCAATGTCAACAACCGGCGTCCAGATCGACGTGAGCAGTTGCTCGTCGACGCCCGCCGCGCCGTTGGTGACACCCTGCACGCTTTCAACCGCCGCGAGCGCGCGCGAAGGCCTTCCGGGAGGCGCGAACGGCGCGCGCACCGCAAGCGCGAAGTAGCGGTCGGTGGTGCCGAACCACGAGAGACTGAACTCGCCTTGCGTGGAACTTGCGTTCGGCCAAATCACGAAGTCGCCCTTCGCGATCTGCGACGACACGCTGCCTCGGTCGAGCATCTGACCATTCGCGCTTACGAACGATTGCGACGGATCGCGGCGCTCGGGATAGAGGTAGCCGAAGTGGAAACGTCGAATATCGAGCGGCGCCGAGACATCGCGCGGAAGATCGCCAGGTCCGTAGTGCACCAATCGCGCACGCATGGGTGCGCCGCTCGTGTTCACCACGCGCTGCTCAAGCATGAGCTCATGCGACGGGCCGCCGGGTGCAATGACGAACGCACGCTCAACGCGCGCAACGGCGCGACCGTCGCCGTCGGTGATTTCCGTGACAAAGCGGCCGGGCGCGACCTCGGCCCACACGTCGCCCCACAGGTCTGCGCGCGTTCCGTCGATCTCCGCAAACAGGGCGCCAAACGCCGGCACCGTGAACGTGCCGATCGTCGCGGAGGTCGCCAACACGAAGCGCGCCGACTCGGGCGGCATTCGTTGCGGATCGTTCGAGGATCGCGACGATTGCGCGGCGCGCCGATCCTCAGCGGTCTTCCACACGTCGGCGAAGATGATCTCCGAAATGCCCGCTCCGGCGCGGGTGAACGTCAGGCGATATGGCGCAACGGCCGGATCGAGTGAACCGACCACGCCGACTTCGGCGATTGCCGTCACGCCCGCTGGTGCGCGCGCCTGCAGCGACTTCGCGGATGCTGGCGGTGTGGTTGTTGGCGCGGCGGCCGGTTGCGCGGGCGCGGCAGCAGACTCCGTCGTTGGAGTTTGCGCGTCGGTTGGCGATTCAGCCGGCGCGACAGTCTGCGCGTCGGTTCCCGTCGTGACTTGCGCGGCCGCATCCGTCGCCGGTGCCGCCGTCGCGGGCTGCGTCGTCTGCTCCGCCGGAGTGGCAGGCTGCGTTGGCGCAGGTCCCTGGGACACGATCACGCCGAAACCAACCAGCAAACCGACAAGAGCGCTCGTGATAAGAAACTTCTTCAAGGTGATGCGTCCTGAGTGCTTTCTGAGGCTTCGGGGGTCTTCGGGGGTCTTCGGGAAGGCATTGAGAAGGCTTCGCCGGATACGTCTGCGGTCGCGGACGCCTCTCGAAGCCAAGTCTGAAAGCGGCGCGAAGGGTAGCGCGATCGCGTTCCCCGCGCCGTTCACGACCGAGAAACGTGCCTTCTTGCCGTCAGAATCGCGCTCGAACGACTACATGCCCTTCTCGAGCCGCTCCGCGAGCCAGTCGCCAAGCGGCGCACCCGCCGATGCGTAGGCGCGCAAACGCGACTGGGTTCGGGCAATGTCGTACGCGACTCGGTGGAACGTGAACGTATCGCGCGCGCCGTCGGAGCCCACTTCGAGGATCGCGTAGCTCGCACGCGGGTCGCCGTCGCGCGGCTGACCGACCGACCCCGGATTGAGGATAAAGCGGCAGCCGGCGGGCAGCTCGTCCTCATTCGGCGTCCACGTATCAACGCCCACCGGGAACGCTTCGAACTCGTAGTTGCGGGGAATGCGCCCAACCATGCCCTCGAGAAGCGTGGCGCGGAGGGCGGCGACATCGGCGCCCTCGGCCGCAGCACGCGTGGCAATCTCATGCTCGACCCGCGCGACTTCGACAGGGTCGGCCGGCGCTTCGAGAATGAAGCCCGGGCAATGCGTGTGACCGACGATCGCACTCACGCGGCGGTCGCCGCCCTGTCCGGGCAGGGTGAGCAACGCGAAGTTGCGCTCAAGCCGCTTGGTGTTGTTCTCGACATCGGTCGGGAAGAGGTACTCATTCACCGGCCGCGACGGCGATGCGTGCACGCAGATGTAGCGATCGAGCAAGATTCGCCGGGGCGAAATGCGAAACATGAAGTCCACGCGCTCACGCTGCTCGACTTCGGCGGAACACTTGCGATCGAGAAAATCGGTGTCGGAAATGCGGTCTTCGTCGCGATCATGCTGCAGTTCGGCGATGTGCCGCCGAAGCCACTCGCCCTCAAGCGTTTGCGCGCGTGTCCAGAACACAGCCTTGGCCGCGACTGGGTTGAAGTTGGTCGGCTCGTACACCGCGGCGAAGTCGTGATTGCCAAGCAGCGTCCACTCACAGTGCTGGCGCACGAGGTCCACACACTCGACCGGATCCGGCCCGTATCCGACGACGTCACCAAGGCAGATCATCGAGTCGTAGCCGACCGACTTCGCATGCGCGAGCACAGACTCGAGCGCCGCAAGGTTGGCGTGGATGTCACTGATGATCGCGATGCGCACGCTCTCGACTCCTGCTCTTCGCGATCGAGTCGCGGCAAGCGCCGCACACGGCGCCCTGCGAAGGCGTCGCGCACGGAAGAACGCACGATCCTATCAATTCGCGGGTTCGTCGGCCATGATCTCACTTCGTCGCTCGTTCGGGGGGTTGCCCGCGCGCCTCACGCCGCGTCGCCCTGACCAGCGGCTGGCCGAGCCTCGTTCGGGATGTTCCGAGGAAACCTGAGCGTGAACAGGGCGCCGCGCGCGTCGGCGCGATTCTCCGCACGCCACGCGCCGCCAATAGCGTGTGCGGCGCGCTGGGCGATCGCCAACCCGAGGCCGAGACCCTCGCCGGCATGCGCCGCCGTGCGCGAGCATTGGTGGAACGGCTCGAAGAGATGTTGCAAGGCGCCGTCTTCAAGACCGGGGCCAGAGTCACGCACTCGAACCTCGATGCGCTCGTGGCAAAGATGAGCGATCTCCACGCAAACCGATCCTGCATTACTGAATTTCACTGCGTTTCCGATCACATTCGCCAGCGCCTGCCGCAATCGATTGGCGTCGGTTTGCACCGAAAGCGGCGCGCCGATACTCGTGTGGTCGAGAAGCAGTTCCAGCAGAATTCCCTTTCGCGCGGCCTGCGGTTTGAAGATCTCCACCACTTCCTCGACCGCATCGAGCGCGTCGAAGTCCGATGGAGCGATTTCCCACTTGCCCGCGTCGGCGCGCAGCAACTCGAAGAGATCGCCAATCATGGTCAACCCGAAGTGGCAGGAATGGCGAATCGACTTCGCATCCTGCGCGGCGCGCGCAACGAGGGCGTCGGGTGCGAGTTCGTCGCACGCCGACTCGAGGAGTTGCGCTGTGGCGTCGATGCCGATGAGCGGCGCGCGAAGGTCGTGGCCGAACGCATGGAGGAATGTCGAGAGACCGGCCAACATGTGCTCAGACTGTTGACGCGCGACCTCAGCTTCCCGATGCCGCGCGAGAAGCTCCGCCCGTGCTGCGGAAAGTTCTCGGACAAGATCAGCCTGGTCCTGCAGCACCACTGAGAGCCGCTCCACCAGACGGTCGAGCGGGAGCGTTTCGGACGTGGGCGCGCCAGGCGCAGCCGGACGTGGCCAGAACGGGGACGGCGAACCGTCAAGCCCTTCCTTGGGCGTTGTTGTGCTGGCGGGCCGCGCCGTGGAGTGGACGTGGTCGGTTGGTTGCACGGTTCCTAAGCCAACGCAGCGCAAAACGAAGCGGTCACCGCGCACCCAACCCCAGCGCGGGGGCGGGCGCGAGCCACGCCATAGGGCGACCGCCCCGGTGAGATCGGCCACAGACGGCCGCGCGTTGAGCCAAACCCACCCGGAACTCGATCGATCCTCGCTATTCTCTCGACCCCATCTCAAGAGGCGCTTCCCGGCGGCATCCCCGTCGGACGCCCGAGAGGCCAAACCGCACACGCAACCAAGATCCGTAGACCCCAGACTTCAGGGAGACCCAAACCATGGCAGACACCAAGCACTACGACCTCATCGTCATCGGTGGCGGCCCCGGCGGCTATG
>JBILDS010000181.1:0-6530 GCA_044352505.1 Phycisphaerales bacterium
CCCCTCCATGATGATGTGCGGGTCGTAGTCGCAGAGCAGGCGGTCCTTGAAGGTGCCGGGCTCAGCCTCGTCGCAGTTGATGCAGAGGTAGCGGCGGCCGCCGTCCGGGGGCGGAAGGAACGACCACTTGAGGCCGCACGAGAAGCCTGCGCCGCCGCGGCCGCGGAGGTTCGCGTCCTTGACGAGGTTCACGATGTCGGCGGGCGTCATCTCGAGCGCCTTCTCGAGGCTCTTGTAGCCGCCGGTCGCCATGAATTCATCGACGCCGACCGTCTTGCGGGTCTTCGGGTCGCCCCAGGGGAAGGTGGGGATGCGCTTCGTGAGGACTGGCTCGGTCATTGGCATCGGGAACTCGCAGTCAGGGTGATTCGCGTGGTTCGCGTTCGTCTTCGGTCTCGCCGCCCTGGTCGAGCGGCTCGTAGATCACTTCGTCAATCGTGGTCCTGCGCAGGATGTAGTCGCCGCGCCTGACCTCCTGCACTTTCCTGCCGACCTCGCGGGAAATCCCGTCGGTCGGCGTCTCCGCTGGCGCTTCCAGCGGCTTGGGCTCGTCGAGACCTTCCACGATTCCGCGGAAGAAGCCCTCGATGTTGTCGAGCAGCGAGGGCTTGCCACGCTGTTCACTCGATCCAGCCATCAGTGGTGTCCGCCGCCCGACCCGCCCTTCGCGGACTCGTCGATGAGCTTGTCGATGGTCTCGATCGTGAGGTTCTCGTGGAGCTTCTCGTTGAAGAGCGCGACCGGCGCGGTATCGCACGAGCCGAGGCACTCGAGCGTGAGCAGCGTGAACTTGCCGTCGTCGGTCGTCTCGTGCGGCTCGATGCCGAGGCGGTTGCGTACATGGTCGACAAGCTTCTGGTGGCCGCAGACCTCGCAGGCGATCGACTGGCAGATGCCGATGACGCACTTGCCGACGGGTTCGGTGTGGAACTCCTCGTAGAAGGTCACCGTGTCCATCACATCCGCGGGCTTGATCGAGAGGAACGACGCGATCTCGACCATCGCCTGGTACGGGATGTGGCGGTACTCGTGCTGGATCTCGTGGAGGATCGGCAAGAGCGCGCCCTGCTTCGTCGCATAGCGCGGGAGGATGTCCTTGGTCCAGCGATCCTTCATCGCCTGCGTGCAGTACGGCTCGGCGCGGGTGGGGATCTTGGTGGTAGCGGATGGCTTGGTTTGCCAGCTCATGTTTTTAGCGCTCGCAACGGATTGCTCGCTTTGGCGCGGGCGAATCCTGGTTGTGGTCTCAAGGCTGCTCGCTCTGGCGCGGGCGATACTCTCTGTGGAATCAACGATCCAGTTCGGCCGCGATGATGTTCAACGATCCCAGCACCGCCACGATGTCCGCGAGCTGATGGCCCTCGATCAACTTCGGGAAGATCTGGTAGTTCATGAAGCACGGCGGACGCGTGCGCGCGCGGAACGGGTACTTCGTGCCGTCCGCGACGATGTAGTAGCCGAGCTCGCCGTTGGGGCTCTCGATCGCGCCGTAGCTCTCGCCGACGGGCGTGTCGAAGCCGCGGTTGTGCATGTAAAGCTCGAAGAGCTGGATCACGCCTTCGATCGAGCCGTAGACATCGGCCTTGTCGGGCACGCTCATCTTGCCGTCGGCGACTGCGTTGATCGAGCCGCCCGGGAGCCTGTCGATGAGCTGGTCGATGATCTTCGCAGACTGCTTGATCTCCTCGAGGCGCACGAGGTAGCGCGAGAGGCTGCAACCTGCGCTTGCGATCGCAATCGAGAACTTCACGCGCTCCGCGCCCTCGCCGTCCCAGTTGTCGGCGAAGCAGAGGTACGGATCGTCCTTGCGGAGGTCGCGGCGCACGCCCGCGCAGCGCGCGTTCGGGCCCGTGAGACCCCACTGGAGAGCGTCTTCCTTCGTGACGGCGCCGACGCCGTCGAGGCGGTCGACGAAGATGCGGTTGCGGTTGCAGAGGGTCTCGAGGTCGGTGATCGCCTTCGGAAGGCGGACATCGATGAAGTTCCGCACCATCCGCTTGAACACCTCGTCGTCGGGGATGTCGCGCCAGGCGCCGCCGACGCGGGTCCAGTCGGGGTGGTAGCGCTGGCCCGAGACATATTCGATGATGTCGTAGATGAACTCGCGCTCGTTGAACCCGTAGAGGAAGCCCGTGAACGCGCCGAGGTCGAGCGCCGCTGCGCCGACGCACAGGAGGTGGTTCTGGATGCGGCCGAGCTCGCACATGATCGTGCGGACGACCTTCGCGCGCGGGGTCAGCTCGATGCCGAAGAGCTTCTCGACCGCGTGGTGCCACGCGATGTCGTTCACGATCGGCGAGATGTAGTCCATCCGGCTGACCGTGCAGACATACTGGTTGTAGTCGTGGTGCTCGCCGAGCTTCTCGAAGCCGGAATGCAGGTAGCCGATGTGCGGGGTGCAGCGCGCGATGCGTTCGCCGTCGAGCTCGAGCACGAGCCGCAGGGTCGTGTGCGTCGCCGGGTGTTGCGGACCGAAGTTCAGCACCCAGCGGTCGGGCGCCTGGAAGTGATCCTTGAGGTAGTCCGTGTCCTCGACATCAAGGCCGAAGCCTTCGCCGGGGGTAATCGTGTACGGCATAGGACGGAGAGTATAAGACCCGCAGCGCCTGCGCGGGGATCGTTCGCTCAGAATGCGCCCGGGCGCAGGAACGGGTTCGACCGACGCTCTGCGCCGATCGTGGTTTCGGGGCCGTGGCCCGGCAGGACCTTGGTTTCGTCGGGCAACTGCATCAGAACCTCAAGCGAGCGGCGCATGGCGTCGGTGTCGCTTGTGGGGAAGTCAAGCCGCCCGATGGAGCCCGCAAACAGCGTGTCGCCCACGATCGCGAGTGCGGCTGAATCGCACCAAAGCGTGATACCCCCGGGAGAGTGTCCAGGCGTGTGCAACACCCGGAAGTAGTACCCGCCGAGCTCCAACATCTCGCCCCCATTCAGGCATGCGTCGGGTGGCGGCGCGGTGAGCCCCGGCGGGATGAACGCAGAGAGGTTGAGAGTTGGATCCTCATTGAACTCCTTCTCAGCGCGGTGACAGAGGATGTTCACCGGCCCGAGTCTGAGTCGCATGCGAGAGAGCCCCGCAATATGGTCGCAATGACAGTGCGTCAGAATGCAAAGCGCCGGCTTCAGGCCGGATTGCGCGATGAAGTCGAGCATCGCCTCCGGCTCGTATGGGCAGTCGACAACCCAACACGCATCGGGGCCGGCCGCGTCGTCCCACACGACGTAGGCGTTGGTGGCGAAGTCGCCGAGTTCGAATGTCTTGAAGACGAGTGCCATTCGCGGCAGCGTAGCCGCGCGCGCTGCACGCGGCGCGTCGATTCGGGTACGCTGCGGCGCATGCGGACACGGATCGTCGCTGCGGCACTCACTGGAAGCGCCCTGCTCTCGGGCTGCGACACGATCCAGTCCGACTTTAGCCAATTCACCGATAGTTTCACGCCACCAACGCCGGCGGAGGCTGCGCAATGGGCGGCTGACCCAAACGACCGCGAGAACGCGCGGCGCGGCACGGTGCTGCTTGCAAACGCGCCCTGGGGCGGCGCGGAGCCGTATCTGCGGCTCTACCGCCTTTACGCCGAAGAGTCGCCCGACCCACTTGTGCGCGCAGCTGCGCTGCAGGCTCTTGGCCGCCACGGCGCGGCGACCGATGCCGCGCTTGTCGCGAAGAGCCTCGCAAGCCCATTCCGTCAGGTGCGTCTGGCGGCCGCGAAGGCGCTGCAGCGACTTCACGACCCCGCTGTTGCCGACCTGCTCTGGCCTCGGCTTGTCGACGGCGCGGAAGATGCCGACGTTCGAACCGAGATCGCGATTGCGCTTGGGCAGTACCCAACACCCGCGGTGTTCCAGGCGCTTGTGGCCGCGCTTGCCCAGCGCGAACTTGCGGTCAACGTGGCGGCGGTCGACTCACTGCGCACGCTCACGGGCCAATCGTTCGGCGATGAGGAGAACGACTGGCTCCCGTACTTCGCCTCGACGTCCGCGCCGTTTGCATCGGGTCGCACCTATCTCTACCCGACCTTCGTGCGCGACCTCGATCTGTGGGACCACCTGCTCTTCTGGGTACCGGTGAACTTCGAGTCACCAGACGTTCCCGAAGGCCTCAAGACGATCGGCGCGCGACGAACCGACAACGGCTCGATGGATGCCGCACCAGCCGTCTCCCCTGTTGGCGGCGCGCGCTGACGGCAATCGCCGCACGATCGAGACGCCGCACGTTCCCGCACGTTCCCACACATTCCGCACGCCCGCGCCTTTCGACGCCCCCTCCACCATGAGCGACGCCCAGCAAGCCCAAGCCTCTCGAGAATTCCGAGCGGCGGTTCTCCGATCCGGTCGAGTTGAACTCGCGAAACTCCCCCGCCCTGCCGCGCGCGCTGGCACCCACCTCGTCCGCGTCACCCACGCGCTCATCACGCCCTTCGAGCACGAAGTTGTGCGCGGGCTGCGCGCAACAAGCGATGACGCGCCGCGCGAGGAGCAAATCCTCGGATGCGCCTTTGTCGGCGTGATCGAAGACGCGTCGCGCTCAGGCGACGAGCGACTCGCGCGTGGCGCGCGCGTGGCTGTCCAACCCGTGTTTGCGTGCGGCCTGTGTGATCGCTGCGACAGCGGACTGTCGCTTCACTGTCAGGCGCGCATGATCGCCGGGCTCGACGCACCTGCGGGCGGCTTGGCTGAATTCGCCGTGATTCCCGCAGCAAACTGCGTTGAACTTCCCGCCGCGCTCGACGATGAGCGCGCGGTGTTTGCGGTGCCTCTGGCACGCGCGATTGAGGCCGTTCGCCGTGGTGGTATCGAGGGACGAAGTTTCGCGAGCGTGCTCGGCGATGACCTCTTCGCGATCCTCGCTGCGCTTGTGGGGCGCGAGGAGAATCCGCTCACGCGTCTTGTGTCGTCGCATCCAGCCACGCTCGAACTCGCGTCGCAGTTTGGCCTGCGCAACCGAGCACTTTCTGAGACGGGTCGACGCGGCGATCAGGAACTTGTCATCGACATGACGGGATCAACCGAATCGGCCGCCGCCGCCGCGCGTATGGTGCGCCCACGCGGCCACGTCGTGTTCGGCGGAATCTCTACCCAAGCTCCGGCCGGCGTCGACCTCTCGCATCTTGCACTCGACGAGATCGAGATCTACGGCTCAGGCTTCGGCGCAATCGACGGCGCAATTGAACTACTCACACAGAGAGCGATTGACCCAGCCCCGCTCATCACGCGGCGCGTGGCACTTGCCGATGCGCCCGCTGCGATTGCTGCCATGTCCGACGCCACCAGCTTCTCGGTGCTGGTGCAGGTGACGCGATGAGCGCACCGCCCGAACCACGGGCACACGAACGCGACCGAGGTACGGCCGACCGCAGCGACCGCGTCCTTATTGAGAGCGCGCTTTCGCCCGATGATCCACAGTCGGCGAGCACCGTCGCCTTCGAACAAGAGGCGATTCCAGACGAGCGCGGCGCGATCAAAGCGGGCAAGCTCGCCGGAAAGAGCATGTCGCAGGCTATCTGGATCCTGGCGCTGCCGGTGCTTCTCCAGCAGACGATGGCCGCAGGCGTCGGCTTCGTCGACAAGCTTCTCGCGGGGAACCTCCCTCTCGACGTCGCGCGTCCGGCGATGGACGGCGTCGGCATCGGCAGTTTCGTCGGATGGTTCATCGGCATCGCCATGACCGGCCTTGGCGTTGGCGGTCAGGCAATCATCGCCCGCGGTATGGGTTCAGGCGACCTGCGCGAAAGCCATCGTGCGCTCGGGCAGTCGATGATTCTCTCGGTCGTGTGGGGCGCGTTCGTCGCAATCCTCATGATCGCACTCGCAGAACCGCTTGCGCGCTATTCCAACCTCTCGCCGCAAGCAACCGAGCACTGCGTGACCTACGTGCGCACACTCGCGCTTGGCATTCCGTTTTGCGCCGTGATGATGGTGGGCGGAATGTGCCTTCACGGCGCGGGCGAGGCGCACAAGCCCTTCCAGATCGCCGTGTGGGTGAATATCGTGAATTGCGTTGCGTCGTGGCTAATCTCTGGCGTTGAGATTGGCGCCATGGGCGCGACGATTCCGAACCCGTCGCCGCTTGATCCGGCACGATGGGGCGTCTTCGGAATCGCTGCCGGAAGCACGATTTCATACGTGGTGGGCGCGTGGTTGACATGGCGCGTGCTGCGGGCAGGCGTGAAAGATCTTCGCCTCGAGCGCGCGGACTTTGCGCGCGATCGCGCGATGAGCTGGCGCATCGTGCGCGTGGGCGTGCCGAATTTCTTCGAAGGGCTCGCCATGTGGGCGGTGAACCTCTTCGTGCTCGGCTTCATTGGTCAGGCGGCGGCGCGCGGTCTTGGCACCGATTCGAAAGAAGGCCTTGTTGGCGCGCACATCATCACGGTGCAATGGGAAGCGTTCTCATTTATGCCGGGCTTCGCCATGGGCACCGCCGCGGGCGCACTTGCCGGTCAGTATCTCGGTGGAGGCAACGCACGACTCGCGCGCACCGCAATCTGGCGTTGCACACTCATCGGCTTCGCCATCATGGGTGTGATGGG
>JBILDS010000022.1:0-22371 GCA_044352505.1 Phycisphaerales bacterium
CGCACACATCGGCACGACGCCTGTTCGCGCGCACCCCGACTCCGCACCGCTAGAAGCGGTGGCACCCATGAAAGGCTGTCGCAGTCGGGTGGTTCCGTGCTCGCGCGGTGCAACGCGATACGTGCATCACACGCTCTTGAGCCGTTATCCTCAGGTCATGTCGATTCAAGACACTTCAGCCGACGCAGCCCTTCCTTCTGTTGGCTGGATCGGTGCGGGCATCATGGGTTCCTCGATGGTTGGTCACCTGCTGCGCGCGGGTCATCGGGTTGTCGTCCATTCGCGCACACGCGCGCGATGTGAACCGCTCCTTGCGGCGGGTGCGCATTGGGCCAACAGTCCGCGCGAGGCAGCTGCGAACGCCGACGTCATCTGCACAAACGTCGGAATGCCCGAGGAATTGGACGAGGTCGTGTTCGGTGCACAGGGCGCGATGTCGACTGCGCGTAGTGATCAGATCTTCATCGACTTTGGTACGTCGAAGCCCTCTGCATCTCGCCGTATCGCGGATGCCGCCGCAGCGAAGGGCGCACACGCGCTTGATGCCCCAGTGTCGGGTGGCGACGTCGGGGCGCGCAACGCAACGCTCTCGATCATGGTCGGCGGCGACGCCCACGCGTTCGCGCGCGCAGAACCGCTTCTTGCGCGTCTCGGCAAGACGATCGTTTATCAAGGCGGCCCCGGCTCCGGGCAGCGCACAAAGATCGTCAACCAAGTGTTGGTCGCCGCCAACACCCTCGGCATGTGCGAGGCCGTGCACCTCGCCGTCACTGCGGGGCTCGACCCTCAACGGGTGCTGGCATCGGTCGGCGGCGGTGCGGCTGCATCGTGGTCGATCGCAACGCTCGCGCCGCGCGTTCTCGGGGGCGACTTCGAGCCAGGGTTCCTGGTTGAACACCTTGTGAAAGACCTCCGGATCGCGCGTGAGGAGGCGGCAGAACTTGGCCTTTCGCTGCCCTTGGTTGACCTCTGCCTCTCGCGCTACGAGGCGCTCTTGGACGCTGGATTCGGTCGCAAGGGAACGCAGGGGATCTATCTCCTCTACCAGCGCGCTGCAGCGGAGACTGGCAAGTCCGCGTCCGAGAAGTGACGGCACCTTCCGGCGTCTTGCCCAAACGCGAGAGTTTCGCTAGATTGCTCGACTCTTCAAAGCGAGCCGAGCATGAGCACGATCCCGACCACCGGTACTGTTACTTTCACCATCAAGACCGTCCCTCTCACGAGCGGCGGCTTCCGCACCGTTGAGCGCCTCATGCGCCTCGAGCGCGGCTCGCAGCGGATCCTCAAGAAGCTCCAGAAGACCCGCGTGAACGAGCTCAATGAGCGCCGTCCGCGCGCCGGTCGTATGTGGCTTGTTCGGGCGCGTTGCACCCGACTTGTGAAGGTTGCTGCAGGACAGAGCTTCACCATCCAGGTGACGCCGCAACTCGCCAAGGATCTCGCGAGCGTGGCCGAGTATCTCGACTTCAAGAAGGTCGGCTGAGACGTACGACCGTCTGGATCGCGAATCGCGGTTCTTCCAAACGGAGTCTTTCGAATCAACTCTCACAGCGCGCTTCACGGCGCGCTGTGTTCTTTTTTCTCCCCGTCAGGCTCGCCGCGCTCCGCTCCAATCGCGTTCACGGAACCATCGTTCGATGCGGGCAACACCGACTCAGCGATCGCTGCAACCAACAAACGCGATCCACCGGCGTCAATGACTCCAGCGCAGCGAAGCCCCTCGATTGCGCGCAGGGTGATCGCACGTGTCCCCCGGGCGCCGCGATCGACGACATGGACAGAGAAACTTGCGACGCCGCCGACGGGCTTCACTGCGACCGAGAGTGATCGATTGTCGCCATCTGCCGCAGCGGAAACATCGACTCGAGCCTCGTCGTGGCGCGGCGCCACGATCGACGGACGTGCCTGTATGCGCGCGCCACCGAGCGCAACCAACGCATCAAGTTCCGCCGCGGAATCAAGCACGCGCGCGAGATCAGCTTCGGACACAGCGGGGTCAATCTCGGCAATCGTCACCGTCCAGCGAAGGGACGGCGTGGGAAGAGCGCGCGCAATGCCATCGAGAAACTGCTCGATCCGATGGTGGCGCGAAGGTGTGGTTGACACCACGAGCGTGTCGCCAACGTGTTCAAGCCAGCTGACTTCGCCACCGTGCTCGCGCCACCCGTCGCGATCGATCGCCTCCACAACCATCGACGCAATCTTGGTGCGCCGACCGGCAGGGTTGGCATCATTTGCGTCGAGTCGCATGAGGATCGGCGCAAGGTTGTAGCGGCGAATAGCAGTGATGCGCGACGCGCGATCGTTGTCGGTAAAGATCGCAATTCCAGCAACGACCTCGAGCACCATCTCGCGGTAACTCGTTGAAATCGCGCGGGCGACCGCGTCGAGCGCAACCCGCGGAGTTGCTGCATCACAGTCGACGCTGGTGAATTCCCAACCTCCTGAGTCTCCCACGATGGCTCGATCAACTTCGATCACCAAGCCTGTGGCCTCGCGCACCAAGGCGACAACTGCGCCCGCATCTGCGTTGCGAAAGACCTTCGGTTCTGCGAAGGGCACATCAAGCGCGCGGAGAATCGCAAGATCGGCAGCGATCGCAGGATCATCGTTGCGCACATGGAGCGATGCACGAGAAGGCGTCGCAAAGATGGGTGAAAGCGCGGCCAAGACCGCAACAAGCGAAAGGACTGCGATGCTCGCGCGCGGTCTCAAAATCTGGCGAATCGACTTGCGCGGCATTGGCCGCAGCGAGTTCGATTGCAGTGACTGTGATTGCAGCGACTTTCGTGTCATGGGCATGTCAGCGTGCATTCCGGTTGGTACCTCGACGGCATGGTGGTGCCGCTAGCCGCGCGCCTGCAGCGCTTCATGGATCGGAACAACAACGTGCGGAATGACCCGGTTTTCTGCGAGTATCTCCGCGTGACCGACAACGGCACCGAATGCGCTCTTCAGCTCATCGAGCGACGCGAGCGGGCCAAAGCGTCGAACGGTGAGGAACACCGAGATCGGGTCACCGCCGCGCTCGCCCGCAACGGGCACACGCGGGCGTGTGCGCACCTCGAATGCTGCCTGGAGTTCGCCGCGCCCACCGAGGGAGATCGCAAGCGACGGCTGGGCGTCTGCGATTCGTTCGGTGTCGCGATCGACAAGGCCGGCAAGTCGGGTTCCTTCGAGAAGCGCGTCGAAGACGACTTCGTCTCGATCGTGCTCAGTTTCGAAATCGAATCCGAAGACAACTTCGAGCATGTCGACATCAAGAGGAGAGATCGAAAGGAAATAGGGAGCCACCTCCAGCAGCGCCTTGTGGAAGTTGTAACTGTCCGCGAGTGTGGCTGGGTTGACGTGGCCGGAGCGAATGGTTGTTTGTCGAAGCGCAACCCACTGCCACTCGCGCTCGCTGCTGTCGGACTCCAGCGCGACCTCGCCGTCGTAGCGTTGAAAGGTCGAGAGCCGAGGGAATGCGCGCCGAACGCGATCAAAGAGATCAAGAACCGTCTCGCGTCGCTCAGGAAGATCAAGCTTCAGCGCAAGCTTCTGGTTCACGTAGAAATCGCTGCAGAACGCAGTGAAGGTCGACATCGGCTGGGATTGTGGCGGAAACCTGCGTTGGTTGCACCGGCACGCGCGCAACCGACGGGTTGTCCACGACCTCCGCGCCAGCGGGGCGGTGGTTCGGTCAGCCCAAGATCCAGCCAGCGAGCCCAGCCGTGTCGCTGAGATCGCCAACCGCGAGATCCGCGCCCACCTCGCGCAGGCGCTCGGGCGAGTAGGGGCCGGTTCCCACGCCGATCACGCGGCAGCCGTGGGCTTTGGCGCAGTCGACGTCATGGGGTGTGTCGCCGATGATCGTGACGCGCGCCGGATCGAAGGTGCGGCCAACGTGCCGCGAGGCACGTTCGATCGCGACGGGCGTGAGGTGCCGTCGTGAGGGACCGTCCGCACCGAATGCGCCGAAAGGAAAGTGGGCGCGGTCGAAGCCGGCGACGGAGATCTTGAGATGCGCGGTGCGCTCATAGTTGCCGGTGAGGAGACCGACCGCGGTACCAGATTCACGCAACGTTGCAACGAGCTCCACCGTGCCCGCCATGCGACGTGTCACGGCGGGGGTGAGTGCTCGAGCGAGCTCGTCACCGTAGACCTGTTGGAACTCCGCGTGCGCCGATTCATCGACCGGCAACCTGTGCTGCGCCATCATGCGTGCGAAGAGAAGTCCGTCGAGCGCACCCGCGATCTCGACGCCTTCGAAACTGAAGCCGCGTTCGCCATGAAGCCGGGTGAACGCCCGCAGCATGGCCGCGACGCCCACGCCCTCGGTGCGCAGAAGCGTTCCGTCGATATCGAAGAGGACGAGGTTGCGCGGGTGGGTGTCCAAGCGGATGTCGCTCGCGGTCATCCGGCCTTGCGAACAGCCTCGACGATGCGGCTCGCTGCGTCGGTGAGATCGGTCGCGGGTTGCATCGCGGGAATCTCCTTCTGCGCGTCGGCGAGAATCTGCCGCGCTGCCGCGACATTCGTTCCCTCAAGGCGCACGACAAGCGGCACCTTGAAGCCAACATTCTTCGCGCTCGTCACGATCGCGCGCGCGATCTTGTCGCACTGCATGATGCCGCCGAAGATGTTGACGAGAATGCCCTTCACGCTCGGGTCGCTCAGGATGATCCGGAACGCTTCGGTGACAGCCTCTTCGCTGGCGCTGCCGCCGACATCGAGGAAGTTCGCGGGTTCGCCGCCGTGCAGTTTGACGATGTCCATCGTGGCCATCGCGAGACCCGCGCCGTTCACGAGGCAGCCGATGTTGCCGTCGAGCGCGACATAGGAGAGTCCGAACTCGTTGGCGCGGATCTCTGCGGCGTTTTCCTCAGTCGGGTCGAACATCTTCGCGATGTCGGGGTGACGGAAGAGCGCGTTGTCGTCGAACTGGAACTTCGCGTCGAGCGCGAGCACGCGGCCGTCGGGGTTCTTCTCATCGGGCGGCGTGACGACGAGCGGGTTGATCTCGACGAGGCTCGCGTCGGTGTCGCGGAAGACCTTTCCGATCTTCATCATGATGTCTGCGGCCTGGCCGACCTGCTTCCCCTTGAAGCCGAGGCGGAACGCGAGTTCGCGCGCCTGGAACGCCTGGAGGCCGAGGAGCGGGTGCAGCGGAACTTTGATGATGGCGGCGGGGTTCTTCTCTGCGACGACCTCGATCTCGACGCCACCCTCTGCGCTTGCAATGAGGGTCGCGGTGCGGCGCGCGCGGTCGATGGTGATCGCGAGGTAGTACTCCTTGGCGATCGCCTCTGCAGCCGCGATGAGAAGCTTGCGCACCACGAGGCCCTCGGGGCCCGTCTGGTACGAAACCATCTTGTTCGTGAGCATGAAGGTCGCCGCGGCCTCCGCATCCTTCAGGTTCGAGACGAGCTTCACGAAGCCCGCCTTGCCGCGGCCACCAGCGTGGACCTGCGCCTTGATGACAATCTCCTTGATGCCAGAGTCGAACAGCTTCTTCGCCTCGGCGACGGCGGTGGCGACATCCTCAGCAACCGCAAACGCGGGCACCGCGACACCAGCCTGTGCGAGCAACTGACGGGCCTGGAACTCGTGAATCTTCATAGGGGTGGAGAGAATAGCACGGACACCGCCGTTCGCGTGACCCCGCGGCGTACTGGGCGACCCACTCAAGCGACCTGTTAGCATCAATCATGATGGCGGATCCGACGCGTTACCAAGCCCACGTCGACGGCCTGCGGGCCATCGCAGTCCTTGTGGTACTGCTGTTTCATCTGGAGATCGGCGGCTTCTGGGGCGGCTTTGTTGGTGTCGACGTCTTTTTGGTCATCAGCGGCTACCTGATCACAAGGCTGATCGTCGATGAGGTGGCGTCCACCGGGTCATTTCGCTACGGCAACTTCTACCTGCGGCGCATTCGACGGCTTGCACCGGCGCTGTTGGCTGTCTCGCTTGCAACGGGACTTGCTGGTGCGCTGCTCTTCTCTCCGGAAATGCTCTCGCGGACGGCGAAAGAGATCATTGCGGGGTTACTGAGTTACTCAAACGTTCGATTCTGGCTTGAAGCCGACTACTTCGATGTTTCAGCCAACACGAAACCGATGCTCCACACATGGAGCCTGAGTCTTGAAGAGCAGTTCTATCTCTTGTGGCCAGCATTCTTGGTGCTGCTTCTTCGCGGGAAGACACGGCGCGTCGTGCCGGCGTTCCTTGCCGTCGTCGCGCTCGGAAGTCTCATCCTCAACCCGCTCTTCGCAAGGGGTGCGCCGACATGGATGATGCCTCTTCTCCCCGGCGACCTTGGTGAAGCCGCTGCAGAGGGAAAGACCACAATCTTCTACCTCTTACCCTTCCGAGTCTTCGAGTTCATTTGTGGCGCACTGCTGGTTTGGATCGTGCGATGGAAGCCGTCTCAACGTTGGCTTGCCGACATCGGACTCGGGCTTGGTCTCGTCATGATCGCAGCCTCGACTGTGTTCTTTCATGAGGAGATGTTGTTTCCGTCCTTTGCGGCGTTGGTGCCCTGTATCGGCGCGGCACTTGCGATCCACTGTGGCGATCGATCGCGGATTCATGGTCTGCTCACGAATCGAGTCTGCGTCGGTATCGGGCTCATCAGCTATTCGCTGTATCTGGTTCATTGGCCACTGATTGTGTTGTGGCGATACATCACCGGAACACTGAGTCCGATCGATCAAACTGCAATCATCGCGCTCTCGTTCTGTTTGGCGTATGCAAGCTATCGATTCGTCGAGCGACCGTTTCGACAGCGCAGTCTTCCTCTCGCGCCACTGGCGATCACGGCATCCGCAATCATTGCCGTCGCGCTGCACATTGTTCTCTCACATGGCTGGACTTGGCGCATTCGTCCTGAGATTCCGCTGGATCTCTCGCATGGGGGTCTTGAGTACCGAAGGACACACTTTGGTGGTGATGGCTATGAACGCGGAATGATCGCTGGGAGCGGTGCGCCCGACATCATTCTCATCGGCGATAGCCACGCGCAGCATTGTGCCGAGGGCATGGTTGTCGAACTCGCGAGGCCGTACTCGCTTGCATTGCATATGCAAGCGGGGAGAAGTTGCCTCCATCTTCCCGGCATCGTGCGGACGACGAAGGGAACTGATTGGCGCGCCGCCCGGGAAGCCGAACTCGAGGCCGTTGCGGACGTGTTGGCGTCATGCGCAACGCCGCCCGTGGTGGTTGTCGCCCACTCTTGGATCGGGCAGATGAAGCGATCGGTGAGCGAGCGCACGAATGCGCGTGTGACGGTCGAAGAGATTGTTGACGGACTCGTTCAACTCAAGGAACGTCTTGGAGTGCAGCGTCTTGTTGTTTTGGGCAGCGTGCCGCTACCGCGCGTGCGCGACTTGTTTGAGGAACTCACACGCCCAACGCTCGCGCGGCGTATTCAGGTGGCCGATGCCGCGAAGTTCGAGTTACGCAGCGACATCATCGCGCTGAACCGCGCGCTTGCAGAAGGAGCCGTCCGAACTGGCGCGTACGAGTTCCTCGATCCGTTTGAGGCGCTCTCCGAAGACGGCGCGTGTCTTGCAATCGACGATTCAGGACAGTTGCTCTTCTCTGATGACACCCATCTTTCGAAGGCAGGTTCGAGAAGGCTGATTGCCCACTTCGCGGCACGGTTGGCGTCTCTCGTTGGGCGTGACGGTGTGCCCTGATCGCTGCGTTCACACCGGCCGACCGACTCACGCACGAACTGTCGAAAGCCACCCCAAGCACCAAAGGGAGCGGCCGCAGCCGCGACCGCTCAAACAACGGACAGGGAGGGATTCGAACCCTCGGTACAGGGAATACCCCGTACAACGGTTTAGCAAACCGTCCCCTTCGGCCTCTCGGGCACCTGTCCAATGGGGTCGCACACTATACACCCTCTCGGTGATCAGTTGGAAGTCTGTTGGAGCGCAGGGGATGCATCTGTGGGATCCTGTCGGTTTTCGGGCCGCTGTCGCCTCCCGCGCTACCCTCTCGGACGGTGTCGCTTCTTCCCGCCTATTTCCTAGGGCCCGAAAGCCCGCTCGCGCGTCGGATTCGCGGCTTTGAATCACGCCCTGAGCAGTTGCGCATGGCCGATGCGGTCGAGTCGAACCTGGACTCGAAGGGGCGACTGCTGGTCGAAGCCGGAACTGGTGTTGGCAAGAGTTTCGCCTACCTCGTGCCCGCGATTCGCCGCATTCTTGAACGTCGCGAGCGTGTCGTGGTTTGTACGCACACCATCTCGCTGCAGGAGCAGATCTTCGAGAAAGACGTTCCACTTCTCAAGGCTGTGATCCCCGATGAGTTCACCACAGTGCTCTGTAAAGGGCGATCAAACTACATGTCGCTGCGACGCATGCGCATCGCCAGCGAGAAGAAGTCGAAGGTTTGCCACAACGAGGAGGAAGAGCACTCGCTCGATCTCATCGAGGACTGGGCGTACACCACAACCGATGGCTCACTTGCCACGCTTCCGCAGTTGCCCCGGCGCAGCGTGTGGGAGCACGTCGAGAGCGACGCTGGCAACTGCATGGGGCGTCGCTGCCCAACGTACGAGAAGTGCTTCTATCAATCTGCGCGGCGGCGCATGGAGAACGCAGATCTCTTGATCTGTAACCACGCACTCTTCTTTAGCGATCTCGCGCTGCGCAGCAAGGGCGCTGGGTTTCTGCCAGCGTACGACCACGTGATCTTCGACGAGGCGCACCACCTCGAGGATGTTGCCAGCGGTCACTTCGGCATTCGGCTGGCTGAGAATCGTGTGCGGCATCTGCTTCGCACGCTCTACAACGCGACAACTGGCAAAGGAACGCTCGCTGGCATTGAAGCGGCGGGGCTTCCTGTGGACGAAGTTGACGCCGCGACGCACGCATGTATCGAGGCTCAAAGCGCAAGTGACGGTTTCTTTGACGGCATCTGGCGCTTGGCTGATTCAGGGCGCGGGCCGATTCTTGCAAGCGGTCGCGTCTCAGCGCCCGATGCGTTTCCGAACGAGTTGTCGCCCGCGCTCGGTGATCTTGCCACGCGTCTCAAATTGCTGCGCGAGCGGGCGACCGATGAATCGCTGCAGTTTGATCTTGCAAGCGCCGCCGAGCGGGTCATCGCGGTCGCAGCGGAGGCGGAGCTCTTCCTCTCACAGGGGATCGACGGCTGCGTGTATTGGGTCGAGCGCGGCAAGCCTGCGTATGGCACGAAGCGTCCCGCAATCACGCTCTCGTGTGCCACCATCGACGTCGGCCCGGTGCTGCGCGAGCATCTCTTCGCGATGCCTGTATCGATCACGATGACGAGCGCGACGCTCGCCGCCGCTGGAGACGATTTCTCGCATGTCATCGGGCGACTCGGCTGCGACGAAGCGAAGACGCTCGCCCTTGGGAGTCCCTTCGATTACGCAAGCAACATGCGGGTGATGATCGACCGCACGATGCCCACGCCGGATGCCCCTGAAGCCGTCCGCGAGTTGGTGCCGCGGATTCTTCGGCAAATCGAGGAAACGGGCGGAGGTGCGTTTGTTCTGTTCACGAGTTTCCGTGCGCTGCGCGAGGTCGCGGAACGCTGTGCACCCGTGCTGCGCAGCGCTGGCTATCCGGTGTTCATTCACGGCGAGGACGGCGAGCGCAGTCATCTCCTGAAGCTCTTTCGCGAGCGAGAGAACTCCGTCCTCTTCGGAACGTCGAGTTTCTGGGAGGGTGTCGACGTGCGCGGCCGCGCGCTGCGCAACGTCATCATCACGAAACTTCCGTTCGACGTGCCGGATCATCCGCTCATTCAGGCGCGCCACGAGCGCATCGAAGCGGCGGGGGGTAACAGCTTCCGAGACGACCAATTGCCCCGTGCGGTGCTGCGATTTAAGCAAGGGGTAGGCCGGCTCATTCGCGGCGCCGACGACGCGGGGCGAATCGTGGTTCTCGACCCACGCGTGGTCACCAAGTTCTACGGGAAGCGGTTTCTGGCGGCCCTGCCTTCGGGCGTGGAACCGGAGATGGTCTGAACGCGCCCGTTGTGCTCGGAGCCGGATTTCCGCCAACAGAGGGTGGGATTTCGGCGCAGGCCGGATCGAGTATCGAGACGCCGGTCAACGGCCTTGGTTGACAACTTTCGATCTTTCGCCAAACTTTTCTTGCGCTTGTGCGGGGAGGGGCGATAGTTTGCGTGCGTTTCTTCCGGGCGTACACGTCTCCCACTCGGTCATGCGCGGTAACTCTTGCTTTTGAATGACTTTGCGTTTCTGACACCCGTTCGCGACAGGAGTTGGCCGCATTTCTCGCCTCATCGCTGAAGGACACCAACTGTCATGCCACACGGATCACATCGGATCGGAATGAAGTTCGCACTCGCCGTTGCCGTCGCCACGGGATTCGCCGGAATCGACTCCACCGCGCAGGCGATGGACAGCGTTGCCCGGGGTTGGAACGAGACGATTCTCGCCTCGATTCGCAAGGACACCCCGCGCCCGCCGGTGCAGGCGCGCAACCTCTATCACCTTTCGGTTGCCATGTACGACGCATGGGCAGCGTTTGAGCCGACGGCCAAGCCGTTCCTCTTCAATGAGAAGATCGCGGCCACAGACGTCGATGTCGCGCAGCGCGAGGCAGTTTCGTACGCCGCGTATCGCGTGCTTTCGCACTGCTTCGCAGCGAGTCCGCAGGCTGCGCTCATCAGCTCGTTCTTGAACACGCGCATGGCTGAACTCGGCTACCCGACGGGCGTGACCACGTCGATCGGCGATTCGCCCGCGGCCGTTGGCAATCGCGTCGCAGCGCAGTTGATTGCGTGGGCGCAATCGGACGGCTCGCGCGAGCAGTTCAATCACGCGGCCGTCCCGGGAAGCTACCCCGTCGTCAACCCGGGACTCGTCTTCAGACTCAGCTATACGCCCAACGTAGTTGACCCGAATCACTGGCAGCCGGTCGCATTCGGACACACCGTTGGTCCGAAGGGGCAGATCATTCCGACGAACGTGCAGTCACGACTGACGCCGTTCTGGGGATTCGTGCGGCCATTCGCGCTCCAACCGGGTGACATGGATCCATCGCGACCAGGCGTCTACTTCAACCCGCCTCCGGTGCCGCTTCTCAACGGTGCTGGCGACGCTGAGTTCCGTGCGGGTCATCAAGAAGTCCTCGTGCGTTCGGCGTGGCTCACGCCCGATGACGGCGCAACCATCGACATCTCTCCGGGGGTGCTCGGGAACAACCCGCTCGGGAGCGATGCTGGCACTGGCCATGCGCTGAATCCAGTCACCGGTCTTCCGTATGCACCCAATGTGGTGCGCCGCGGCGACTGGACCCGTTGTAAGGCGGAGTTCTGGGCAGACGGCCCGACTTCATCCACACCCCCGGGGCACTGGAACGAGATTGCGAATGCTGTGGTCGACCATCCCGCGTTCGAGCGCCGGATGGGCGGTACCGGCCCTGCACTCGACCCGCTCGAATGGGACGTCAAGATGTATGTGGCACTGAACGGCGCACTGCATGACACAGCGATCACCGTTTGGGGCGTGAAGAGCCACTACGACGGCTCGCGTCCGATCACGGCCATCCGAGCGCTTGCCCAGAATGGGCAGTGCAGCGATCCAACGCAACCGTCTTACAGCGTGAACGGATTGAACTTGGTTCCCGGGGTGGTCGAGCTCATTACCGCTGCGACCACAGCGACCGGGCAGCGGCACGAAGCGCTTGCTGGACACGAGGGCGAGATCGCGGTGCTGAGCTGGCCCGGAACGCCGGCCGACCCCGCGAACGAGTACTCCGGCGTGCGCTGGATGCTTGCGGGCGACTGGATTCCGTATCAGCGCATGAACTTCGTCACGCCGCCCTTTGCGGGCTACATCTCCGGTCACTCCACGTTCAGCCGCAGCGCTGCCACCGTGCTCGCGGGGCTCACCGGCAGCGAGTTCTTCCCGGGTGGAATGGGCGCGTTTACTTGCAACGCTGGGAACTTCTTGGTGTTTGAAGATGGTCCAAGCGAGACGTTCGAGTTCCAGTGGGCCACGTACTACGACGCATCGGATAGTGCGGGTCAGTCGCGCATCTACGGCGGCATTCACCCGTCATTCGATGATCTGCCAGCACGCGTTCTGGCAACGCAGATCGCGGGTCGCGCGGTCACGCGATCTCTCGCGCTCTTCGAGCCCGACGACGCGAGCGCGTGCCCTGCGGATCTGACCGGAAATGGCAGCGTGGACGGCGACGACCTCGCCATTCTCCTCACCAATTGGGGCGCGCCATCGGCGCTTTTCGATCTGAACGGTGACGGCGTGGTCGGCGGCGAAGATCTCACGATTCTGTTGGTGAATTGGGGCGCGTGCAAGTAACCACGCCGCGGCGCAAGATCACCGGCAACACCACGCACGCGACATACATCGCGCACAGGCTTCCAAGAAGCATCACGGCGCCGAGTGATCGCATACCACGATGATCGGCGAACACCAACGCGCCGAAGCCGATCGCGGTGGTGAGTGCGGTGAACGCCACGGTGCGCACGGTTTCGGCAAGTCGAGATGCGTCTTGTCGCGCTCGATGCATGATGTGGATTGCGCTGTCGACGCTGAGTCCAATCAGCATGGGAACCGCGAAGAAGTTTGCGAGATTGATCGACAGATTGAAGATGGGCATTGCGCCGATCAACATGCCAATACCCGCGACAACGACGACAACAGCGAGCAATGCAAGTTTCGCGCTGCGAAGATCGCTCCACGCAATGATCGCGATTGCAGCGAGCGAGAGAAGCGAGACAACCAGGAACGTCTTCACCATGTCGTCCATCGAGTGGTGTTGCGTCATGGGTACACCGGTGGCACTCGGATCGATCGACCGCACGCGAGCCACAAAGCGGCCGAGTTCTCGAGGAATCCAAGCATCGCCGCTCGGGAAGTACTGAACGAGGTAGCGCCCGCCCTCTGACACCATCCGATCGCGAACGGCTGCCGGGAGCACATCTCGAAGCGACATGCGTGCCCCTTCGAGGATCGCGCGGGCGGCCTCTCTTACAGCCGTGGGGTGCTCGAGGCTTGGAGGGAGATCAATCGCGGCAAGGCGTGCGCGCAACGCGCGCCGCGCGTCGCTTTCTGGCGCGATGATCGACAGCACCGAGTCGGTTCGCAGGATGACCTGCTCCTGTTTGGCGAGCGCCTCAAGTCGCGCGACTTCTTCCAATGAGTCGGCGATCGAGACGGCGTACCACGATGCCGCCACGCTGTCGCGGTGGAGGCGCCTCTCCCACTCCACGCTCTCAAGCCCCGGCGATTGCAGGTTGAGGAGGTTCAAGTCAAAGCGCACGCCGGCGAGGGCTGCAACCGAAATCAGGAGAGCAACCGGCAGCAGCGCAAGCAGGGCCACACGCCGCAGCGGCGCCGTGGGGGCCGTTTGAAGGCGTTCCGGAGTGGTCGGCACGGTGCGGCCATCGCCGACAAGAACAAGAAGCGCCGGGAGCACAGTCAGCATGGCGACTGCGCAGCACACAATGCCGGCAGCGGCAATCACGCCAAGTTCTCGCAGTCCGCCAAAGCTGCCGAAGAGTGCCAGAAGGAACACGGCCGCGGTGGCAATCGCGCCCGCGAGCAGTCCTGGTCCAACCGACGCAACCGCCGCACGGACGGCATCGGTGCGCGGCATTGCTCGGCGCATCTCCGCGTAGCGGCTGACCACATGCACGCCGTAGTCAAGCCCTGCGCCCACGAGAACAAGCAGAAACACCATGGAAAGCAGCGTGAGGTGCCCGACAAGTAACGTGGCTGCGCCGTAGGTCCACGCCGTGGCGATGAGAAATGCGATGGTTGCCAGCAGCGGTCGACGCAGTCCGCGGAAGAAGAGTGCGAACAGAACCACGATGAGCGCCATCGATCCGATGCTCGCGCGCGTCATGTCTGCGGTCGCGGTTGCCATCTCGTCATGCTGGAGCACCGGTTTTCCGGTGAGGCCGATCTCAACGGTCGGAAACTTCGCGCGAGCTTCTTCGATGCGTGCGCGGATGTCGTCGACTGCAATGCGAAACGGCTCGGCATCAGCGAAGCGCTTCTCAAAGCGCACATCGATGAGCAGAATGGTTCCGCCCGGCGCGCGCAGATAAGCACGGGGGCGCGGCTTGGCAAGTTCGAGCGCAACGAGCGGTTGCTCGCCATCGCGCCCGGCTGCCACGGCGCCGAGCGCAGGCGCGACAGCCGCCATCGCGGTCAGCTCTGCATCACTTGCGCTCCACGACGCAAGCCGCCACTGCTCGTATGGCTCGAGAAACGCGGAAACCCGGTGCTGTGCCAGCGCGGTGGCAAGAAAGTCAACCGCGGCTTCAGCGGCAACATGGTCGCCGCGTGGGTCAACCGCGATGATCGCCCCCTCAAGGTCGCCAAACTCAGCGAGAAACGCGCGGTAGTCGCGCATGAATGGCCGCTCGGGCGCAATCAGTGAATCGGTGTCGCTGTCGATTGTCAGATGGAATGCACCGAGCCACGCGCCGAGCGCAGCCAACACAACCGACGCAGTAACGACGGCGCGAGGCCAACGCGTCACAAACGCAGCCAGTCGCGCGATCACGGCTGCGCGGCCTCGGTCGGCGCGCTCGTGTCACGCCGTGCGCCGAAGAGCGTGTTCTTACCAAGACGCGCAAGCAGGCCGACGGTCGCCGTCGGCTTGTGGAGACTCACCATCACGCTCTCAAACGCGCGCAGGAACCACTCCACATCCGACGCATCGATGATGAGCGGGGGAATGAGCTTCACGACGTCTTGGTTGTGTCCGGCCACCTGACAGAGGATGCGGTGATCTTCCATCAACGGAACCACAACTGCTTGTGCGAAGAGGTTCTTGTCCATCGCATGCGTCGCGGCCCAGTTTGCCTTGAGAAGGAGCGACTTCGGCGGCCCAAACTCGATCCCAATCATCAGCCCGCGCTGGCGAACTTCCTTCAGCATCTCGAATCGCGGCATCATCGCCTCGACACCCGCTTTGATGCGAGCGCCCATGTCGCGAGCGTTTTCCGCTGCGTTCGTCTCGTCGTACGCCGCGAGGCTGGCCAGTCCCGCTGTCATGGCCAACGCACCTTGGTGAAAGGTCGAAGAGTGCACGATCGCGCGGTCAAGCGACGTGAAGACCTTCCTCCAGACATCTCCCTTGACGAGCACGGCACCCACCGGCACGTATCCGCCCGAGAGCGCCTTCGACAGCACCACCATGTCTGGCTCGACCGGGCCACGCGCGTCGTCCTCTTGGTCGATCGCGAGGAAGGTTCCAGTGCGGCCGAGGCCGGTCTGCACCTCATCGGCAACGAAGAGGGCACCGTATCGATGACAGAGACGCGACGCTTCCGCGAGATAGCCGCGCGCGTGGATGTTCACGCCTTTCCCTTGGATTGGCTCGATGATGAGCGCCGCAACATCGCCCTTCGCGAGTTCGCGCTCGAGTGCCGCAAGATCGTTGAATGCGATTTGCCGACAGTCGGGAAGGAATGGCGCGAAGCCTTGGCGAAAGCTGTCGCAGCCGTTCAGCGACACCGACCCCGACGAGAGCCCGTGAAACGCTTTCGGCGCGTAGAGCAACGCGGGGCGCCCGGTCGCGCACTTCGCGAACTTGATGGCAGCCTCGACCCCTTCGGTGCCAGAATTCGTGAAGAAGACGTAGTCAAGTCCGCGCCCAATCCGGCGCTTGAGCTCGGCCGCGAGAAGGCCTGAGAGGAGCGGCGCCTCGAACTGCACCATGCTCGCGAGGTCGAGCGACAACGCATCCTCGAGCGCCCGCCGAATGGTGGGGTGGTTGCGGCCAAAATTGCACACCGCGTACCCCCCGAGAAAGTCGAGGTAGCGGTTGCCGGCGCGGTCAAAGAGGTGGGGACCCTCGGCACGCACGTAGTCGCGGTCGTAACCGATCGTGCGCAGTACGGTCGCAAAGCGCGGGTTCACGTGCTCCGCGTGGAGTTCATGCCCGCGACCAGCGTGCTGTGCAAGGGTGGATTTGAGATCGAACGTCATGTGCGAGCAGGGGTTCGGCGAAGAACGAGGTTGTGGCGGGCTCGGGCGGAGCGTGGGCGTTCAGCCGAGCGCGCGGGCGTGACGCGCTCATCCTGAAGCCCGATTGGGGGCATGATCCGGTCGTGGGAGCGGCGACCCGGGCAGATAGTGTACGCCGCGCAGACGGAACTTCGGGCGGGGTTTCGACGCGCAAAACCGGGTACTTTCGGCGAAATTCCGTTGCCACACTGAGAAATGCGATTACCTTCCGAGGAGTACAAGCGTGCCCCTTCGCCCGCGACAACTGGAGATTCAAATCATGCTGCCCGCACGAGTCCGCGCTCTCGCTCTCGCGTCCACCGTGGTTGCCGCCACCTTCGTGGCGGGTTCCGCCGACGCCGACGGTACAACGTCTGTGGCTCGACAGTGGAACGACACCATGCTGTCGTCGATCAAGCGCGACACCGTGCGTCCGCCGGTGCAGGCGCGCAACCTGTTCCATGTGTCGGTTGCCATGTACGACGCGTGGGCGGCGTATGACCCAACCGCCCGCGGCTATGCATTCCACGAGAAGATTTCCGCCACCGATATCGAGGCTGCACGACACGAGTCGGTCTCGTATGCGGCCTATCGCGTGATGAAGCATCGCTTCGCGGTGAGTCCGAATGCGGCGCTCATCAATCCCATTCTCGACGCACGAATGTCGGCGCTTGGATATCCGACAAACATCACCACGACCGTTGGCAATTCTCCCGCCGCGGTCGGCAACCGCATTGCGGCGCAGTTGATTGCGTGGGCCTACTCCGACGGTTCGCGTGAGCAGTTCAACCATGCCACGGAATCCGGAACATACCAGGATGTCAACGAGGCACTCGTCGTTGCGCTTCCATTCAATCCAACGGTCAGCAACCCAAGCCGCTACCAGGCGCTCTCGCTCACGTTCTACGTTGATCAGAATGGGAACGTCATTCCTGGCGGGTTTCCCCCGAAGCTTGCGCCGTTCTGGGGTTTCGTGCGACCGTACGGCATGCTCGCGTCCGACATGGATCCGAGCCGACCTGGCGTCTACTTCAATCCGCCACCGGTTCCGGTTCTGAATGGTTTCGGCGATGCAGATTTCCGAGCGGGTCATGAAGAGGTCTTGATCAAGAGCTCATGGCTTACGCCCGACGACGGTGTGATGATGGATATCTCTCCGCGTTCGATGGGCAACAATCCGCTGGGTGCGGACACCGGCAGCGGTCGCCTCATCAATCCTGCGACGGGGCTTCCATATGAACCGAACGTGGTCAAGCGCGGCGACTGGGCGCGTTGTCTTGCGGAGTTCTGGGCTGATGGCCCGAGCTCGACCACGCCTCCCGGTCACTGGAATGAGATTGCAAATCACGTGGTGGAACACCCAGCTTTTGAGCGTCGCATGGGTGGTAGCGGCCCCGAACTTAGCCCGTTGGAGTGGGACGTGAAGATGTACGTGGCGCTCAACGGCGCCATGCACGACGCTGCGGTGACGGCGTGGGGCGTCAAGGGCTATTACGACGCAAGCCGACCGATCACGGCCATTCGCGCCCTTGTGCAGAACGGCCAGTGCAGTGATCCGCTCCTGCCCTCGTTCAACAGCAACGGCATCCACCTTCTTCCGGGCGTGGTTGAGTTGATTAGCGCCGCCACGACCGCGCCTGGTCAGCGACACGAAGAACTGGCGGGCTACGAGGGTCAGATCGCGGTTCGATCGTGGCCGAATGCCCCGGGAGATCCCGCGACACAGTACTCCGGCGTCCACTGGATGCTCGGCGGAAACTGGGTGCCGTACCAGCGTCCATCGTTCGTCACGCCGCCCTTTGCCGGCTACGTGTCTGGTCACTCGACCTACAGCCGCGCCGGCGCAGAGATGCTCACGCGACTCACCGGAACGGAGTACTTCCCGGGTGGGATGGCCATCTACACCTGCGTTCAGAACCAGTTCCTCGTGTTTGAGGATGGCCCCAGCGAGACCTTCGACTTTGAATGGGCCACGTACTACGACGCAGCCGACAACTCTGGGCAGTCGCGCATTCTCGGCGGCATTCACCCGTCGTTTGACGATTACCCCGGTCGCGTGTTGGGTTCACAAGTGGCCGCTCGGGCGCATGAGCGCAGTCTCGATCTCTTCCAGCCAATCCCGCCGTGCGTTGGGGACTTCGATGGCAATCGTGTGGTCGACGCACCCGATCTTGCGACGCTCCTTTCCGCGTGGGGCGGAAGCGATGCCCGCTTCGACCTCAACGGCAACGGAGTTGTCGACGCGCCCGATCTTGCGCTCTTCCTTGGCGCATGGGGAGCGTGCCCGCAGTAACGCGTGGGCGCACGCCGCTCGACGTACGTGCGAGCACGCCCAACGGCGAGTTCATGCGTGGAGAAGCGCAGGCAGTTCGTGCGCGATTCGACCGCCGACAACCGTGCAAACCGCACGACCACGCACGCGCCAGCCGTGGAAGGGGCAGTTGCGGCTCTTCGACGCGAACTCGTTCACGTTAATGGTCCACTCGAGGGTTGGATCAATCACGGTGATGTCGGCGGGGGCACCCACCGCGAGTGATCCGAGGCCGAGTGCGTCGAGTCCACACAGCGCTGCGGGAGTGCGCGTCATGAGCTCGATCATGCGCGGCCAACCGATGACGCCATCTTCGACGAGCGCCTTCGCGTAGAGCGGGAGCGCGCAGTCGAGGCCGATGATGCCGAAGGGTGCACTTGCGAAGTCGCGCGCCTTCTCGGCTGCGGTGTGGGGCGCGTGGTCCGTGGCCAATACGTCAATGGTGCCGTCGGCAATCGCGGCCTTCAACTCAGCGATGTCGCGCGCGGTGCGCAGCGGCGGGTTCATCTTCGCTTGCGTGTTGTAGCCCTCGCACGCTTCGTCGGTCAGTAGGAGGTGATGGGGACTCGCCTCGCCTGAGCAGCGGATGCCTTCGGCGCGCGCGCGGCGCAGAATGGCAGCGCTGCCGCCCGAGGAAAGGTGCTGGGCGTGGTAGCGGGCTCCGATTGGTTTGTTCAGGCGCACGTCGCGTTCGACGATGATCTCTTCCGCTTCGCGCGGCCAGGGAAGAAGGCCGAGCCGAGTCGCGGTCGGGCCCTCATGCATCACGCCGCCTTCGCTCAGATGATGATCCTGGCAGTGTTGCATGAACGTCTTTCCAAGCGACGCGCACACTTCAAGCACGCGCCGCATCATCGCGGGGTGCATGATGCACTCGCCATCGTCGGAGAACGCAACGGCGCCCGCAGACGCCATCGAATGCATGGGCGCGAGTTGCTCGCCCTTCCGTGCAACGGTGGCCGCACCCACCACGAAAACGCGCGCGTTTGCGGCCTCGCGCGCCGCGCGCTGCACAGCTCGCACCGTGGTGGCGGTGTCGAGAGCGGGCGACGTGTTCGGCATGCAACAGACGCTGGTGAAGCCGCCCGCAAGTGCGGACGCAGAGCCAGTTCGTACGGTTTCCTTCGCTTCGCCGCCGGGTTCGCGGAGATGGACGTGAGGATCAATCAAGCCTGGCGTCACGAATCTGCCGCCACAGTCGATCACCCTTGCCGATTCGGGCGCGTCGATACTGCGACCGAGGGCGATCTTCGCCACGCGCCCGTCCACAATGAGGAGGTCGCCTTCGCCATCGATCGCCTGCGCGGCGTCGATGATTCGCCCGCGGCGGAGGAGAGTTGGCTGCAAAGTCACGAAGTAGAACCCTCACCGCTGGTCGGCGCGTCTGCCGGCTTCGGCGTCATGGATGTATCAACTGCTGGAAGTTCTTCTTCTGCAGGAAGTGGCTTCGGCGGTGGTTCAAGACCGCCTGGTGGCAGAATCACTGATTCCGCAATGAACAGCGTTCGTGTCATGGGTTCGCTGATCGCATCGATCTCCGCTTGCGGTCGCCCCGCATCCATCGCGAGGTGCTTGAGAAGTTCGACGGAGTGCTCTTCGACAACCGCCCATCCAACGGCGTGCACAGGGCGCCCGCGCGCGTTTCGTGGAATGAAGAATGCGTGATTGAGGTTCATCACGAAGACCTTGGCTCCGGCCTCGTCCTCGATCTCAAGCCAACAGCCCATGGTTTGGCAAACGTCGGCGACGTATCCGCTCAGCACCACGCGGCGATCGGTTCCAACATGCTCTTCCACTTGCGCTGGAGTGATCTCAGGATCCACTTCGCGCATGGTGGGAACCAGCGTTCCGAACACCGCCCAGCCATGGGTTGCGTCGTGGTACGCGCGCGTCGGCTCATGACAAGCCGCAAGTGGCGCGATCAGAAGCACGCCGAGCACCATGGGCAGTCGGCGTGAAACGGCAGAACAGAAGGGGCGCAGGCTCATGCCGCGATGATACGGAATCGGTTTGACAACGGTGGACGCCGCGAACGGCGGCCGAAAAGCACAGCGCCCGGCACGAGGCCGGGCGCTGAGAGTACGGATCCAGAGGTTTGATTTGCGTCGACACCCGAAGGGTCGGCTTCATCTGTCCGTGGTTTCCGATGGTTTCCCGATGGATTCCACGTGGTCTCTGAGCGTTCGTGTTGAGGACCCTGACAGGTCTTCGGTCTGAACGTCCGACGAAATGCATCAACCGTGGGGTGAGTGTGAGGATTGAGGCCTCAGCGATTCAACCCGTGGTCAATCAACCCGTGGTCAATCAACCCTTGGTCAATCAACCCTTGGTCAATCAACCCTTGGTCAATCAACCCTTGGTCAATCAACCCTTGGTCGAAGAGCACTTCGAAGCGCAGCTCGACTTGGTCGAGCAGTCGCTCTTGCCGCTGACCGCGCCCGGGGCCGACTTGGCCGCAGAGCACTCGGTCTTGGCAGCGGAGCAGCCCGACTTCTCGCCAACCGCGCCGGGGGCAGCGGTCTTTGCAGCCGAGCACTCGGACTTCGCCGAGCAGTCAGCCTTCTTCTCGCCAACCGCGCCAGGGGCAGCGGCCGTCGAGCACTTGGACGAGCAATCAGCCTTCGCCGTTGCGCAGCAGCCGGACTTCTTCTCGCCGACAGCGCCCGGAGCGGTGGTGTTCTGGGTGCTCGCGCAAGCGCCGAGGAAGGCGAAGGCGGTCAGGGCAGCGAGGGTAGCGATAGTCTTCATAGAGGAGTCTCCTTCTGTGTGCCGTGATGCGCGTGTCGGGTCCAGTTTCGGAAGATGTCTGGCCAGACGTGGGTTCGTACTCCCGCGACACGCGGGTCGGTTCGTCGCTGCAGACCTTCCGCAGCGGCGTTCCTGAAGCGGGTGGATCGGCACGGTGTCCGCCCGAACTTCAGGAAGCGCAAGTGTACCGCGTCGGTTCGCTCGGGTTGAGGTCCGATCATGCGGATTTCAACGCGAATTCCGAGTTTCTTCCGCCTACATTGGGTGCACGATGTCTTCGCGCTCGCAAGAAATACCCCCCGATCGCGATTCCTCGGACGCAGCGGAGCCAACTGAGAGCCGGGCGGAGCGGCTTTCCCGACTGGCGGCCAAGGCGCGGAAACTCCCCGACGTTCCCGGGGTGTACCTCATGAAGGACGCTGCCGGCGCCGTGCTGTACGTGGGCAAAGCGTCCGTTCTTCCGAACCGAGTGTCGAGTTACTTCATTCCCTCTGCGGATCTCGGACCGCGCAAGCAGCCCATGCTCGAGGTGGTCGAGGATTTCGACTTTATTCCCTGCGAAGGCGAATGGGAGGCGCTCCTTATGGAGGCGCGTCTCGTCAAGGATATCCATCCGCCGTTCAACGACCGGCTGCAGGATGACAAGACATTCCCGTATCTCGCGGTCACGATGCGCGACGACTTCCCCGGTGTCTACATCACGCGCGATCCCGCCAACGAGCGCTTCAAGGGTGCGCGGCTGTACGGGCCATTCGTTTCCGTCGGCGCCCTTCGGCACGCGATGCAGTTGCTGCAGCGCGTCTTCAAGTACCGCACCTGCGAGCTCGACATCGTCGACGGCGATCCGAAGAACCGTCTCTTCCGGCCGTGCCTATTGGCCGCGATCAACCAGTGCACGGCGCCGTGCGCGGCGCGCATCACGAAGGATGAGTACCGCGCCGACATCGAGCGGTTCATTCGCTTCCTCGGCTCGAAGCGCAGCGCGATGCTGCGCGAGATGCGCGAGGAGATGGAGTCTGCGAGCGCGCGGCTCGACTTCGAGCGCGCGGCCGTGCTGCGCGACCAGATCAAGGCGATCGAGAAGCTCGACGAGCGCGAGACGCGCGGAAGTGCGAGGGGAGACGAAGCCGAGTTCGACTGGCAGCCCGAGGCGACGGGCTTCGTGCAGGATCCGGCAGCGGGCGCGCGCAGCCTCGCGCGCGTCCTCGGCGCGGAGCAGCCGATTCGCTGCATGGAGGCGATCGACATCGCGCACCTGCGCGGCGGCGAGACCGTGGCGTCGAAGGTCTGCTTCATCGACGGGAAGCCCTTCAAGGAGGGCTACCGCCGCTACAAGATC
>JBILDS010000169.1:0-6876 GCA_044352505.1 Phycisphaerales bacterium
CACTCGCCGACATCCAGTCCGCGCGCGAGAGCGCGGTTCGCGAAATCAATGAGCACGCGGTCACGCTTGCCGCATCGATGGCATCGAAGATCCTTCGTCGCGAAGTTGGCGCGTCGGATCAGTCGCGGCTTGTGGCTGAGAGCCTTGCGGAACTCGCCCGGGGTCGCAACTAAACGTCCTCACGCGACCGCTCTGATACCACCCCCCAGATTTCACAGCCTCGCCTCGCACTCGAACGCATCACGACGCCGTACCTACCCATGCCAACCACCCAGAACATCGACGAAATCGCGAGCGTGTACGCGTCGAGTCTCCTCGAGGTCTGCGACAAGGAAGGCGGGGTTGGACTCGCTGAGTCTTGCGCGGCCGAACTCCTGTCCCTCGCCGAAGTCATCCGAGGCGACAAGCGCTTTGTGGAGTTTCTCAAGACTCCGATCATCGGCAACAAGGCGCGCCAGGCCGCGCTTGAGAAGGCCGTCAAAGGTCGCGTGTCGGATCTTGTCTACCGCTTCGTCATGGTCATTGCGGCGCACGGTCGCGCTGGCCGGATCGCAGACATCGCCGACGCGTTCGACGGGCTTCTCCAGTCCCGCCTCGGGCGCGTCGAAGTCGACATGTTCACGGTGACCGGGCAGGCATCTCCCGATGTCGTCGCAACCGTCAAGGGCGGCGTCAAGGAAGCCTACGGCAAGGACGCAGTCATTCATCAATACGCTGATCCAAACATGATCGGTGGCGTCAAGCTTCGGATCGGTGACCAGCTCATCGACGGTTCCGTCGAAACCCAACTTCGAAACATGCGCGATGCGGTCGCCGCTCGCGGCACGACCGCGATGCGCTCGCGCCTCGGCAACTTCCTCGCATAAATCGCACCAGCATTCAGCTTCTTTCCCGCCGGGCGAACGCCCCGCATCACTGAGGACCCACCCGTGAAGATCAAGAGCGACGAGATCACGACAGTCATTCGCCAGGAAATCGAGCAGTACTCGGGCAAGCTCGAGATCTCCGAAGTCGGCCAGGTGGTCGAAGTCGGCGACGGCATCGCCCGCGTGTACGGCCTCTCGAAGGCGATGGCAGGCGAGCTCATCGAGTTCCAGGGCGCGGGTGGCCGCGTCATGGGTCAGGTGATGAACCTCGAGCTCGACACCGTCGGCTGCGTGCTCTACGGCGACGCGACCGCGATCCGCGAGGGCGACACCGCCCGCGCGACCGGCAACCTCCTCGAGGTGCCCGTCGGCCCCGAACTCCTCGGCCGCGTCGTCGACCCGCTCGGGAACGCCATCGACGGTGGTCCCGCGATCAACGCGTCAGGCCGCCAGAAGGTCGATATCGTCGCCCCCGGCATCGCCGCCCGTCAGCCGGTGAAGGAGCCGCTCCAGTTCGGCATCAAGGCCGTTGACTCGATGGTTCCCGTCGGCCGCGGCCAGCGCGAACTCGTCATCGGCGACCGCAAGACCGGCAAGACCGCGGTCTGCCTCGACGCGATCATCAACCAGAAGCAGTACTGGGGCACCGAAGATGCGGTCGTCTGCATCTATGTCGCCGTCGGCCAGAAGGATTCGACCGTCGCGGGCGTCGTCGAGACCCTCCGCAAGAACGGCGCGATGGACTACACCATCGTCGTGAACGCGGGTGCATCAGCCGCTGCGCCGCTCCAGTACATCGCTCCGTACGCGGGCTGCGCGATGGGCGAGTACTTCATGTGGCAGGGCAAGAACGGTAAGACCCCGAAGCATGTCCTCTGCGTGTACGACGACCTCTCGAAGCAGGCCGTCGCGTACCGCGAGCTGTCGCTTCTCCTCCGCCGTCCGCCCGGACGCGAGGCGTACCCCGGCGACGTGTTCTACCTGCACTCCCGTCTCCTCGAGCGCGCGACCAAGCTCTCCGCCGAGAACGGCGGCGGTTCGCTCACCGCGCTCCCGATCATCGAGACGCAGGAAGGCGACGTGTCGGCGTACATCCCGACGAACGTGATCTCGATCACCGACGGCCAGATCTACCTCCAGCCCGAGCTCTTCGCGGCTGGTCTGCGTCCTGCGATCAACGTTGGTATCTCGGTGTCGCGCGTCGGCGGCAACGCCCAGATCAAGGCGATGAAGGAAGTCGCGGGCTCGCTCCGCCTTGACCTCGCGGCGTACCGTGAGCTCGAGGCGTTCGCGCAGCTCGGCACCGACCTCGACGTTGCGTCGAAGCGCCAGCTCGACCGCGGCGCGCGCATGGTCGAGCTGCTCAAGCAGGGTCAGTACAAGCCGTTCGACGTCATCGACCAGTGCATCTCGATCTTTGCTGCGTCGCGTGGCTTCCTCGACGACATCCCGGTTCCCGCAGTGTCGAAGTTTGAGGATGGCTTGCTCTCGCTCTTCCGCGCGCAGAAGGCGGATCTCCGCGCGAAGCTCGCGACGGCGAAGAGCTTTAAGGGTATTGAGGACGAGTTCAAGGCCGCGGTCGCCCAGTACAAGGCCGGCTTCAAGGCGTGAGCGGACGGCCGCTGCCGCGGACGTTGCCTCGCTCGTGAGAAACATAAAGCACAACGGCGGCTGCTTCGGCAGCCGCTGTTTCTTTTCGCAGGAATACCCCGTTCGCCAACCGTCGGAAGCCGCCCAATCGGTGCACGTGCCGTGCACGTTCCGTCACTCGCGCGACTTCGACTTCGCGCGCTTCGGCTCGCGTGGTGCACCCTTGCCGACGGCGGCGCCGACCGCGAGTCCAGCCAAGCTTGCTGCCACGTTGCCCCACTCCCACTCGTTCGGGTTCTCGCTCCACCGCGCCGCCTGCAGCGCACCGAGATCATCGGGTCGCTGCTCAGGTCGATCCTTGAGCCGGATCTCGTCGGCCTCTCCCAGCATGCCAAGCGCGCTCAGAGAACCGAGTCCAGCAGCAAGCACACACACCAGCACGACCGCCATGGTCCCACCGATTCGCATAGCCGTGAATCCACCGAGAAACGCGGCGACGGCAGTCACGCCGAGGCTCACCGCGCAGAACCTGTCCGAGGCCACCCACGAGTCGCCGTCGTAGCAGAAGTCAACCCCCGCAAACACCATGACCGCGGAGAGCCCCGCGAAGATGCCTCCCATCATCACGATGTAGCCGAGGATCGTTCCAAGCGGAATGCGGATCAGCGTGCCGATACAGCTCATCGTTCAGCGTACTCCTCTGTGCGCGGGGATTGTGATACTCGCGGCCAGCGCCTCAAGCGCCGCATGCACGCCGACCGCGGCGATGCGTGCCTCCATCATCGGCCCGCCGCGCGCGTGCGACTGCTCGGGAAGTTGTGGAACATGGATGAATCCCGCTCGGCCGACACGGTCGTCGGCGAGAAGCCGATACATCAACTCGTTGCAGAGGAAACTCCCTGCGGAAAGTGAGAGCGTCGACGGAACTCCAGCGTCAACACACGCCCGCGCGAGTTCGCGTACTGGAAGCGTGGCGAAGATCGCATCGGAACCTCCCTCGATCACCGGCTCATCCACGACAAGCACGCCAGCATTGTCAGCGATGCGCCCGTCGCGCAGGTTGACGGCGACGCGTTCAAACGTGATCGCGTCTGCCTTTGCGCTCTCACCCAACGCGACAACCGCGTCAGGTTGGAGCGCACCGATCAACGGCGAAACCCTGTCCCATGCGCTGCCCACGGCAGTGCCGCCAACGACCGGTAGCGTGGTGTACGCACGCCCACCATGCGTGCACGGCATCGACTCGAGCAGCTTCACAATCGCCATCGTCGGATTGAGATGGCTTCCTCCGAAGGGCTCAAACGCCGTCACCAGAATGAGCGGTCGCGCAGCGCTCATTCGCCGATGTCCTCAGCCCAAAGGTCGGGCTTCTCGCGCTTCATCCGCTCCATGAGCGCGACGCAGCGCGGGTCGTCGACAACGTGGAGCGCGATGCCCTCGTGCCGCATCCAGTCTTCCGCGCCCATGAATGTGCGGTTCTCGCCGATCACCACGCGTGGGATCTTGAAGAGGATCGCCGTACCCGAGCACATCGGGCAGGGCGAGAGGGTCGACACAAGCGTCAGCGAGCGCCAGTCGCGGCGGCGCCCTGCGCTGCGGATGCAGTCGACCTCAGCGTGGGCGGTGGGGTCGCCCGACTGCACGCGCTGGTTGTGGCCTGCTGCGACAACATGACCACGCGCGTCGAGCAGCGAACTTCCGATCGGAATGCCGCCCTCGCGCCAGCCCTTCTCGGCCATCTCGATCGCAACATCGAGTCCACGCCTGATCCAATCGGGGTCGATCGACATGCCGCTGCTATCGGCGTTCACGGCAGCGTGCCTTGCACGGGAAGCTGCGCGGTGCCTGCGTAGTCGGTCGAGCGCAGCACGTACAGCGCGTGCTGCGCTCGGCTGCACGCAGTGAGGATCGCCTCGTAGGAGACGTTCTCCGCCGCGCCGCGAACATCGTGCAGAATCACCGCGGGCGCCTCGAGGCCCTTGAAGCGATGGAGCGTCTCCCAGCGGACGGCCGGCACATCGGCTGCGCCGTGGTTGAAGGACTCCGCGAGATTGACGAGGGGGAATCCCGCGATCATCGTCTCTCCCGCGAGGCATCCGCGGTCGCGGCGGAAGGGCGAGAGGAGCATGACATCCTCGAGGCGGACATCCTCGCGGTCGACGAGATGCCTGACGATGCGGTTGATCGCCTTGCGCTGCCCGTCCGCGTCCTCGGGCGCGAACTCCGCGACGACGACGGGCTGCCCTTCGCGCACGGAGGGCGGCGCCTCGATCCCCTCGAGGCGCGTCGGGTCGAGCGAACGGAGGAATTCCGTGATCGAGACGGAGTTGCGGAGGTTCTCCCGCAGGACGAGCGGCGGCCCGAAGCGCCGCGCGGTCGCTGCGGGGTCGCTGCGGCGATAGATCGCCTGGTTCGGGTCGTGGAAGAACGCGATGCGGGCGCCTGGGCCCGCGAGGGCCTCGAGCGCGTCGAGCATCGCGGGCGTGAAGTCCTGCCCTTCGTCGATCACGATCGAGTCGAAGACGCCGAGTTCGCCCGCGCGCGCCGCGTCGGCGAGCGTGGCGATCATCGCGTCGTAGCGAACGCCCGCCGCAAGCTCCGAGGACGGCGCGCGGCCGAGCCCGTTCGCCACGCTCTCCGCAAGCGCGTGGAGGTTCGCCACGACGGTGCGGCCGGAGCGGACGGCGTCGAGCGGCGTCGCGTCGTCGACGGGGCGCGCGCGCAGGGTGCGGCCGAGCACGGTCGCGAGCGGCTCGTTGAAGCAGGTGACGAGCGTGCGGCGGCCGTCGGCGATCTCGCGGCGCGCGCGGTGGAGCGCGGCGTAGGTCTTGCCCGTGCCCGCGAAGCCCTCGATCTGCACGCGGTCGAGGCGATGCGTGGCGTCGACGATGCCGCGCACGGGCCGCATGACATCGTGCTCGACCACGCGCGCGTTCATGATCTCGTCGCGCACATAGAGCGCCGACTTCATCGTGGGCAGGATGTGGCGGTCGACGATGCGGCGCATGGGCGAGCGCTCGCCCTGCGGCACCTCCGGGTACTTCGAGGCCAGCGCCACGAACATCTCCTCGAGCTCTTGGAGGAGCCTCGCGGGTTCCCTGCACTGCGAGGCGCCGAGGATGTGGTTGCGGGCGCTGAGCGGGACAGTGCCGAAGTCGACATGCGCGTCGATCAGGGCGAGGAACCAGCCGTGGAGGTAGGGCGGGTGGCGCTCGTCGTGGCTGCCATAGTTCGCGAGCGCGCGGACGAGGGCGTACATGGCGCTGATGGCCTGCTGCGGCGGCTCTCGGTCGCCGAAGCGGATGTCGCCGCGCACGAAGCGGTGCCAGCCATGCTCGGGCGAGTGGCGGTAGTCGCCGCCCTTCACCTCGATGATGAGGAGGCCGCGCTCGGGGTCGATGACGACGAAGTCGAGTTCGCGCGTGCCGACGGCGTCGGGATCCTGCACGAGGAGGTTCTGGACGACGATCCATGGCTTGTCCGCCAGCGCGTCCTCGAGGCACTTGCGCATGACGAGCTCGGGCTCGTTCGAGGCGCGCTCGTCGCCCTCGCCGCGGATCTCGTAGGGAACGATCGGGAAGAAGGTCGCCATGCGGGCTCGAAGTGTAGAAACGGTGCCTGGCACGTGCCGTCTGGTGCCGGCAGGTGCCAGGCACGTGCCAGGCACCTGCGCCCGTCGTCGCAAGTTCGAGCACAGGAGGCACTTGCGTCAAGCTCGTCTGGTGCCAGGCACGTGCCGTCTGGCTCGCGGCACCTCACGGCACGTGCCAGGCACCGTTTCCGGGCCCCGCGCGGTCACCGCCGAGCGGTTTCCGCCGCGTCCTCGTCCTCGTCGTGGAACCGCAACGCCTCGCTATCGGCGTCGGAGTTGTCGTAGCGCTTCTGGAACACGGTGCCCGAGGCCTCCGCCTCGTCGCGCATCTCCTTCATGCGCGCCCACTCCTCGATCGTCACCACGACCTCGCGCGCCACAGAGCCCTTGTGCTCGCCGAGGATGCCGGCGTGGCCCATCTGGTCGACGAGCCGCGACGCGCGTCCGTAGCCGATCGCGAGGCGCCGCTGCAGGAGCGACACGCTTCCGCGGCCCGACTCGATCATGATCTCGACGGCGGAATCGAACAACGGATCGCGCTCGCCACCCGCATCGCCGCCGCCCTCGCCGCCGTCGCCACCGCCGCCACTCGCGACCTGGCCGGAGCGGATCGTCAGCAGCTGCCGCTCGAAGCTCGGCGCAGCGACCGTCTTCAGGAACTTGGTGACCGCGCGGGCCTCCTTGTCCTCGACGAGCGTGCCCTGCGAGCGGCGCGCATCGGTCTGGCTCGGCGTGACGACCAGCATGTCGCCCTGGCCAAGCAGAAGCTCCGCGCCCTTCTGGTCGAGCACGATGCGGCTGTCGGTGCCCGAGGCCACCTTGAAGCTC